>JBEGKW010000018.1:0-15748 GCA_041183865.1 Actinomycetota bacterium | reverse complement strand
TGAAATCTAGGCGGTCGCTTAGATTACGTGTACGTTGTCTGCCTGAGGACCCTTGTCGCCGTTCTTAACTTCGAACTCTACGCGCTGGTTTTCCTTAAGCTCCTTGTAACCCTCTGACTGGATTGCTGAGAAGTGTACGAATACATCTGCTCCGCCATCCTGAGTGATGAAGCCGAAACCCTTTTCAGCGTTAAACCACTTGACGGTACCTTGTGCCATTGCTTTTACTCCTGTTGCTATATGACAACCGTGGCTAAATGCCAGGTTGAGTCGCATAGAAAAAGAGCTTGTGCTGCGGATACTGCTACGACCACTTCTAACACTAGCCCCTAGTAGGTAGTGCGTGGCAAGCGTTTTCGCGAGAAAACTTGCTTGGTTATAGATAAGTTATAAGCGCGTTTTCAGGGATTATTTGAAATCCGTGCCAATAACCACGGTGATTGCTCCCGCATAAGCGGTCGATTGAGCAACCGGATAGGCTCCCAAAGATTTAGCGATAACCGCTGCAGCCGCCTTGTTTCCCGCGTCGAAGTAGTAGACCACGGTCTTGTCGACAGCCGACTTAGATGAGGTATCGCCACCTAGATCACCGGCCGAAACCACATTGAAGCCCGAATCAACCAGCGAAGTGGCAACCTTATCTGCCGTGCCCGCGACGCCCGTGGCATCAAGAATTGTGATTTCCAGCCCCTTGGCCACATCGGCCGCAGAGATTGTCTCAATCGGAGCCGACGGTGCGGTGAAAAGGTTTGCAGCATCGACGGCCTTCAAGCCGAAGTAGCCGAGCACAGCAACCACGACAGCTACCACCACGATGCGCAAGAATTCGAGAGTGCGAATCTTTGCGGTGCGACGAACGCGGTGACGCCCGCCGTGGGCGACAGCCGAATCAAATTCGTCGAGTGGGAACTTTTGAGACATGAATCCTGCTTAACCTTCAAGCACCACAAATTGAGTGCCCTTAATATTAGGCAGACGAAAGGCGATTCGATGGAGTATCCGGTAAATAAAACCGAAGAGCAGTGGCGAGCAGAACTAAGCGAGTTTGAGTACCACGTGCTTCGCGAGGCCGGCACCGAACGTGCCTACACCGGAGAGCTTCTAGAAGAAGGCCGCATGGGCACATTTTCATGCAAGGGTTGCGGGGCCGAGCTTTTCAAGAGCCAAACCAAGTTTGATTCACACTGCGGTTGGCCAAGCTTCTACGAACCAAAGGCCGGCGACGCCGTTCAACTAATCGAAGACCGAAGCCACGGCATGGTTCGCACCGAGGTTCGCTGCGCAGCCTGCGGTTGCCACCTGGGTCACGTCTTCGAGGATGCACCACAAACCCCGACCGGCGATCGCTACTGCATCAACTCGGTCAGCATCACCTTTAACGCCGAGTAACTCTTTCTTATAGACTTGTAAGGTTGCCTCGGCAACAAGCCGACTTGGCGCAATTGGCAGCGCACCGTACTTGTAATACGGGGGTTAGGGGTTCAAGTCCCCTAGTCGGCTCAGCAAAAAGCCCCAGAGATTCCTCTGGGGCTTTTTCTGTTGCTGAGCTTTACTGCTGAGCGCTGGCGCTCTGAACGAACTGTGCAAAACGAGCTGGGCTCATCAAGTCTTCGTTGGTCTTCCAGGTGTAACGCTGGCCATTGACCAGGATGTAAGGAGTTCCGTCAACGGTCAACTTGGTACCAGGGATTGGGGTGCTGAGCACCTTGCTGGTGTGATCTAGCAGCCACGGACCGAATGACTTGTTCTTGATACAGCTGGTTAGCTGATCGGTTGCCTTGATCTGCACCTTGGCCAAATCGGCAACTAGCTCGTCATTGCTTGGACCTGCGGTGCCTTCTTGTGGCTGGTTCTCGAATAGCAGCGAGCTGTAGTCGAAGAAGCTGTTTGGCGCATACTCGGCGACGCAAATCGCTGCGTTACCAGCACGGCTCGAGTATTCGTTTGGTGTGGCACGGCCATCCAAGAATGAAAGCGGGTGAATCTCGACAGTAGCGGCACCGGTGTTAACCCAGCTCTTCAACTGTGATGAGTTTGGAACCTCGAACTGCTGGCAGATTGGGCACTGGTAGTCGAGGTAAATCACAATGTTTGGCGGAGTGGTGGTCGCAGCAGTTGCCGAAGGAGCCGGAACCGGAGTCGGGGTGTTGGTCTTGGTGAAAGCCTCAAGACCAACGCCAAGCTTGATTCCGCCGTCAAAAATCAGGTTGGTAGGCGCTGCCGAGGTTGCCGGCGAGTTTGATCCGCTTGCGATCGCAAAGGTAACGATAGAAACGGCAGCGATGATGACTGCGCCGATTCCTAGCTGAAGTCCGAGACGCTTGCGACGCTCGCCCTTCTTGTGCTGCTCGCGAAGAGCCTTGGCCTTAGCTCGCGCCTCTTCGCGCTGCTGGTTGCGGGTAGGTCGGTTGTCGTTTGAAGTCATAAAATCCCTCGCTCGTACGTCACGATTTGATATCGGACAGGTTCTCTAGTCTAAGTCAGAGCGCCTTGGCTGGCATAATGGAAGCACCTCAACAACGCTGTTGTTGGGTTTCTATCACTACGGATCGTCCGGCACGTACCTGCCGGTGAAGGAAAAATAAAAAATGGCATCAGTAACATTTGATGACGCTACTCGCCTATACCCAGGCGGTACCCGTCCAGCAGTAAACAAGATCAACCTAGAGATCGCCGACGGCGAATTCCTAGTTCTAGTTGGTCCTTCAGGTTGCGGTAAGTCAACCACCCTGCGAATGCTTGCAGGTCTTGAAGAGGTCAACTCAGGTCGCATTCTCATCGGCGACCGCGATGTAACCGACGTTCCGCCAAAGGACCGCGACATCGCTATGGTTTTCCAGAACTACGCTCTTTACCCACACATGACCGTTGCCGAGAACATGGGCTTCGCTCTGAAGATTGCTGGCGTTGCAAAGGAAGAGCGCGCAGCTCGCGTTCTTGAGGCAGCCAAGCTTCTTGACCTAGAGCCATACCTAGCTCGCAAGCCAAAGGCACTGTCAGGTGGTCAGCGTCAGCGTGTAGCAATGGGTCGTGCGATCGTTCGCAAGCCTCAGGTATTCCTCATGGATGAGCCGCTATCAAACCTTGACGCGAAGCTTCGCGTTCAGACTCGTACCCAGATTGCTTCGCTACAGCGTCGCCTGGGCGTAACCACCGTTTACGTAACCCACGACCAGGTCGAAGCAATGACCATGGGTGACCGCGTAGCTGTATTGAAGGACGGCGTTCTTCAGCAGGTCGCTTCACCTCGTGAACTTTACGAAACCCCACAGAACGTATTCGTTGCAGGCTTCATTGGCTCACCAGCCATGAACCTACTTCAGCTACCTATCGTTGACGGCGGCGTTCAGTTCGGCAACGTTGTACTGCCTGTTTCGGCTGACATCCTACAGAAGACCAACGCAAAGTCGGTAACCGTAGGTATCCGCCCAGAGGGTCTTCACGTAACCGCCAGCGAAGGCATCAAGGTTGAGGTTGACGTTGTCGAAGAGCTCGGCGCTGACGGCTTCCTATACGGCCACACCAGCATCTCGGGTGCAGACCAGGACATCACCGCTCGTGTTGATGGCCGCGTTCACCCAAACGCCGGTGAGACCGTTTACCTAAAGGCTGAGGGTGGAATCATCCACCTATTCGATGTAGAAACTGGCGAGCGCCTTAACTAACAGTTGAGCTCACTAGACATTACAGCTGCCACGGTAGAGCCAGCACTGCTGGATCTACCGTGGCATTTGCCATTAGAAGACTGGCCAAGCGAAAACATCGCTGCCCTGCCAAAGGGTTTGAGTCGCCATACCGTACGTTTCGCACACTTGAATGACCACGTCATCGCAATCAAAGAAACTCTGCCCGAGCTAGCCAAGCGCGAATACGACATGTTGAAGCAGCTGCTGAAACTCGATGTGCCTTGCGTTGAGCCTTTTGCGATCATCAATGGTCGCACCACGGAATCGGGCGAAGAACTGCTGTCGGTTCTGGTCACTCGCCACCTAAAGTTTTCACTCCCCTACCGCGCAATGTGGTCTCAAGGTCTTCGACCAGAGACTGCAACCCGCTTGGTTGACGCCCTTGCCGTGTTGCTCGTGCGTCTGCACATCGCGGGTTTCTTCTGGGGTGACGTATCTCTATCGAATACCCTGTTCAGACGAGATGCAGGAGCCTTTGCGGCCTATCTGGTCGATGCGGAGACCGGCCACCTCTACGACTCTGGGCTCTCGAACGGCCAGCGTGAAAACGACCTAGAAATCGCTCGCGTCAACATTGCCGGCGAACTTATGGACCTAATCGCCAGCGGCAACGCAACGCCTGGCGTAGACGCGGTTGCGACCAGCGAACGCATCGTTGCGAAGTATCGCGAGCTATGGGTCGAACTTACCGGCGTTGAAACCTTTGAAGCAGCCGATCGCTGGAAGATTAACCGCCGAGTCGATCGCCTCAACGAACTCGGCTTCGATATTGAAGAACTTGCCATCAAGACCGATGCCAACGGCACCAAGGTGAAGATTCAGCCAAAGGTTGTCGATGCTGGGCACCACGCCCGTCGACTGATGCGCCTAACCGGCCTTGATGTAGAAGAAAACCAGGCTCGACGTCTGTTGAACGACCTCGATCATTATCGCCTGGATAACCCTCGACCAGGCGCTGACGAAGAAGTGCTGGCCCACGAATGGTTGAGCCGCTGCTTCGAGCCGGTAGTCACCGCCATTCCAAAGCACTTGCTTGGCAGACTCGACCAGGCTGAGACCTACCACCAGTTTCTCGAGCACCGCTGGTACATGATGGAGAACCAACAACGAGACGTCTCAATGAACGAAGCTGTGCAGTCTTTCATCGACAACGTTCTAGTCAACCGTCGCGATGAAGAGGCCTATCTCAGCCCACCTACCGAAGCCATCACGATGCCTAACGCCGTGCCTTCTGGAACTATCGTGGTCGCCGAAGACGATGACGAAATTGACTGGAGAGACCTGGTCTAACAAAAAACCCCGACCATTGGCCGGGGTTTTTTACTTAGGCGTTTAGCGCTTTAGAGCCGCGCGACGCTTTGAGATTTCATAAAGTGAAACCGAAGCCGCGATGCCTGCGTTGAGAGACTCGGTGTCACGAGCGATCGGAATCGACAACACCGCGTCACAGTTCTCGGTAACTAGTCGAGAAAGGCCCTTACCTTCAGAACCCACGACGAGAAGCAGAGGCTCGGTGGCCAGGTCGAACTGAGGAAGCTCCATTGAGCCACCGCCATCTAGACCAACCACGAAAACGCCGCGCTTCTTGAATTCTTTAAGGGTGTTGTTCAAGTTGGCAGCTAGGGCAACTGGAACGCGGGCGGCAGCACCGGCCGAGGTCTTCCAAGCCGATGCGGTTACACCGGTAGAGCGACGCTGCGGCAGGATTACACCCTGACCACCGAAGGCCGCTACCGAACGGATGATTGCTCCGAGGTTGCGCGGGTCGGTGATGCCGTCAAGTGCCACAAATAGCGGTTTCTGGCCACGTGACAAGATCAAATCCAACATTTCCATTGGGTGCTGGTACTTGTATGGCGGAACCGAAAGCGCGATGCCCTGGTGAACCGAGTCGAAACCGGTCATTCTGTCCATCTCAGGACGAGTGATTTCGTTTACCGGAATTCCGCGAGACCCGGCCATCTTGATGGCTTCCTTGACTCGCTCATCCATTTCGATGCGTGATGCAATGAAAAGTGCCGTTGCCGGAACCTTGGCGCGAAGCGCCTCAACTACCGAGTTGCGACCCGAAAGAACCTCAGATGCATCGGCGGCCTTAGCAACGCGCTGCCCCGAACGGGCAGCCGCACCAGCCGAACCAGCGGTGCGAGCGGTCGGTGCAAGAAATTCACCGCGACGAATCGGGGTAGCTCCGGTTGCCTGCTTGTGCTTCTCAGCGGCAGCCTTCGCCTTATAAGCCTTGTGATACGGGCGGTCTTCAGCCTTCGGGGTTGGACCGCGACCTTCTAGGGCCTGCTTTCCGTGGCCTCCGGTGCCGACTTTGCCGCCCTTTTTGCTCTTCGCCGCGCCTGGGCGTCTTGGTGTTCCAGCCATTTAATTAACACTCCAATGAGTTCCGTCGGCAGCATCTTCTAGCGTGATGCCAGCTGCCTGTAGTTGGTTTCTAATTGCATCTGATCGTGCAAAATCTTTGTTGGTGCGAGCCGCCTTGCGCTCTTCAATGAGCGATTGGATTAGGTTATCGAGCACCTGATCGTTGCCGGCGGCGCCATCGGCCCAGTCGAGCGGGTTGATGCCCAGCACCGAGGTCATTGCCAGAACCGCTTTGAGCGAGCTCTCGAGGGCAACATCATCTGAGGCATCAATGGCTGAGTTTCCGGCGCGAACCTCATCGTGGAGGGCTGCCAAGGCTGCAGGCATTGCGAGGTCCTCATCCATGGCTTTGGCAAAAGCGGCAGGCAAAGCTTCGCGGATCTGAGCAACCGATAGAACTGGCGCTGAACCGATTCGGCGGATTGCCTTCTCGACGAAGGTTTCGATGCGCGATACGGCCGCTTCGGCTTCATCTAGAACACCCTCGTGGTAATCGAGCACCGAACGGTAATGGGCCGAGCCAAGGTAGTAGCGAACGACGATTGGGCGAGCTGCGGCCAAGAGGTCGGCGGCAAAAATTGAGTTTCCGAGTGACTTTGACATCTTCTGGCCGGATACGTTGACCAAGCCGTTGTGCAACCAGTAGTTTGCGAATGCATCGCCCGCGGCTGAGCTCTGGGCCAACTCGTTTTCGTGGTGCGGGAATCGAAGGTCGAGGCCGCCACCGTGGATGTCGAACTGCTCACCGAGGTACTTAGTAGACATCGCAGAGCACTCAATGTGCCAACCTGGTCGACCAGCACCAAAACGGGTGTTCCAAGATGCCGAAACCGGGTCGCCCACCTTGTGTGCCTTCCAAAGGGCAAAGTCGCGTGGATCGCGCTTTCCGCGAAGTTCAACCTCGGCATCGGGCGCCATGTCGTCGATCTTTTGATTGGTCAGCTCGCCGTATTTAGCCCACTTGGATGCAGCGAAATAGACATCCGCTGAGCCATCTTCGGCCTGGTAGGCATAGCCAGCGGCAATAAGTCGCTCGATGAGTTCAAGCATTTCTGGGATGGCGGCTGTCGCACGAGGCTCATAGGTAGGCGGCTGAATCTGAAGGGTCGCATAAGCCTTGTTGAAGGCAAGCTCGAAGCGGTAAGCCAACGCCCACCACTGTTCGCCAGTTGACTTCGCGTTTTCGAGCACCTTGTCGTCGATGTCGGTGACGTTGCGCACCAGGGTAACTTCTTGGCCGTTGAAAGTGAGCCAGCGACGCAGCTGGTCGTAGACCAAGGCCGAACGCAGGTGACCAACGTGCGGCAGACCCTGAACAGTCGGGCCGCAAAGATAAATTCCGACCTGGCCGGCGACGATAGGTTCGAACGCGCGCACGGCTTGGGCGCGTGAATCAAACAGGCTTAGGCTCACGGTGCAAGCCTACCTTCAGGGCTGGTTGCACCCTCGGATTTAGCCAGCAGCGCGGTGGCTACAGCAGCGACACCTTCGGTATTACCCAAGAATCCAAGGCCATCGGTCGTGGTAGCGCCCAGCGAGACCGGAGCACCGAGAATCGCCTCGAGAGCTGATTCGACCGCCGCACGATGCGGGGCAACCTTTGGTCGGTTACCGATGATCTGAACCGCAACATTTTCAACCTTGAAGCCCGCTGCAGTAACCAACTCGAGTGCACCCTCGATGAAAACCTTGCCATTCGCGCCTGAAAACTCTGGGCGATCGACACCGAAGTTTGAGCCAATGTCGCCAAGACCCGCTGCCGAAAGAATGGCATCCACGATTGCGTGACTAACCGCATCGCCATCGCTGTGACCATCGAGGCCACGCTCCCCCGGCCAAATAATGGTTCCCAGGTATAGCGGCTTTGTTGAATCTTCGGTGAAGCGGTGTACATCCGTTCCGATTCCGGTTCTGAAGCCCGAAGGCTTTCCGGCGAAACGCAGTTCTGCAGCGGCGAGGTCGGCAGGTGTGGTGATTTTGAATGCTCGCTCATCACCATCGACGGCAAGGATGCGGTGGCCGGCAGCCTGCATTAGCGCGGCGTCATCCGTGTAGTCAGCCTCGGCGGCGGCATAGGCGGCAACCAAATCTGAAGCCACGAAGCCCTGTGGAGTTTGAGCCGAGCGAAGCACCTCACGGTCAACAGTTTCGAGAATGGTGTCGCCATCGATGCGCTTGATGGTGTCAACCACTCGCATGACCGGCAGTGATGAAACCTTGGTCTGGCGAACCGAATCGGCTACCTTAGCGAACAAGGATGTTGGCGCCAGCGCGCGAGCCGCATCATGCACGAGCACGATTTCAGCTTCAGGAGCCAGTTCGGCCAGGGCGTTGGCGATTGAACCCTGTCGGGTTTCGCCGCCGAGGACGACTTCGAAGGCGATTGGCAGATCACCGATCAGTTGAGCGCCGGTCTCGGCAGCTTCAACCAAGTGTGATTCGGGTACGGCAATGATCAGCTGTGCCAAATCTGGCAAAGCAATGATTGATTCGATTGCGTGAGTGAGAAGCGGTCGACCGACTAGGTCAACGAACGCTTTAGGCTTTCCAGCGCCAAGGCGCTGCCCTTGACCCGCAGCAACCACTACCAACGCGATGTCGCGCTTGGCCATGAGACCTGCCTTAGAGGGTTTGGGTTATGAAGCTAGAACTGTGTCAAGCTCGGCTGAAGCCTTCTCTTCGTCGGTCTTGCGAGCAAGGGCCAACTCTGAAACCAAGATCTGACGAGCCTTGGCAAGCATGCGCTTTTCACCGGCTGAAAGACCACGGTCTTGGTCTCGACGCCAGAGGTCGCGAACAACCTCTGACACCTTGACCACGTCACCAGATGCAAGCTTTTCTAGGTTTGCCTTGTAACGACGAGACCAGTTGGTTGGCTCTTCGGTGAATTCTGCGCGTAGAACGCTGAAAACCTGCTCAACGCCCTTCTTGTCGATGACGTCGCGGACGCCAACCATTTCGACATTGGCGGCTGGCACCCAGATGGTGAGCTCGCCCTGGGCGACCTTTAGCTGCAAGTATTTTTGGGTTTCACCACGAAGGGTGCGGTCAGCAACCTCGATGATTTGTGCTGCACCGTGGTGGGGATAAACGACCGTTTCGCCGACTTCGAACTTCATGTGGCTAATTCCCTTCAGAAACAACCATTTTACCACACATTAGGTGGTTTATAAAGGGGTAAACTGGAAGGGCTGTTTGGCGTTTCACTGGAGGAAAAATGAACATCCGCAAGTTTGCAACCGTGGCTGTAGCCGCATCTCTTCTACTTGGCACCGCTGGTTGCACCTTTATGAACCCGATTGCTTCACGCATCGACTATGCGCCTAGCGACGGAACCCAGGCGAACCTCGAAAACGTAGACGCTCGCAACTTCATCTACCTAAGCGATGGCCAAGGCCACGCAGCACTATTCGGCTCGCTAGTGAACCGCGGCCTAGACTCCGCAAGCGTCAAACTTCAGTACACCGACGCATCAAGCAAAGAGACCAAGCTGGCTTATTTCACCTTGCTGCCATCACAGAAGCTTGACTTCGGCTACAACGGCACCAGCGCTTTGAACTACGACCTTGGCGGCAAGCCTGGTCAGACCGTCACGGTTTGGGTTTCAGCAGGCTCAGAAACCGGCAAGGAAATGAACGTTCCAGTTCTGGATGGCACTCTGGCCGAGTACACCGACCTGGTCAAGCAGATCAGCGGAGCTGCACCTGCAGTTGAGCCATCAGCTACCCCTTCGGCGACTCCAACCGAATAAAGGACTTAAAAGAAATGACCACCCGTTTGGGTGGTCATTTTTTTATACCTCGAACTTATAGCCCAGGCCGCGCACGGTCATTAAGTGAACCGGGCGGGCAGGGTCATCCTCGATCTTTGATCGAATGCGCTTGATGTGAACATCCAAGGTCTTGGTGTCACCGAAGTAGTTTGAACCCCAGACGCGGTCGATGATTTGACCACGAGTCAAAACTCGGTTGACGTTTTCGAGCAAAAGCTCAAGCAGCTCGAATTCCTTGAGCGGCATCGAAACCTTGTTGCCGTTTACGGTAACGATGTGACGCTCAACATCCATGCGTATCGAACCCGCTTCAAGTAGACCGGTGCTCACGACAGCCGGCTCTACCTTGCGACGCAAAACCGCCTTCATTCGAGCCAGCAACTCTCGGGTCGAATAAGGCTTGGTGACGTAATCGTCGGCTCCGATTTCCAAGCCGACAACCTTGTCGATTTCTGAGTCCTTTGCCGTCAGCATGATGATCGGAACGGCAGAACTCTGGCGGATGATTCGACAAACCTCGTTGCCATTGAGTTCAGGAAGCATTAGGTCAAGCAGGATGATGTCAGCGCCACCCGATTCAAAGAGCTTGACTGCTTGAGCGCCATCCTCGGCCTCAACAACGTCATAGCCTTCTTTTTCTAGGAGGTAGACCAGCGGCTCGCGAAGCGAACGTTCGTCTTCAACGACTAGAACTTTTGTCATTCGTCATCCTCTTGCTCGTTTTGAACTGGTGCAACTGGCAAACGCAGGGTGAAAGTTGAGCCCACTCCCGGTCGAGAAAAGACCTGCACGTCGCCTAGGTGCGATGAAGCCACGTGTTTCACGATTGAAAGCCCGAGTCCGGTTCCACCGGTTTGGCGAGAGCGCGATGCATCGGCTCGGTAGAAGCGCTCGAAGGCACGCTCTTGCTGGTCAGCCGTCATCCCAATGCCGTTGTCGGTAACAGCGATGGCAGCCACACCGTGCTTCTCGCGAAGACCGAGCCCGACCTGCTTGCCTTCATCCGAGTAAGTGATTGCGTTCTCAATCAAGTTCTTAACCGCGACGGTTAGCATCTCTTGGTCGCCAAGTACACGGATGCCGCTTGGGGCGTCGGCGCTGATGCGAATCTTGCGCTTTTCGGCGAGAACAGAGTTTCGCTCGATGGCCTCTTGGATGACCTCGGCGAGGTCAATAACCTGGGCATTCTTGATCACATCCGTGCTCTGAAGACGCGAAAGTTGGATGATTTCTTGAACCAAACTGGCCAGACGCTTCGATTCTTTGATCAGATCAGCAGAGAACTTCTTAACCATCTTTGGATCGTCAGATGCATCCGATAGAGCCTCGGAGAGCAGGCTGATTGCGCCAATCGGGGTCTTGAGCTCATGCGAGATGTTGGCCACAAAATCGCGGCGGGTTTCTTCTAGTCGCTTAGCTTCGGTCTCGTCTTCTACGGTCAGCAGAACGTTGCCGTCGGCCAGCCGAACCGCACGGGCACTTACCCAGACGTTTTCGTTCTGAAGGCCGGTCGACAGCTCTAGCTCTACCTCGCGCGGACCATCGCTCAATCGAGCAAGGTCGACTAGGTCAACGAGTGAATCGTGTGCCAAGAGACGGTTCTGGATTAGGCCGAGAGCTTGGGCGTTCTTGGTGGCTCGGATGACCGTATTGGAACCATTGAGGAGAATTCCTGCCGAGGCCAGCACATCTAGGAGATCTGAGGCGCTTTCGACACCTTGAGGGTTGCTGTCAGATTCGATCTTGTCGCGCCGAACTTCGCGAAAGAGAACCCAGGCGATGAGCGCGCCAGCAACGAAGCTAACCAGAACGATTAGAACGAGGCTCAGCGTGGTGTTCACATTGTTAACACTAGGCGATTTCGCAGAGTCTAAACCGCGCCGATGCCGCGTAATTACCGCTTAGTTCAAGGGTTGTTTCACAGTTGTTCACCTAAAACTGGCAAGGTTCAATAGAAGACCTACGAAAAGAAAGAGGTGCTCGCATGCGCGAAGTATTTCAGTCACAGCTAACCGAGGTTCAGACCCGCTTGGTTGACATCGCAGAAGACACCGTCAAGATAATCGAAAAGGCAACCAAGGCATTCGGCAGCTCAGACGTTTCGCTAGCCGACGAGGCCATCTCTATTGCTGACGGTTCAGGCAACAAGGCCCTTGCCCTAGACGAACTTGTCATCAAGATCCTCGCGCGTCAGTCACCGGTTGCACGCGATCTGCGCATCTTGGTTTCTGCACTTCGAATCTCTGCCTCGCTCGAGCGCATGTGCGCACTGGCCGGTCACATTGCCGCAATCGCTCGCTTCCGCTTTCCGGGAGCCGCAGTGCCGGCTGCACTGAAGGCAACCTTTGCCGAAATGGGTGAACTCGACGTCAAGCTGGCTAAGCAGGTTGTCGAACTTCTCAAGAACACCGATGCCGATTTCGCTCGCCAGATTCAGGCCCAGGACGCCCGTGTTGACGAACTACACCGTCACGTTTTCGATGTAGTTCTGGGCGAAGACTGGAAGGAAAACGCCATGTTCACCGTGGATGTAACCCTTGCCAGCCGCTACCACGAGCGCTTCGCAGACCACGTTGTCGACATCTCTACCAAGGTCAGCTACCTAACCACAGGTGACTGGGCCGAAACCGAATAATCGCTCGCGAAGTTTCAAGAATTAGAAATGGCCTCCCCGATGGGAGGCCATTTCGCTTTGAGTTTTAACTCTCGGAGGTCTTACTTCTTAGCGCCTTGAGCAGCAACTGCCGCCGCACCCGCAGCCGCAGCCTCAGGGTCAAGGTATTCACCGCCGGCAACAACCGGCTTGAAGTTTTCGTCCAACTTATAAACCAATGGGATACCGGTCGGGATGTTCAATTCAGCGATGTCTTCATCTGAAACGCCGTCTAGGTGCTTAACCAATGCGCGCAGCGAGTTGCCGTGTGCAGTAACCAATACGGTCTTGCCAGACTTCAGGTCAGGCTGGATGTCTGAAAGCCAGAACGGAAGCATGCGCTCAAGGACATCCTTCAGGCATTCGGTCTTTGGAACGTTGCCGCCTAGGTCGGCATAGCGCTCGTCGTGAGCCTGTGAGTACTGGTCGTTGTCGTCGATCGGCGGTGGTGGCACGTCGAAGCTACGGCGCCAGGTCTGGAACATTTCTGGCCCGTATTCGGCCAAGGTCTGCGCCTTGTCCTTGCCCTGAAGTGCGCCATAGTGACGCTCGTTTAGACGCCAGTCACGCTTTACGTCGATCCAGCTGCGCTCGGCGGCATTAAGGGCGATGTGTGCGGTGTTGATGGCACGCTTTAGACGCGATGTGTAAAGCAAATCTGGCTTGAGGCCCGACTCGGCTAGCAACTCGCCAGCGCGCTTGGCTTCGGCGCGACCCTGGTCGCTAAGGTCAACGTCCACCCAGCCGGTGAAAAGGTTCTTCTGGTTCCAGTCACTGTTGCCGTGACGAAGCAGAATCAAAGTATATTTTGCGGTCATACCCTCAAGTTTACTCGGCGGTACGTGCGACCACCCTTGATTCTTGGCGTAATTTGGAATGGTGGCAGTCAAGAAGCCGATCGGCACAGTAACCCGAGGCACAACCAACCCGAACCGACTTAGACGAGTCGATCGTTACATCGCCGCGCTGCCAATTCTTCGCCGCACGAATGCACCGGTGGTGGTTGACCTGGGTTTTGGTGCTAGCCCAATCACTGCCATTGAACTACTCGAACGCCTAGGCAAGGTGAACCCCGCGACCCACGTTGTTGGCATCGAAATCGAGCGAGAGCGCGTCGAACGCGGGCTGGCAGTTGCTACCGATAATCTGCATTTCACGCACGGCGGATTCGAGACTCCCCTGCCTCGCGACCTTTCTGACAAGGCAACCGTCATCCGTGCCTTCAATGTTCTTCGGCAATACAACGAATCTGAGGTTGCCGGTGCGTGGGCGACCATGCAATCACGCCTCGCGCCTGATGGTCTGCTTATCGAGGGAACCTGCGACGAGATCGGCCGACTCTCGAGTTGGGTCACGCTTGATCGAGAGAAACCGCTGAGTCTGACCGTCTCGCTGCACCTAGCCAGCCTCGAGCTTCCGAGCAAGGTTGCCGAGCGCCTACCGAAGGCATTGATTCATCACAACTTGCCGGGCGAGAAAATTCACGACTTTTTGCAAGCCCTGGATGCTGCCTGGCGCACAAATGCCGGACTCAGCACCTTCAGCGCATCCCAGCGCTGGGTAGCGACCTGCAACCAACTTGCCGATGCCGGATGGCCGATCATCGGCGACAAAAAGCGACGCAGGCTCGGCGAGTTAAGCGTCGAATGGTCTGCGGTTAGCCCTTAGCTTCGATTGCGGCGATTGTCTTAACTCGGATGCTGTCTGGCAGCGGCGCGATTACCGCTGAACCCAGCGCTCCCTGAGCATCTTGACGAACCAAATAGCGGGCGACCGCGCGTGAGAGTTTGTTATCTTCACCACACAGAGCAATGTTTATTGGGTAGGTTGCGCCATAGGCGGCTAGGTCGCCATCGGCTGGCTTGTACGAAGAGTCAGCGCCGTGCTGCATACCAGCCGCATCGGCAACGGCATAGGTCGAACCGACGGTAACTGCGGCGACGGTAGAAAATGCGTAGAGCGCGTTTGAGTATGAGGTGAGAGCGATATCACCCTCGGCCATTGTGGCCAAGAATGCGCCATCGTCAAGCTTCGAAACCTTGGCCAGGCTCGGAGAGAAGTCAGCACCGAGCTTCTTGAACCATGCCTTGAGCGAGTCAATCACAGGCTGCTGTGGACCCCCGACGATACGGATGGCCAGGTTCGGCAACACCGCATCAGGGTTGGACGAAGCCAGGCCCGGGTCAGACCAGTTGGTGATTTTGCCCGAGAAGATGTCTTGAACGTTTTGGGCAGAAAGCGTTAGGTTCGGCGCATCGCTGAGTGCGTATGCCAATACGCCACCGTCAATGGCGATCGGGAAAGTTGCAAATGGCTTGCAGCTCGACGGCAGCTGGCCACCCATCGCAATGACGGCCTTGGCGGTCTCATCCGCGGCATCCACCTTGGTTAGCGTCATTCCCGAGCAAGCACCCGAGATAGAAGTAGACCAACTGTCAACCACGTCAGAGATTACAACCGGAGTCGCCAAAGCCGTATCGCCATCAACACAGGTCACAACTTTCTCCGCTTCGGCTGCGAGAAATTCTGGAGGCATCGGTGGATCACAGGCGGCCAAGCCCAAGGTGATGAAAACTGCGAGACCGACAGCGGCTAGCTTCTTAGCGAACACGATGACTCCTGTTGTTTAGGTTGATGAAACTTTTTGAAACGCGAAGAGAGAGCGCAACCAGATTCGGCTGCGCTCTCCCATTCAGTTCTGTCGCTGATTAGCCAATGAGGTCAATCAGGTTTAGTGCAGTCTTTTTTAGCTGGCCGTCGATTGCAACGTAGCTTAGCTTGGTTGCCTCGGTTGGGGCACAGGTGTTTACGAATGCCTTTAGGTAGTTCTGAACGTCCTTGTTACCGTTCTTGAAGGCGATTGCGTAAGAGATTAGTGACAACGGGTAAGCGCCACGAACTGGAGCCTTGTAGTCGTAGGTTACGACACCGTTTGAAGCGACTCGCTGAACTGCAAGGAACGCCTTGGCAGTGCGCCTTGGCAGTGCGAACGTCTGGCTTCACGAACTGACCAGCACCGTTCTTGATCGATGCGTAGGTTAGCTTGGCAGCGGTGACATCTGACAAGTCTGCGTAACCGAAAGCGCCTGCGGTCGACTTCACAGTGGTCACAAGCACGGTAGAGGTTGCAGCTGAGGTTCCAACAACGGTGTTAGCCGAAGCGAAGGTTCCATTCTTTACCCATCCAGATTGAGCGATCTGAGCTAGGTAGTTGGTGAAGTTTTCTGAGGTACCTGATGAACCTGAGCGGTAGACCGGCTGAAC
>JBEGKW010000017.1:0-15688 GCA_041183865.1 Actinomycetota bacterium | reverse complement strand
GTGCAACAAACCAATGTGCGGGTCGGCGCGTTGTACGACCTCGCCATCGAGCTCGAGTACCAAACGCAAAACGCCGTGGGCCGCAGGGTGCTGCGGGCCAAAGTTCAAGGTGTAGTTTTTAATTTCTGCCATGTTGATTCACACGAGCGTCAAGCGCTCAGTGCAGACCTCCGTATTTCTCTTCGCGAATGATGCGCGGTGTGATTTCGCGAGGCTCGATCGAAACGGGCTCGTACACCACACGTGCACGCTCTGCGTCGTAACGCATTTCGACATGACCTGAGACAGGAAAGTCTTTGCGGAAAGGATGGCCAATGAAGCCGTAGTCTGTGAGGATGCGTCGCAAATCAATGTGGCCATCAAACACAATGCCGTACAAATCGAAGGCTTCACGCTCGTACCAATTGGCAGCGTTCCACAGGTGCATGACCGAATCAACCAAGGGCAAGTCATCTTCTGGGCAACGCACCATGATACGCACACGCTGGTTCAGGGCGATAAGGCTGCGCCAGAGGTAATCGCGGCGATTCAAACCTTGGATGCCGACTCTGAGGTCGACGTGATTATCATCGCTCGAGGCGGCGGCTCGTTCCTCGACCTCATGGTCTTTAGCGACGAGAACCTGGTTCGCACCGCGGCGAACGCCAAGACACCCATCGTTTCGGCAATCGGTCACGAAAATGACCGCCCGGTCTTGGATGATGTGGCCGATCTTCGCGCCTCTACCCCGACCGACGCCGCTAAACGAGTCGTTCCCGATGTCGAAGAAGAACGTCACAAACTCAGCCAGTCGCTTCAGCGAATTCGCTTGCGAGTGGCCGACTATGTCTCGAGTCAGGCATCCTTGATCGAACAGCTGCGCAGCCGTCCGATCTTGGCGAACCCGCACAGCTTCATCGAGACGCAAGAGGTTGAGCTTTCACGCTGGGTTGGAGCCATTCGTGACCGTTTGGCACAGCAGCTTGACCGCGAAGAACTCGGCTTATCGCACTTGCGCCAGCAGGTTCGATCACTGTCACCACAATCAACCCTCGACCGCGGTTACTCGGTGGTGCGCGACTCTGCCGGTCACGTTATCTCCGACGCAGAGAAGGTTGCCGCCGGAACCAAGCTTCAAGTTCGCCTAGCCAAGGGCGAGCTATCGGTTGTTACCGAGGCAAAATCTAAGAGTTCGAAATAGACTGGAGACCAGCATGAGCGCAGAAAAAGACCTAAACGCCGACGTAGCCAAGATGAGCTACGAGCAGGCTCGCGATGAGCTCATTAAAGTCGTTGCCGAACTAGAGCAGGGCGCAGTCTCACTCGAAGCATCGCTGACCCTCTGGGAGCGCGGCGAAGCCCTCGCTAACCAGTGCGAAACCTGGCTTTCGGGCGCACGCAAGCGCCTTGACGACGCCATCGAAGCGAAGAAGTCAAAGGCATGAGCGAAGACGCCGCAGCAAAGCGACGCGCACGCCAGACGGTAAATAACCTGGTTCTCGCCCTAATTGCCTCGCTCGGCATCATGCTGGCCATCATTTTGATTGTGCCGCGTGACGACAGCAACCGCATTCAAAAAGTTGATTACAAGTCGATTGCCCTCGAAGCGCATGGCTCAAGCGGCAAACAGATCGTTGCCCCCGAACTTCCTGCCGGCTGGTGGGCAAACTCTGCCCGTTGGTCACCAAAGCCGGTAGATGGGGTTCAGAACTGGTACGTCGGCTTTGTCGGCCCAAAGAACCAGTACATCGGTCTGACCCAAGCCTTTGGAATCAACCCGACCTGGTTGGCGCTTCAGCTGAAGAACAACTCGAAAACCGGAACTCAAGCTATCGGCGCTTACACCTGGGACATCTATGAAGCTACCGAGCCGAACGACCCGGTGAAGACCAAAGACTTCATGATGGTTTTGAACTACAACCCACAAGACGTGGCAATCATTTATGGCGTCGCAAAGCCACAAGATTTCGTCGACATCGCAACGGCCATTCAGACCAAGTTGATGGAGCGAGGTAACTAATGAGCCCTAAGACTCCTCGCGAAGCGTGGCAAGCAATGCTTGATGGCAACCACCGCTTTGTTACCGGTGAACTTGCACACCCTCGTCAAGACATTGACCGCCGCGAAGCCTTAGCCCAAAAGCAGACTCCGTTTGCCGCACTATTCGGTTGCGCCGACTCTCGCCTTTCGGCAGAGATCATCTTCGATGTCGGTCTCGGTGACTTTTTTGTAGTTCGCAACGCCGGTCAGGTTATTGGCGAAACCATCTTGGGCTCGCTCGAATACGCCGTTGAAGTGCTCGGCGTTCCAATCATCCTTGTTCTGGGTCACGATGAGTGCGGTGCAATTCGCGCCACAATCGATGATGTTCAGGGCAACATGAACGCCAATGGTGCGTTCATCCACAAACTTGTCGACCAGATCAGACCAACGGTTCTGGCGGCAAACGCTCAGGGCAAGCACGAAATTGATGAGGTCACCGAACTGCACGTTCAAGACACCATCAACGAAATGCTGACCAGCAGCAAGCTGATTGCAGATGCCGTCAAGGCTGGCAAGCTCGCTGTTGTTGGCGCCAACTACAAGTTGACCCTAGGCGAGATACATCCAATCGTCACTGTTGGCGAGATCTAAGACGATCTAGCCAAGAGTTTTATCAATAAAGAAAATCGAAAGGTCACAGACCGTGGAATACCGCATCGAACACGACACCATGGGTGAAGTCAAGGTTCCTGTAAACGCTCTATACCGTGCGCAAACCCAGCGCGCAGTAGAGAACTTCCCAATCTCAGGAACAACCCTTGAGCGCGCTCACATCGCCGCTTTGGCACAGATCAAGAAGGCTGCGGCAAACGCTAACGCCAAACTTGGTGTCTTGAAGCCAGAAGTTGCCAAGTCAATCGCCGACGCTGCCGACTCAGTCATCGCCGGCAAGCACGACGGCGAATTTCCGGTAGACATCTTCCAGACTGGCTCTGGAACCTCGTCAAACATGAACATGAACGAGGTATTGGCAACCCTGGCCACCGCCCTACTAGGCGCAGATGTTCACCCGAATGACCACGTCAACGCCTCACAGTCATCAAACGACGTCTTTCCAACCTCGGTTCACGTTGCCGTCACTGCAGCGCTAATCAACGACCTACTTCCTGCCCTCGACTACCTAGCAGTGTCGCTAGAAGAGAAGCGCGAACTTTGGAAGACCGCAGTGAAGGCTGGCCGCACCCACCTCATGGATGCGACCCCGGTTACCCTGGGCCAGGAGTTCGGCGGCTATGCAGCACAGATTCGCTACGCGATTGAGCGCGTGCAGTCAACCATCGGCCGCACCGCCGAGGTTCCGCTAGGCGGCACCGCGGTTGGCACCGGCATCAACACCCCAAAGGGTTTCCCTCAGGAAGTAATCCGTCTCCTAGCAGCCGAGACCGGCCTGCCAATCACCGAAGCTCGCGACCACTTCGAGGCACAGGGCGCCCGCGATGCACTCGTTGAGGCATCGGGTGCGCTTCGCGTTCTTGCCGTCTCGCTAACCAAGATCAACAACGACCTGCGCTGGATGGGTTCAGGACCAAACGCTGGTCTAGGCGAGCTTCACATCCCAGACCTTCAGCCTGGCTCATCAATCATGCCTGGCAAGGTGAACCCTGTGGTTCCTGAGGCCGTGATGATGGTTTGCGCTCGTGTCATCGGAAACGATGCGACCGTAGCCTGGGCTGGCGCAACCGGAAACTTCGAGCTAAACGTGGCGATTCCGGTAATGGGCAACTCCCTACTCGAATCGATTCGCCTGCTTTCGAACTCGATGCGTTTGCTTGCTGACAAGACCATCCGTGGTCTCGAGGCAAACCTTGAACGCTCACGTGCGCTTGCAGAGTCGAGCCCATCGATCGTTACCCCGCTAAACAAGTACATCGGCTACGAGGCGGCCGCAAAGATTGCGAAGCACTCGGTGGCGAAGAGCATCACCGTGCGCGAGGCAACCATCGAGCTGGGTTACGTAGACGGCGAGAAGTTGACCATGGAGCAGCTAGACAAGGCCCTAGACGTGCTGTCTATGACCAGCCCAGGGCTATAAAACTCAAAGCAAAACCGACCAACAAATATGGGCCGAGCGCAATGCTCGAGCCCATATTTGCTTTTCGGCGAATAATCATGGCGAGCGCAACCACCCCGGCCAATGCAAGCGCAATCGCGACGGCAATCGCGGGCAACAGTGGGTTGAACCAACCCAGGGTTAACGTAATGGCGGCAATCAGTTTCACATCGCCCATGCCTAGCCCCGCGTAACGGTTGAGTGCTAGGCAGGCGGAGAAGGCGAGAACTCCGGCGAGCAAGGCTAGAAGCAATCGAGTTCCATCGGCACCGCCACAAACCGCGATTAGCTGACCAAACAGGGTTATCGGAAATGCCGGAAGAGTGAATTTATTGGGAAGCCGACGCTCTCGAATATCGACTACCGATAGTGGCCAAGCCACAGCCAGAAGATAGATCGGACCAAGCCAAGCGAAGTAGTCGGTGAGAGTCATCCGGTCAGGTTAAGAGAAAAACCCCGACCGAGGTCGAGGTTTTCCACAAGTCGAAGCTTTAGGCGACGTCGCCGACCTTTTCCCACATCTTTGCCATGACCCACCACTGGCCGTCAAGGAACACGATGTTCAGGTAGTCCTGCATGACCCCGCCGAACATTTCCAGCTGAGGCTTGACCAACGCCAAGGTAGGTGAAACCTGGTCGAACATCAAAACCTGATCGTTTCGGGCGTTGCCGGCATCGTGCGGTGACTGGCGGTTGGCCACGGCCTCGCGATAGGTCGCGTAGGGGCGAATGTTCAGGGTTCCACCCTGCGCCGAATAAAGCACGCAGTCTTTGTGGAATACCTTGTCAAACAAATTCATGTCTTGGAAGTGCAAGACCTCGAAGTAGTCAGCGATTAGTTTCTTGATTGCCGGGTCGGCCTGTTCGAAATTCATACTTTCAGCCTAAACCCGAAAACCTACTACCCGAACTAGTTATCGAGCAGGTCTGTTACCAACGCCGCAATCGCCGAACGTTCTGAACGGGTCAGTGTGACATGCGCGAAAAGCGAGTGCCCCTTGAGCGATTCGATCACTGCCGCGATTCCGTCGTGACGGCCAACGCGCAGGTTGTCACGCTGAGCCACGTCGTGGGTAAGCACAACCTTGGCGTTCTGACCGATGCGCGAAAGCACGGTGAGCAGGGTGTTGCGCTCAAGCGACTGAGCCTCGTCGACAATCACATAGGCGTCGTGAAGCGAACGACCACGGATGTGAGTCAGCGGCAAAATCTCGAGCAAGCCACGGTCGACTATGTGCTCGATGACCTCCTTGGAGACCAAGGCACCTAGGGTGTCAAAAATAGCCTGACCCCAAGGGTTCATTTTTTCGTTTTCGCTGCCCGGTAGGTAACCGAGTTCTTGGCCGCCGACGGCTAGGATCGGGCGAAACACGATTATTTTCTTGTGCTGGCGACGCTCGAGAACGGTCTCGAGACCAGCGAGCAGAGCCATGGCCGACTTACCGGTTCCGGCGCGACCACCGAGTGAAACGATTCCGACATCCGAGTCGAGAAGCAGGTCGATTGCTAGGCGCTGCTCGGCCGAGCGACCGTGCACACCAAAGACATCGCGGTCGCCGCGAACCAGACGAATCTTGCCGCCCTTTTCGACGCGACCTAGGGCGCTGCCACGTTCAGAAGAGATGACCAGACCGGTGTTGACCGGAAGGTCGGCGACATCCTTGTGCTTGATGACTTCGGTGTCGTAGAGGTCGTTCATCTCGTCACCCGAGAGGTTGAGCTCTGAGATGCCTGTCCAACCAGAATCTTTGGCGTTGTCGTTGCGGTATTCATCGGCAGACATGCCCAGCGCAGAGGCCTTGACGCGCATCGGAAGGTCTTTAGAGACCACGGTGACGTCGTAACCCTCGCTAGCCAAGTTGAAGGCCACAGCAAGGATACGGCTGTCGTTATCTCCCAACTGGAAACCGGCAGGCAAAACGGACTGGTCTATGTGGTTTAGCTCGACGCGAAGTAGACCACCCTCGCCGACTTCCATCGGAAAGTCGAGGCGTTCGTGCTGAATGCGAAGGTCATCAAGGTGGCGAAGCGCCTGGCGCGCGTAGTAACCGATTTCAGGGTCGTGACGCTTCTTCTCAAGCTCATTGATCACGACGATTGGAATGACAACTTCTTGCTCTTTGAACTTGAACAGCGCCTTCGGGTCTGAAAGCAAAACCGAGGTATCAAGCACATAAGTCTTGGTCGCGGTCCTGGCCTGAGCAGGTTTTGAACCCGCGGCCTTGGTAGAGGTTGCCTTTGCTGCGGTTTCTTTAGCCACGAACACTCCCTTGGTTGCCTTGAGGCGAGATTACGCCTGGCAAACATCCAAGGGTTATTTAGACACGCCCGAATTCGTGTTCGTTACGAAGCGTTAATCTAACGAGGCAGTTTGGCTGGGTTAGGCGCCGAAACGACGGTGGCGCGATTCGAAGGCGCGGATGGCACGCAAGAAGTCAACGCGACGAAAATCTGGCCAGAGCGCTTCTTCGAAATAGAACTCCGACTGAGCACTTTGCCAAAGCAAAAAGCCCGACAGGCGCTGCTCGCCCGAGGTACGAATGATTAGATCTGGGTCTGGCTGACCGCTCGTGTAAAGGTGCTTGGTGATCAGGTCTGGGTCGAGCAATTCAGAAAGCTCATCAATCGTGGTGCCCTGGGTCGAGTGCTCTTTAAGAATCGAACGCATGGCGTCGGCAATTTCTTTGCGACCTCCGTAGCCCACCGCTAGATTCACATGCATTCCGCCAATGCCTTTGGTGCGATCTTCGGCGCTGGCAATGGCCTCGGCTAGAGGCACCGGAAGGCTCGCGCGGTCGCCAACCAGCTGCAGTTTCCAGTTGCCGTGGACGGCCAGGTCATCGGCAAGCTGGGCAATGATGTCTTGAAGTTCTTGCAGCTCATCCACCGCGCGACCCTTGAGGTTATCGGTCGAAAGCAAATAGAGGGTTACAACCTTGATTCCGAGCTCATCGCACCAACCAAGAAATTCGAGGGTCTTCTTAGCGCCTACCGCGTGCCCGTGACTGGCCTTAGCTCCACCCTGTCGCTCGGCCCAGCGGCGGTTGCCATCAAGGATGACTGCAACATGGCGCGGCATGTCTTCGGCGACCAGTTGACGCTCTAGTGAGCGTTCATAAAGGCGATAGACGAGGTTGCGCACGAGTTAAGGCTACTACTCCACGGATGCCCGCTGAGCAGGCGTAGAGTTTTCAGTATGAGCATGCCTATCTCAGAGGGTTTTAGAGAACCTGAAGTAAAGCCAACCTGGCGCGGATGGATCCACGCAGGTGTTTTGCCATTTGTGATCGCCGGCGGCGTCGTTTTGATCGTGCTTGCCGAAGGAGTGCCGGCAAAGATTGCCAGTGCGGTCTTCTTTTTGAGTTCATTCTTGTTATTCGGAAACTCGGCGCTCTATCACCGCTTCAACTGGAGCCCGAAGGTCAAGAAGGCTCTTAAGCGCGTTGACCACGCCAACATCTTCTTACTAATCGCCGGAAGCTATACGCCGATTACCTGGCTTGCACTTCCGCAAAGCAAAGCGATCGTGCTGATGAGTGTCATCTGGGGTACCGCTTTACTGGGAATCGGGTTCCGAGTGTTTTGGATCGGCGCTCCGCGCTGGCTCTACGTGCCGATTTATGTGCTGATGGGCTGGGGTGCGATGGCCTACATCGTCGACTTCTTCGACGCCAACGCGCCGATGATGATTTTGATTCTCGCCGGCGGCCTCTGCTACACAATCGGCGCGGTGGTTTACGGGTTCAAGAGACCAAACCCGTTCCCGGGCAAGTTTGGTTTTCACGAGATTTTTCACTCGCTAACAGTGGTTGCGTTTCTATGCCACTGGACCGCGGCGTTGTTGATTGCGCTGCACCCGGCAACAGGTTCGTTCGGAGCCTAAAAACTAACGCTTTGGCTTTGCCGGTGGCGCTGGACGCTCCGGCTTTGATTTAGCACCTGACTTAGCTTTCGCAGGTGCCGGCTTGGCATCCTGGCTTGCCTGTGCTTCAGCTTCTAGCTTCTCGGTGATTTCGGCACGATAGCGAACGCGGCGGATGCGACGAACCATGTCGAAGATCAGGGCGACGGCACCGGCGGTGACGAAGAAAGTCATGATGAAGCCGATAGTGCCTGGGCTGTAGAAAGTCTCCGATGGGTCGGCGGTGGCCGAAGGTGACGGAGTGGCTGCTAATAGCGCTGAAAGCAAAATGTGCATGTATTAAGTATCGCGCTTTAACTTCGATAGCCTTAAACCAATGACCAATGAATATCTCGCAAACCGTTATGGCAAAGGCAAAGCCTCAGCCCGAACTCAGCGCATATTTTGGATTTCGGTTGGCTCAATCCTGGTCGTGGCATTCTTCGCCTGGTCGATCGTGATCAACTTTGCGGCACCGGCTCAGGTTTCCGCAGACATTCGAAACTTCGACATCACGAGTGCACAACAAGCCTCGGTAACCGTGGCTGTCGACAACCCAAGCGAACGAGCCGGGCTATGTGCCGTGCGAGTATTGAGCTCGAATTTCGGAGTTGTCGGCTATCGCGAAATCTCGTTCTCGGGCTCGGAGGGCAAATCCTTCGCCATCAACACCAAGGTAAACACGACCGTCCGGGGCGTATCAGCAAACATAGAACGTTGCTGGTTCAAATAAACTAGAGGGATTATGGCTGAAACCCCTGAAGCAACCTGGCTGACTCAAGAGGCATACGATCGACTCGCGAGCGAGCTTGAATATTTGTTGACGGTCGCCCGTCAAGACATCGCAAAAAAGATTCAAGAGGCGCGCGAAGAAGGCGACCTCAAAGAAAACGGTGGTTACCACGCGGCAAAAGAAGAGCAGGGCAAGATCGAGGCTCGTGCTGCGCGACTCGAGAACATCCTGGCGAACGCAGTTGTCGGCGAAGCTAAGGAATCGCATGGAATCGTCGAGCAGGGCACCGTTGTGCGTTTGACCATGAACGGCAGCGAGCTAGAGTTCTTGCTCGGCAGCGCCGAGATCGCCGAAGGCAGCGATATCGAGGTCTACAGCCCAGACAGCCCAATCGGCACTGCCATCATGGGAGCCAAAGTTGGCGACACCGTTTCTTTCTTTGCACCGAACGGCAAAGAGCGCTCAATTGAGATTCTCGAGGTAAAGAACTTCCTTGGCTAATCAGCCAAATGAGAAACCCCAGACTTAGGTCTGGGGTTTCTGCTTTAAGCCTGCGAAATGCGTGGTTGAAGACCGGCTTCGCGAAGTGCGGTTAGCACTCGCTCGCGATGCTCGTGCCCCATGGTCTCGACCGAGACGCGAAGTTCAACTTCACCAATCTCGAGGCCTTCGCCATGGCGGGTGTGCAGCACCTCGACCACGTTGCCCTGGGCGGCGGCGATTGCCTCTGCGGTCTTCACTAGCTGACCGGGACGGTCAGGAAGCATCACCGAGATGGTCGTGTAACGCTCAGATGCGGTTAGACCAAAGCCAATGATCTTCTGCATTAGTAGTGGGTCGATGTTTCCGCCAGACAAGACCGCAACGGTCTTACCCTTTGGCTTCACAGCACCCGACATCAGCGCCGCAACTGCGGCAGCACCGGCAGGTTCAACGACCTGCTTTGCGCGCTCCAGCAGCACGACGATGGCCTTGGCGATCTCGTCATCCGTGACGGTGACAACCTTGTCGATGTGCTTTGCGATTAGCTCAAACGGAATGTGGCCAGGCTTAGCGACCGCAATACCGTCGGCGATGGTTCGCTCGGTCTTGATCTCGACCTCTTTGCCAGCCTTGAGCGATGGCGGGTATGAAGCAGCGTTCTTCGACTGCACACCAATGATCTTGATCTTGCGACCCTGCTGTGCCGCCTTGAGCTTCGCGGCAACCGCAACACCGGCAGCCAAACCGCCACCACCGATGGCGACCAGGATGGTCTGCACATCAGGAACCTGATCGATGATCTCTAGGCCTACGGTGCCTTGACCGGTGACCACATCGATGTTGTCAAAAGGCGGGATGAAGATTGCTCCCTGCTTGGCAGAGTAAGCCTGAGCAGCCTTTAGAGTCTCGGCAAAGACAGCACCTTCGAGCACAACGTCGGCTCCGTAGTTCTTGGTTGCCTGAAACTTCGGTAGCGAAGCGCCAACTGGCATAAAGATAGTGGCCTTGATGCCCAGCTTTTTGGCGGCAAGGGCAACACCCTGAGCGTGGTTTCCGGCACTTGCCGCAACCACACCCTTCTTTCGCTCGGCCGGTGTTAGTTTCGACATGCGGTTGAATGCGCCGCGAAGCTTGTAGGCACCGGTGCGCTGAAGGTTCTCACACTTGAGAAACACCTCTTGCCCAACGAGTTCAGAGAGGTAGTGGCTGTGCAAAACTGGGGTCTGAATGGCAACCTGGGCAACGTTCTCGTGTGCAGTCTCAAACTCTTCTAGAGTCGGTGCAACCACCGGTGTTGACATTTCAGGACCTCATTCGTTTCTATGCTGGTAACGAGTCTAGTTTGAGAAGTGGAATCAATGCCCGAACAACTGAGTTTGAATGATGCCCGACTGCTGGTTTTGCACGCCCAGAGGCTAGCCACTAAGCCTGCGAAGGCCAGTAAAAAGACATCTCCGGTAGGCACTCTCGAAAGTTTGACGCTACTTCAACTCGACTCGGTAAATGTCTTTGAACGTGCACACTACATGCCGGTCTTCTCGAGAATTGGCGCTTATGACAAGGCGAGCCTGGATGACGCAGCCCGCCCACTAACCGAAACCGGCAAGCAAGCCGAACTAATCGAATACTGGGCCCACGAAGCCGCCTGGATTCGAACCGAAGACCTGCCGTTGCATCGTTTCAGAATGGACTGGTATCGCTATGGCATGGATGACCGACGCTATGGCAAGCATGGCTGGGCCGCTTTGGTTGCCGAGCATGGCCCGCTTCTCGACTGGATCCGCGACCAACTGCGCAGCCGAGGCCCACTCACCATTTCAGAAATCGAACACGACCAAAACAAACGCAAGGGCAACTGGTGGGGCTGGAGTGACGTCAAGACCTGTCTGGAGCGCATGTTCCTAGCCGGCGAAGTGGTTTCTGCCGGTCGAGACAAATTCAGTCGTCGCTATGCACTGGCCGAACAGGTTCTAAATGCCGAAACCTACAACCGCATGGTCGACCCGAAACCTGACTACGATGCCGATCTGCGCACCGTGATCAGCCGAGCCGCCAAGGCCGACGGCGTTGCGACTATCAAGGACCTAGCCGACTTCGTTCGCCTAAAGATCGATCGTGTCGCGCCGCGAGTAGCTGAGCTCGTGGCATCTGGCGAGCTAGTCGAAGTTCAGACCGAGGGCTTCAAAGATTTGGCTTACCTGCACCGCGATTGGCAAGGCGAGGTTGGCCAGTTGGCAAAACCGAATCACGTGACTCTGCTCAGCCCATTCGACCCGCTGACCCGCAATCGCGATCGTGCAAATCGACTTTTCAACTATGACTACAAGATCGAGATTTACACCCCAGAACCAAAGCGCATTTACGGCTATTACACCCTGCCGCTATTGCACCGCGGAAGCCTGGTTGGGCGCATCGACCTAAAGAGCGAGCGCAAAACCGGAGCCCTGCTCGTCCAGTCATCCTGGTATGAGCCAAATATTAAAGCTTCGACCGTCGATGCGATTGCCGGCGATCTGGCCAAACACCTCAGGGATGCAGCCGATTGGCAAGGCCTACCTTCAATCGAGATTGCCGACAAGGGCAACCTATCGTGGGCACTTAGAAGCGCGAGCCAATCTCACGCAAGCGCTTGATACGAGCCGGTAGTGGCGGGTGAGTCGAGAATAGGCGCTCGGTCAGACCCGGCTTGATTGGGTCTGAAATGTACATGTGAGCCATTGACGAAGAAGCTCGGCGTAGCGGGCGACCATACTGGGCCAGTTTCTCTAGCGCACTCGCCAAGCCTTCTGGGTAGCGGGTGGTGTGAGCTCCGGTTGCATCGGCTAGGTATTCACGCTGGCGAGAAACCGCGGCACTAACCAGCGGGCCAATCAAGAATGCGACGATGCTCGCCACGATGCCAATCGCCAATAGCGCGATGCCAAGACCTCCGTCGTCGCGATTGTCACGGCGACCGTTGCCGGCAAAGAATGAAGCACGGATGGCCATGTCGGCGAGCACGCCGATGGCGCTAACCAGACCGAAAACGATGGTTGAAACTCGGATGTCGTAGTTCTTCACATGCCCTAGTTCGTGGGCCATTACGCCCTCGAGCTCTTTGTCATCCATGATGGCAAGCAGACCGGTAGTTGCGGCAACTATGGCGTGCTTCGGGTCACGGCCGGTTGCGAAAGCGTTAGGGGCATCATCCGGGATGATGTAGACCTTAGGCATAGGCATACCTTCGGTGATCGAGAGGTTCTCGACGATGCGCCAGAGTCGCGGGTTGTCGCTCTTCTGGATCTCTTGAGCGCCGCTCATTGCGACCGCTAGCGAGCCGGCAACGTAGTACTGAAACACCGTGTAAAGCAGAACAAAGCCAACAATCATGATCGCGCTCGAGCCGTTGCCACTCGTGTAACCCCACCAAAGTGAGATGCCCGCCAGTAGGGCAACGAATAGCCCGATGATGATTACGGTGTTGCGCTTATTAGCTGCGATTGCCGAATACATTCAGCCCCTCGAAATGCTTGATTGAGTCAGAAGTGAAGCGAGCTTAGAACTGAACCTTAGGCGGCTCTTGAATCGAAGCAGCGTCGGCAACCTCGAAGAACTCGCGCTCTTTGAAGCCTAGGCTGCGAACGAAAAGCACCTGAGGAAACTGTTTGATCTTGGTGTTTAGCTCACGCACGCCACCGTTGTAGAAGCGGCGAGCAGCCATGATCTTGTCTTCGGTGTCGGTCAACTCGGCCTGAAGGCTCAGGAAGTTCTGGTTTGCCTGCAGCTGCGGATAGGCCTCAGCGACAGCGAACAAGCTTTTCATTGCAGAGTGGAACTCGCCTTCGGCCTTTGCTGCCTGAGCCGGGTTTCCCATGGTTTCTGGTGAGATGGTTGCCGCACGAGCACGGGTAACATTCTCGAACACCGAGCTCTCGTGAGTGGCGTAGCCCTTCACGGTCTCGATGAGGTTTGGAATCAAATCTGCGCGGCGCTTGAGCTGAACGGTAATGTCGCTCCAGGCCTCATCGACACGCACGTTCAGGGTGACCAAACCGTTGTAGGTTGACCAGAGGAAAATGCCGATGACGGCTACGATTGCGATGATGACGATCAATGAAATGTCCATGGATAAATGCTACGGGAATAAGATTTGTCTAGTGGGGCTTTACTAAGATGTATTCTAGGTAAGTTCACAGAATTAGGAGCGTGGCTAAATGCCGGCAGTTACCGCAGACACACTGACCCTCCCTCGCCTCGAGGCGGCGACCGGTCGTTCACGCCCAGTCAAGTCGGTTACCCGTGGCCCACAGGCTCACGAGGGCGACGGCTTTCCGGTAACTAGAGCCTTTGCCGGAGTTCCTTATCAAGACCTAGATCCGTTCATTCACATGGACCAGATGGGCGAAGTCGAGTACGCACCGTATGAACCTCGCGGAACCTCGTGGCACCCACACCGCGGCTTCGAAACCTTCACCTACATGATCGACGGCACCTTTCAACATCAGGACAGTCACGGCGGTGGCGGAACCATCCAGGATGGTGCTACTCAATACATGACCGCTGGTTCGGGCGTGCTGCACATCGAAACCCCGCCAGACGCTCTCGTGATGTCGGGCGGAATCTTTCACGGCATTCAGCTTTGGATCAACCTGCCGGCCGCAAAGAAGATGATCAACCCTGCCTACCAAAGCCTCGAAGGTGGCGACGTTGTGCTTCTTTCAAGCCAGGATGGAGGGTCACTCATCCGTGTTCTTGCCGGTGAAATCGACGGCCACACCGGGCCAGGAAAATCACAGACCCCGATGACCATTGCTCACATCACTCTCGCTCCGGGTGCTTCAGTTTCAATTCCGTGGAATCCAGAGTTCAACGCGTTGGCCTATACGCTGGCCGGTCAGGGAACCGTAGGAGAATCGGTGGACGGCAACCCGCTAGCCAAGATTTCAACCGGATCTCTGGCAGTATTCGGTGCGGGCGATCGCCTCGTGATTACCGCCGATCACCAGCAAGACTCTCGACACAACGCCCTAGAGATCTTCTTGCTCGGCGGCCAGCCAATCAAGGAACCGGTTGTGGCTTACGGCCCGTTCGTCATGAACGATAAGGCTGGCATCATCCAAGCGATGGAAGACTACCAATACGGTCGCTTCGGTCAGATTCCCGACGACGCACTGCAACCATTCCACCACCGCCACTAACGAGACATCGCCATGCTGCTTGAACCGCGTTATGTGAAACTTTCGACCCGCACGGGAATCGAAGTGCGTCGCACGCTTCCGAACGCACGAAAGCGCATGATTGGGGCTTGGGCCTTCGCGGATCACTTTGGACCAACCCCTCAAATCGAGGGAATGACCGTCGCCTCACACCCGCACACCGGCCTTCAAACCGCCACCTGGATGATTGAGGGGCGATTCGAACACCGCGACAGCATCGGCACTATTCAGCACCTCGAGCCTGGGCAGTTGAACCTAATGACCGCGGGACGCGGCATCGCTCATAGCGAGCTCGCGACTCCTGATGCCACCGTGCTTCACGCCGTTCAGTTGTGGATTGCCCTACCCGATTCGGTTCGCAAAATGGCACCCGAATTTGAACACCTGGGCGAGCTGCCCAGGATTTCGCTCAGCAGAGCAACCGCAACGGTTTTTGCCGGCGCACTGGCTGGGTACGCGGATAGGCGCGCACCGACCAAGGTCTTCACTCCCCTGCTCGGTGCAGAGTTGCGCATCGAGCCAGGCGCAGAAGTTTCACTCGAACTCGACCCGGCTTTTGAACACGGATTCCTCAACGTTCAGGGAACTCTGGCTATCGACGACACGGATGTGCCTCTGCACACGATCGAGTATCTGGACGTCGGTGGCCGTTCAGCAAACATCAAGAACGACGGCGATGCCGAAGCGATTGTCATACTGCTCGGTGGCGAACCTTTTACCGAACCGATAGTTATGTGGTGGAACTTCATCGAGCGCAGCCACGACGAGATTGTCGATGTTCGCGAAAAGTGGAATGCCGGCGATCCGAGCATCCCAGCCTTTGTCGACTTGATTGGCGGCCGCACTCTGGCCCCCGACATGCCAAACCTGATTTTGCGGGCTCGAGTCTAGGGCAAGAACCAAACTAGGCCAGCGATGGCGGCGGCTAGGACGAAAATCAGAAAGTCCAGCTTTAGAGCCGCCGGCGCAAGTGCCCAAGTTCGCTTTGCTGAAACCGGGCGGCGTGAGAAGCCACGAGCATCCATAGCCACGGCCGTTGTGCCAGCCGAGCGAATCGCCTGAACTAACTGCGCAAAAACGAGTCGGCCGAAAGCTTTAACCCGACCGATCGGCCCACGACCCAAATCGACACCGCGAATTCGATGAATAAAGCGCAGTTCATCCCAGAGATCGAGCTGAGCTCGCATGCGTTGCATCGCAGCAACCGCGGCGACAACTGGCCGTGCCGGCAATCGCAGGATTTGCCCAAGCTGATCACCGAGCGCAATCGGCCTTAGCTCAAGCGCCAACGCGATTCCTGGCAA
>JBEGKW010000016.1:0-20831 GCA_041183865.1 Actinomycetota bacterium | reverse complement strand
GCGATTGCCGGAACCCAAGCGGTCGACTTTTCAGCCTCGGCTGCATTCACGACCAGAATCTGGGCGGCATCCGCTTCTGCGGTAACCGCGGCATCCACCTGGGCAACACCGGTTGCGGTGTGCACGAGCCATGCACCGGCTAAGTCGCCGGTCTGGTAGCCGCGGTCGAACCACTCGATTTCACCGGCGTCGGCTAGGCGGGTCAGTTCATCCGTGGCGTTTGGAGAAATGAGCACGATGCGAGCGCCCACATCGAGCAAGCCGCGCACGCGACGGGTGCCAACCACGCCGCCGCCGACAACGACAACCTTTCGGCCGGCAAGGCGCAGGCCGATTGGGTAGATCGTTTCGTTGCGACTCACTAGATGTCGAACTCGTCGAACTGGGCGTTGGTGTTGATTCCGGCAGCTAGGGTCGAGCCGTCCTGCGGCTGGATGATTAGGAAGGCGCCGGCGCGACGGTTCTGGTTGTAGTCGCCGATCGGAACCGGCGAAGCCAAGCGCAAGACAACGTTGCCGATGTCGTTAACCTTCAACTCATCCGTGCCCTCGATGGCAAGGGTGTCGAGGTTGCGACGGCCGATAACCGAAGTGATGATCGCCTGCACGGTCTGGGTGCCGGCCTTCACGAGAACGCGGGTGCCCGGCACGGCCGAACGAGAGTCGAGCCAAAAGATCTCGGCGTGAATCTCTTTGACCGGTTCTGGCAAGGTGCCAACTGCACCGATTACGGCACCGCGAGCAAGGTCGAACTCATCGGCAAGGCGAAGGCTTACCGACTGAGGGGCAAAAGCGCTGTCGATGGCGCGACCGGCTAGGTCGATTCCGGTGACGCGAGTCTTGAAGTTGCCAGGGGTAACCTCGACCTCGTCGCCAACCTTGATCGAACCCGAAGCAACCTGACCGGCATAACCGCGGTAGTCGCGGTACTCGTCTGCGTCTAGGCCGTTGACCAAACCACCCTGCGGGCGAATGATTAGCTGAACCGGAAAACGGAATGGGTCGTTCTCTGACTCGATCTCGTCGATGGCCGGGAGGGTCTCGAGCAGCTCGATTACCGTTGGGCCGGTGTACCAATCGGTCTTGGTCGAACGCTCAACCACGTTGTCACCCTCGAGAGCCGAAACCGGAATCGCGTGCACGCCCTGAAGCCTGAGCTCGGCGGTGACCTGCTTTAGCTGTTCAAGGATGTCGTTGTAAACGGTCTCGCTGTAGTCAACAAGGTCGATCTTGTTGATCGCGACGATCACGTTCGGCACGCGGAGCAGCGCGACCACCGAAAGGTGGCGGCGGGTCTGCTCGAGCACGCCCTTGCGAGCGTCGATGAGCACGACCACGGCATCGGCTGTGGCCGAACCGGTTACCATGTTGCGGGTGTACTGAACGTGGCCCGGGCAGTCAGCCAGGATGAAGCTGCGCTCGGCGGTTGAGAAGTAGCGGTAGGCAACGTCGATGGTGATGCCCTGCTCGCGCTCGGCACGAAGACCATCGGTTAGCAGTGCGAGGTCGAGGCCACCGGCTGCGCCACCGAAGCCACGTTCGGCAGAGGTTCGAGCGACTGCCTCTAGCTGGTCAACGAGAACTGCCTTGCTGTCGTGCAGCAGGCGACCAACGAGGGTCGACTTGCCGTCATCAACCGAACCGGCGGTTGCGAAGCGCAGCAGGGTGCGGTTTTGAGCCAGGGTTCCGGCCGCGTCAATAAATGAAGTCTGTGGCATTAGAAGTAGCCCTCTTTCTTACGGTCTTCCATTGCCGCTTCAGAGATGCGGTCATCGGCGCGGGTGGCGCCACGTTCGGTAAGGGTCGATCCGGCAACCTCGAGCACAACATCCGAGATTGAAACCGCGTTCGATTCGACGGCACCGGTGCAGCTCATGTCACCGACGGTGCGGTAGCGAACCAGGCGGGTCTCGACCACTTCATCAGGGTTTGGCATCGAAACCGGGCCAACTGCGCGCCACATGCCATCGCGGCTGTAAACCTCGCGCTCGTGGGCCAGGTAAAGCGGCGGCAACTCGATGTTTTCACGCTCGATGTAGCGCCAGATGTCTAGCTCGGTCCAGTTTGAAATTGGGAAGGCGCGAACGTGCTGACCGGGCAGGTGGCGGCCGTTGTATAGGTTCCAAAGTTCTGGGCGCTGGTTGCGAGGGTCCCACTGGCCGAACTCGTCACGCATGCTCAAGATGCGCTCCTTGGCGCGGGCCTTGTCTTCATCGCGGCGAGCGCCACCGAAGACCGCATCGAACTTGCCGTTGGTGATTGCTTCGAGCAACGGAAGGGTCTGCAACGGGTTGCGGGTGCCGTCTGGGCGCTCCTGCAAGATGCCGCGATCGATGTAATCCTGAACGCTGGCAACCTCGAGGCGAAGACCGAGCTTCTCGACTGTGCGGTCGCGGAACTCGATTACCTCAGGAAAGTTGTGGCCGGTGTCGACGTGCAGCACCGGGAACGGAACCTTGCCCGGCCAGAATGCCTTGGCGGCGAGGTGAAGCACAACGACCGAGTCTTTACCGCCCGAGAACAGCAAGACTGGGCGTTCAAATTCGGCGACAACTTCACGGATGATGTGAATCGCCTCTGACTCAAGCGTGTCAAGAAGGCCGAGACGGTGTTCGGCTAGTTTTTGCCCGGTTTTAATTTCTGAGATGCTCATACGTGAAGCCCACATTCGGTTTTGTTAGTGCCGGCCCAGCGACCCGAGCGAGGGTCTTCGCCAGGTGCAACTTGCTTGGTGCAAGGTGCGCAGCCGATCGATGGATAGCCGTGGTCGAGCAGCAGGTTCATCGGAACCTTGTGCTCGGCGGCGTATTCGTTTAGTTCGTCAAAGGTCCAGGCGGCAACCGGGTTGACCTTTACCAGGCCGTTCTTTTCATCCCAGATGACCAGCGGGGTGTTGGCGCGAGTCGGAGCCTCGTCGCGGCGAACACCGGTGAACCAAAGCTCGTATCCCTTGAGGCTTTCGCTCAGCGGGTCTACCTTGCGCAACTGGCAGCAAAGGCCCGGGTCGCGCTCGTATAGCTTCTCGCCATACTGGGCGTCTTGCTCTTCGACGGTCTGCTTTGGCTTGACGTCGACCACACGCACAGGCAGCACGCGGGCAACCTCATCGCGGGTGATCTTGGTCTCTAAGAAGTGGTAACCGGTTTCGAGAAACAGAACCTCAACAGCTGGGATGCTCTGCGCGACGATGTGCGGCAGCACCGAGTCGGCCATCGAGCAGGCAACGGCAACGGCGTCAACCGCGAAGTTGCGAGCAACCCACTCGGCAACCTGGGTTGCGGTGGCTTCACCCGATGGGTTTGCCTTGCCAAGTTCGGCAAGTTCGGCGGTGCCTGCTTCGACGACAGCCTTTAGTTCGTCGTTGGTGCGACGGGTTTCAAGAGTGACGCTCACTGTAGGGCCTCCTCTTCGGCGCGGTGTGCCCAGCTGGCGAAGGTCTCGTCGCCATCCTTTTCGGCGTCATAACGACGAACTAGGCGCTCAACATAGTCAGGCAGTTCTTCGGCGGTGACCTTTAGGCCGCGAACGGTTCGGCCTAGTCCGGCCTCATCGCGATCCTTGGTGACCAAACCGCCGCCTAGGTGCACCTGGAAGCCAGGCGAAGTTCCGCCATTGCCATCCGGCAGCAACTGGCCCTTCAGGCCGATGTCTGCGGTTTGGATGCGAGCACAAGAGTTTGGGCAACCGTTGATGTGCAGGCTGATCGGGCGACCAATCTGAATGTCGACCAGCTTCTTCTCGAGGGTCTTGACGGTTGCGGTCACGTTGGCCTTGGTCTCAACGATCGCAAGCTTGCAATACTCGATGCCGGTGCAGGCGATGGTCGAACGCTTGAACGGGCTCGGCTTTGCGCTCAAACCAATCTCGTCGAGTTCGGCAACGATGTTGTCGAGGTGCTCTACCAATCTCGTCGAGTTCGGCAACGATGTTGTCGAGGTGCTCTTCGGCGATGTCTAGCAAAACCAGCTTCTGGTGCGGGGTGGTGCGCAGACGCTTCGAACCATACTTTTCAAGGATGTCGGCCAGCTGCTCAAGAATCGGGCCAGAGACGCGACCAACATATGGGGTTACACCAATGAAGTACTTGCCGTCCTTCTGCTTGTGAATGCCGACGTGGTCACCAACCGTAGCCGGAGTCGGAGCCGCCGGGCCATCTGGCAGGGCGTAGCCGAGGTATTCATCCTGGAGAATCTGGCGAAACTTCTCGACGCCCCAGTCGGCGAGCAAGAACTTCAGGCGAGCCTTGGTGCGCATGCGACGGAAACCATAGTCTATCTGGGCTAACGAAGACGCCTAGGCGCTCGGCTAGACGTGGTGCGGTCGATAGGCCGCCACCAACCCAAAGATCGAAGCCGACTCCAAGCTCTGGGTGCTCGAGGGCGACGAAGGCGACGTCGTTGATTTCGTGCACGATGTCTTGGCTCGGGTGGCCGGTGATTGCCGACTTGAACTTGCGCGGCAGGTTGGCCAGCTCAGGGTCACCGATGTACTTGTCTTTGATCTGCTCGATGATGTCGGTAGGGTCGATCAACTCGTCGGCAGCAACGCCGGCAACCGGCGAACCAAGGATGACACGTGGCACGTCACCACAAGCCTCGGTGGTCTCTAGGCCAACGGCCTCGAGTCGACGCCAAATCTCGGGAACATCGACGATGTCGATCCAGTGCAACTGCACGTTCTGGCGGTCGGTTAGGTCGGCGGTGTCGCGACCGAAGTCTTTTGAAATGCCGGCGATTACGCGCAACTGATCGGTGGTTAGCTGACCACCGTCGATGCGAACGCGCAGCATGAAGTATTTGTCTTCGAGCTCGTGTGGCTCTAGGGTTGCGGTCTTACCGCCATCGATGCCCGGCTTGCGCTGGGTGTAGAGGCCCCACCAGCGCATGCGTCCGTGCAGGTCGGTGCCTGGGATGCTGTCGAAGCCCTCTTTTGAGTAGATTGACTCGACGCGCTCGCGAACCGAGAGTCCGCCGTCTTCTTGCTTCCAAGTTTCGTTGGCGTTTAGCGGCTCAGTGCCGTCAACTTTCCACTGTCCATTTGAACGCGCTTCGCGAGGTGGGCGAGCGATGCCTTTTGCTTCAGTCATCCTTCAAGTTTGCCCCATCCATGGGCTCTAAACTTGGGTCGTACGCAACACTGCGTAACACAAGGACTTCCGCGTCAGATCAACGATTCCAGCCCGATGGCCGGATTGGTTTCCCTACCTTTTTGGTAGGCTTTTCGGAATCCCTTATAGGCATTGAGGACGGCATGAAATCACTGGTTGCGGCATCGCACGGCACCGACAATATCGGTGGCGCAAAGTCGATTTCTGACCTCGTAAAAAAAGTCGCCGAATCTCTGCCCGAGGTGGCCGTTCTCGAGGCATTCGTCGATGTGCAACAGCCAGACGTGCCCACAGTTTTGACCAATGCTGCCGAAAAAGGCGCCGATGAAATCACCATCGTTCCCCTGCTCTTGGCCACCGGTTATCACGTGCGCCAAGACATCGCCGACGCTGCCTTCGCCGCCGAAGCCGAGGTCTTGATCACCCCGGCTCTCGGCCCAGATGAGCGCATGGTTGAGGTTTTGATTCGCCGCTTGGATGAAGTCGGTGCCACCGCCGAAACCGCAGCCAGCGACCTAATCGTGTTGACCGTAGCCGGCTCGAGCGACCAGCGCGCACAAGCCGAATCAGAACTCGTGAAGCTGATGTTTGAAGAGGCGCTCAGCAGTCGAAATGGTTCGCCGACCACGGTCGAACTCGCCTTCCTATCGGCGGCCGAACCGAAACTCAAGGAACTGATTCCAAAGCTCAAGTTTCAGAACCCTCGCAAGCGAGTTGTGATTGCCACCTACCTGCTCGCCGATGGTTATTTCGCAGGCCTCACGAAGAAGGTTGGCGCTCACCTAGCGGCCGAACCGCTGCTGGTCGAGGGCACCGAACCGCCGCAGCAGCTGGTCGACATCATCCTTGATCGATTCAAAGCGGCCACGGATGAAGACCAGACCACTGGCTGCCTCAGCGGCCTTCGCGGCGAGCCATTTAGTGGCTGTGCAGCTGGCTGCAAAACCGCCTGCCGCTAGTTACTTAGAGGCGTAGCATTGGGCTATGACCACTACTCGCTCACTCATCGCCGCATCAACTGCCGCAAACCTAACCGTTAGCGAAATGCCACTTCGCAAGCTCGAACCGAGCCGCGTGAAAATGGACATCCTTTATTCGGGAATCTGCCACAGCGACATCCACCAGGTCCGTGGTGAGTGGTCGGCCGGAATCTTCCCGATGGTGCCGGGTCACGAAATGGTTGGTGTAGTCACCGAGATCGGTTCTGCCGTCACCAAGTTCAAGGTCGGCGACCGCATCGGCGTTGGCGTATTCGTCGACTCGTGCCGCGAGTGCGAATACTGCCTAGACAACCAAGAGAACTTCTGCGTCAAAGGTCCGGTTGGCGCCTACAACGGCCGCCACTATGACGGCGAACCAAGCTACGGCGGCTATGCCCGCAGCGTTGTGGTCGAAGAGCGCTTTGCCTTGAAGGTCAGCGATGAAGTGAACCTCGCCGAAACCGCCCCACTGCTTTGCGCCGGCATTACCGTGTACACCCCGCTCACCCACTGGAACGCCGGCCCGGGCAAGAAGGTCGCCATCCTTGGAATGGGTGGCCTCGGCCACCTAGGCGTGAAGATTGCGGTTGCCCTCGGCGCCGAAGTCACTGTGCTTGGCCACTCGGCTTCGAAGAAGGACGATGCCCTCGCATTCGGAGCGGTCGATTACCTAACCACGGATGAGTCGATCGGCAACATTCGCAACAAGTTCGACATGATTTTGAACACCACCTCGGCCGACCTAAACGTCGATGGTCTACTGGCGATGCTGCGCGTTGATGGCGCGCTGGTCAACGTTGGCCTGCCTGGCACTAGCCAGAGCTATAACCCGTTTTCAATCGTCGATGGCCGCAAGTCTATTGCCGGCTCAAACACCGGCGGCATGAAGGCAACTCAAGAGATGCTCGACTTCTGCGCCAAGCACAACATCGGTGCAACCATCGAACTGCTCGACGCTAGCGACCCGGCAACCATCGATGCCGCTTACAACCGTGTGGTTGCCAGCGACATTCGCTATCGCTTCGTGATCGACGCGAAGACTATCTAACCGAGGTAGGCAACTTGCTCGGCGGTTAGGTCGACGTGCTGCATCAGCGCTTCGACCTGCCCAACGGTTCGCGCACTTGCGATTGGCACACCGACGGTCGGCTGCGCACGCAACCAAGCGAGCGCGATTGCCGAATTTGAGACACCCAACTCTTCGGCCAGCTTTGTGACCCTGGCAAGGGTCGCCCAGTTCGCATCCGTGAAGTAGCGGCTGGCGCCCTCGGCGCGCACCGACTTTACCTCGACGCCCGGCTGGTACTTGCCGGTCAAGAAACCTAGCGCGATGCCATAGAACGGCACGCAAGAGAAGCCAAGCTCCTCGAGCGCAGGGGCAACATCTGACTCATAAGGTTCGCGGTCGACCAGGTTGTACTGGTTCTGCAGAACGCTGTATGCGGTCAAGCCGAGGCGTTTGCTGATGGCCAGGGCCTCGCACAAGCGGGCTCCGTCATACTTCGAGGCACCGACGTGGCGAATCTTTCCGGCCTTGACTAGTTCGTCGAAGGCACCAAGGGTTTCTTCAAGCGGGGTGTCTTGATCATCGATGTGCGCGTAATAGAGGTCGATGTAATCGGCCTGCAGGCGTCGAAGCGAATCTTCGACGGCAGCCAAAATGTTGTCGCGTGATAACCCAGGGCGGGTAGACAGCATCGCTACCTTGGTGGTCAGCATGATCTCCGAACGATTGCCGCGAGCCGTCATCCATTCACCGATGATGGTTTCGCTTTCGCCACCGACGTGACCGTCGACCCACTCAGAATAAACGTCGGCGGCGTCGATGAAGTTGCCGTCAGTCTCCTGCCGGTTCCATTGAAACGATTCAATGTTGGGTCCAATAATAAAACAGCAAACTCAATTTTCAATCCATATTTGATAACAATCGGATAGCTTGAATCGATTCAAGAAAATTACGCTTCTTGCGCCTTTTATTTCTTGGAGTTTAGAGACGGAGCGTTAGTTGGTCTTTGAGCTGGCTCTGATAACTAACTCGGGCTGATACATAACCCGACGATGAACGTGCGTTTCGGGGTTTTCAATCTCATCAAGTAGCAGCTCGACCGCGGTCGCTCCGATGGTGGCGGCTGGCTGACGAATGGAGCTCAGCGGAACAATGGCCGCCTCGGCAAAATCAATGTCGTCGTAACCGATGATCGCAATGTCTTCTGGAACTCGAACTTCGGCTCGAAACACCAGCGCCTGCAGAATGCCGACTGCCAAGAGGTCGTTCGCCGCGAAAATGGCGTCGGGTTTTTCTTCGGGCGCAAGCGCGAGAATCTGCTCGCCAATAGAGCGACCCGCTAGAACATTCATGTCGGAGCTTGCAAAAACCTTAATCTGCGTGCCCGGCACACCGGCGATTGCCTCCTTGGCGCCAGCGAGGCGATCGGCAACCTGTTTAGTGGCGACCGTTCCACCAACGAACGCAATCTTCTTTCGGCCTTGATTGAGTAGGTGACTGACTGCGGTGCGACCACCGGCAACGTCATCGACACCTACCGAGCAACAAAGATCAATCTCAGCCATGCGGTCAACAAGCACAGTCTTTAAGCCTCGATTACGAATCCCCGAAACGACGGATGCGGTCATGCCCGAAGGCGACAGCAGCACCCCCGACATTCTTTGCTCTTCGAAAAGACTCAGGTATTTGGCTTCACGCTGCTCATCGTTACCAGAGTTGCCAAGGATGAGAGCAAGCCCTTCCTTCATCGCTTGATCCTCAGCACCGCGAGCCAGTTCACCGAAGAACGGGTTAGTGGAGTCAAGCACGACCAAGCCGATGGTCTGGCTTTTTCCGGCCTTTAGCTGCCTCGCCGCATCGTTTCTGATGAAACCAAGTTGCGCAATAGCGCGGCTCACCTTTTCAGTTGTTTCGGCGCGCACGCGCTCAGGGTTGTTCAGAACATTCGAAACCGTTCCAACGGCAACTCCGGCAAGTCGCGCTACGTCTTGAATGCTGGGACGGGTATTTGACGACATCGGCAGCCTTTCCAAGAATTTTTTGAAACGAATTTGAACATTTTGAATGCGTTTCAATAATGCCACAGTAATGATTTAACCGCGCTAAGACTGATGTTTATAAACCTGTTACAAAGCGGAGTTGGCATTTGCCAGATAAACGACCTATTCTGTTGAAACGATTCAAATATTCGAGAGGTCGACCAGAGATGCTTTCCAACGATGTCAAAGCTGCCCTATTCAACTCGCTTGACAATCAGGCGATTGAACTTCCATCATGGGCATTTGGTAACTCAGGAACTCGCTTTCGCGTTTTTCCTTCAGCAGGTGTGCCGCGCGATCCATTCGAGAAAATTGCCGACGCAGCCCAAGTTCACAAGTATTCAGGAATCGCCCCAACGGTCGCTCTGCACATCCCATGGGACAAAGTTGACTCTTACACCGAACTTCGCAGCCACGCCGAGAATCACGGCGTTGCCCTAGGCACCATTAACTCAAACACTTTTCAGGATGAGGACTACAAGTTCGGTAGCCTCACACACTCAGACCCAAAGGTTCGCCAGAAGGCAATCGACCACCACTTCGAGTGCATCGAAATCATGCACCAAACCAAGTCGAAAGATTTGAAGATTTGGCTAGCCGATGGAACCAACTACCCTGGGCAAGATGACATGCGCGGCCGTCAAGACCGACTCAATGACTCGCTTCGTCAGATCTACGCTCGCCTAAGCGACGACCAAAGAATGGTTCTCGAATACAAGTTCTTTGAACCTGCTTTCTATCACACTGATGTTCCAGACTGGGGTACGTCTTACGCGCAGGTAGCAACCCTCGGCGACAAGGCCTTGGTCTGCCTGGACACCGGACACCACGCGCCAGGCACAAACATCGAATTCATCGTCATGCAACTGCTTCGCCTAAGCAAACTTGGTTCTTTCGACTTCAACTCTCGTTTCTACGCAGATGACGATTTGATTGTTGGCGCCGCCGATCCATTCCAACTATTCCGCATCATGCACGAGGTGATCAGGGGTGGCGGTTTTGCGCCGAATTCTGGAGTCGCATTCATGCTCGACCAGTGCCACAACATCGAAGACAAGATTCCTGGTCAAATTCGAAGCGTGCTCAACGTTCAATCAATGACTGCTCGGGCACTGCTCATCGACACCGAGGCGCTGGATGCGGCTCAGCGAGCTGGCGACGTTCTCGGAGCCAATGACATTTTCATGAACGCGTTTTATACGGATGTGCGTCCATTGCTTGAAGAATGGCGCGCAGGCAAGGGTCTGGCGGTTGACCCAATCAAGGCATTCAATAACTCTGGGTACTTGAAAGAGATCTCTGCGGCTCGCGTCGGCGGCCAGCAGGCAGGCTGGGGAGCTTAATAACTATGTCAAGTAACAACAAAGAGATGTTAAATCTGATCACGCGATCTAACCGTCTTGGGAAAGACCCGCGAAACACTAACTTTGCTGGTGGCAACACTTCTGCGAAGGGTTTCGAAGTTGACCCGGTAACCGGTCAGAAAATCGAACTGCTTTGGGTAAAAGGGTCGGGTGGCGATCTTGGCACCTTGACTGAGTCTGGCCTTGCCGTTTTGCAACTCGACCGCGTCCGCTCTCTAGTCAACGTTTATCCCGGTGTGGAGCGCGAGGATGAGATGGTTGCGGCTTTCGACTTCTGTTTGCACGGTCGTGGCGGTGCAGCGCCCTCGATTGACACTGCAATGCACGCTCTAGTCGATGCCGCGCACGTTGACCACCTTCACCCAGACAGCGGTATTGCGATCGCAGCCTCCAAAGATGGAGAAAAACTAACCAAAAAAATCTTTGGGAACTCCGTGGTTTGGGTGCCTTGGCGCCGTCCAGGCTTCCAACTCGGTTTGGACATCGCTGAGATTAAGCTCGCAAACCCTGGGGCGATCGGCTGCATCCTTGGAGGACACGGAATCACCGCCTGGGGAAACTCGAGTGCAGAGGCTGAGAAAAACTCGACTTTCATCATCAAGACCGCCGAGAACTATATCGCCAAGCAGGGAGCGAAAAATCCTTTTGGAGACAAAGTCGCCGGCTTCGGCCCCCTTTCGCCTGCAGCTCGCCGTTCTCGCGCCGCAGAACTTGCCCCGATTCTGCGTGGAATCGCATCCACCGACAAGCCGATGATCGGTCATTTCAACGACTCCCCAGCGGTTCTCGACTTTTTGGCAAGTTCAAAGATGAAGAAACTCGCCTCACTGGGCACGAGTTGCCCAGACCACTTCTTGCGCACCAAAGTAAAGCCGCTCGTTCTTGACCTTGCAGGAGACACAGACCTAGATAAAGTCAAACTCCGCCTAGAGAAACTTCACGAGGCCTACCGCAAGGATTACGAGGCTTACTACAAGGCTCATGCCAAGAAAGATTCACCCGCCATGCGCGGTGCTGACCCTGCTATCATCCTGGTTCCAGGTGTCGGCATGTTCTCATTTGGCGCAAATAAGCAGACGGCCCGTGTTGCCGGCGAGTTCTATGTCAACGCCATCAACGTGATGCGCGGGGCAGAGGCAATCTCGAAGTATGTGCCAATCAGCGATCAAGAAAAATTCAACATTGAGTACTGGTCGCTCGAAGAAGCGAAACTTCAGCGGATGCCAAAACCGAAGCCACTTGCCGGAAGGGTTGCATTTGTTACCGGGGCCGGAAGCGGAATCGGTAAGGCCATCGCTACCCGCATCGTGGCCGAAGGTGGTTGCGCGGTCATCGCAGACATGAATCTTGAAAACGCCGAGCAAGTTGCGACCGAACTCGGCGGCCCTGATCACGCCGTAGCGGTCAGCGTAAACGTCACGGATGAAAAAGCTGTCAACGATGCCCTAGCCGCTGCAAGCCTGGCGTTCGGTGGAGTTGACTTGGTAGTAAACAATGCTGGCCTCTCAATCTCGAAACCACTCCTAGAAACCACTGAGAAGGATTGGGACATCCTTCACGATGTGCTTGCCAAGGGCTCATTTATGGTCGCTCGCGAATCGGCAAAAATCATGATTGCGCAGAAGATGGGTGGCGACATCATCTACATTTCTTCAAAGAACAGCGTCTTTGCCGGCCCAAACAACATCGCTTACTCAGCTGCGAAAGCAGACCAGGCTCACCAGGTAAGACTCTTGGCCGCCGAACTCGGCGACCAGCAAATCAGGGTCAACGGCATCAACCCGGATGGTGTTGTGCGCGGATCCGGAATCTTTTCAGCCGGCTGGGGCGCGTCACGCGCCAAGGTTTATGGAGTGAAGGAAGAAGACCTCGGGCTTTACTATGCACAGCGAACCTTGCTGAAGCGTGAAGTTCTGCCAGAGAATGTGGCAAACGCCGTAATCGCATTGACTGCCGGAGACTTGAGCCACACCACGGGGCTACACATCCCTGTTGATGCTGGTGTTGCGGCAGCATTCCTGAGATAAAAAATGACAAGTCTCTTTGCGGCAATCGATTTAGGTGCGTCATCTGGGCGAGTTATCGCCGGATTGATTGACGTTACCTCTGTGCGCTTGCATGAGATTCACCGCTTCGCCAACAATCCAGTGGAAAAACCAAACGGCATCTATTGGGATTTTGAAGAATTGAAATCGCAAATCGCTGAAGGCATCGACAAACTTGGCAAATTTGCCGACGCAGAGGGTGAGCCCGTAATCAGCATCGCCGTTGATTCCTGGGCGGTAGATTACGGCTTGCTCGACTCCCAAGACAGGCTCATTGATGGAGTAAGACACTATCGGGATGAACGAAACTCTCTCGGAGTTGCCTCAGTCCAGCAGGTGCTCTCTCCGTCTGAGCTTTACCTTGAAAATGGGTTGCAGTTCTTGCCTTTCAACACCCTCTACCAACTAGCATCGCAACAGCTTCAAGACCCTCAACAGATGGCAGCGGCCACGAAGTTGCTCATGGTGCCCGACCTAATCAACCATTGGCTTACCGGCGTCGCTGTCACCGAGCGGACTAATGCCAGCAGCACTGGACTTCTAGACCTAGAAACACACGAATGGAACTGGGATCTAATTCAGAAGATCGGTTTAAACAGCGAGATCTTCACAAAACTATCAAACCCTGGCGACGTGATTGGTGAGCTTTTGCCCAAGTTCGTGACCAGTAAATCTCTATCCAAAGCGGTTGTCACTGCTGCACCATCGCACGACACGGCAGCAGCCGTTGCCGGAACTCCGCTGGCAAACTCTACAACCGCATATCTTTCGAGCGGCACCTGGTCTCTGCTGGGTCTCGAGTTGACGAGACCAAACAACTCTCCGGCAGCAATGAGCGCCAACTTCACCAACGAACTTGGTGTGGCTAACCGAACTCGATTCCTTAAGAACCTAAGTGGGTTGTGGCTACTTCAGCAATCGATGGTCGAGTTTCAAAAAAACGATGCTGGCGTCAATCTGCCAGAACTTTTAAATCAAGCATCGCTCATAGAAAGCGATGCTCGCATAGACGTGACCGATCCGGAATTCTCCGCGCACGGAGACATGCCAGCAAAGATACAAACAGCCTGTTCAAGGCGCGGTCAAACCGTTCCAAAAACCCCCGCAGAGGTCGTTCGCTGTATCTTGGATTCTCTTGCAGAGGCCTACTCCGAAGCCCTGGAAGCCCTTAAAAGAGTCTCTGGAATTGATATATCGGCTATTCAGATCGTAGGCGGAGGAAGCCAAAATGAGCTCCTCGCGCAGCTAACCGCCGATGCGACGGGCCTTACAGTTTTCACTGGACCGGTTGAGGCAACGGCCATAGGTAACCTGATGACGCAAGCCAGCGCTCACGGATCTATCCCTGCTGGGCTCAAAGCCCAACGTGATTTGATTCGAGCGAGCTTTTCGCAAAAAACCTTTAAACCTTGCAAGGTAGGAGCAAAATAATGGGAAATATCAAACGTCAGTTCCCCAACCCAAAAGACCTAGCTCAGCTAATGGTGTTCAAAACCCCAACGCGCGATGGCAAAAAGCGCCGTTTAGATTCTGCGCTCACGATTTACGATCTTCGTGAAATCGCGAAGCGTCGCACTCCTACAGCGCCGTTTGATTACACAGACGGTTCAGCAGACCAAGAGCTATCGCTAGCAAGAGCCCGCCAAGCATTCGAAGACATCGAATTTCAGCCACGCATTCTTCGAGATGTTTCAACAGCCGATACCAGCATCGAGGTGCTCGGAAAGCGTTCTGCGCTTCCTTTTGGAATTGCTCCGACGGGCTTCACCCGCATGATGCAAACCGAGGGCGAATACGCCGGCTCACGAGCGGCAGAAGCTGCGGGCATTCCTTTCAGCCTGAGTACTATGGGCACCCGAAGCATCGAAGAAGTTGCTGCGGCGGCCCCAAACGGACGCAACTGGTTCCAGTTGTACATGTGGAAGGACCGCGACCGAAGCATGGCTCTCGTTGAGCGTGCCGCCGCTGCCGGATACGACACTTTGCTGCTAACCGTTGATGTTCCAGTCGCCGGCGCACGACTTCGCGACAAGCGCAACGGAATGACCATTCCCCCTCAGCTAACGCTTAAGACTGTCATCGATGCATTGCCTAGACCTGAATGGTGGATCAACTTTCTAACCACGGAGCCACTGACTTTTGCGTCGCTCGGCTCTTGGAACGGAACAGTAGGAGAACTTCTCGATCAAATGTTTGATCCGACCGTAACCTTCGAAGATCTGAAGTGGATTCGCCAACAATGGAAGGGCAAGCTCGTCGTCAAGGGCATCCAAAATATCGAAGACGCGAAGTTGGCCGTCAAAGCGGGCGCGGATGCGGTAATTCTTTCAAACCATGGCGGACGCCAACTCGACAGGGCTCCGATTCCGTTCCACCTGCTACCTGAGACCGTTAAGGCCGTGGGCAAGGATGCTGAGGTTCACGTGGATACCGGAATCATGCATGGAGCTGACATCGTCGCCTGCATCGCTAAGGGTGCAACATTCACTTTGATTGGGCGGGCCTATCTATACGGACTCATGGCCGGCGGACGCGAGGGTGTAGACAAGACCATTCAGATTCTTGGAACCCAAGTTTCACGAACTATGAAATTGCTCGGCGTCAACTCGCTGGAAGAGTTAGAACCGGGACACGTAAAAATTTTGGAAAGACTCCGAGCTCAATAGCTCCGAAAGCTAACTAAACCTACGTCCAACCGTTCTACGGAAGCCACATGTCAACGTTGCCATCAGAATCTGCTTCAGACTCATTCACGCGAGTTGTGGGCCTTAGATCTCAATACCCGGCCGACATCATCGGCGTTGCAGGATCAACCCCCAAGCTGAGTTGGAGAGTGACCTCTTCGAACCCCCTTGCGACGCAGACCGGTTATGAAATCGAGGTCGCAACAGACTCACGCTTTGGCAACCTGGTAGCCACCTCCGGCCAAGTGCCTTCGCCTGATTCGCTAGCCGTTCTTGCACCCGGCGGAGAGCTAAGAAGTCGAGAGATTCGAAGCTATCGCGTCCGTATTGCTACCCAATCTGGCTGGACGGCCTGGAGCGAAACGCTAACCCATGAAGCTGGGCTTCTTTCAGCAGACGATTTCGTGGGCAAAGCAATCGGCGACGACCAGAACAGTGGCAACCCTTCTCCGACTCTTCGGAAGGAATTCACCTCCCTTGGTCAACCGATCAAGGCACGTCTATATGTGACTTCACGGGGACTGAATGAGATTTCGATCAACGGGTTAAAGGTCGGCAATGAATACTTGAGCCCAGGATGGACCACCTACCAGCAGAGACTAAACGTTTCGACCTTCGATGTGACCAACCTCGTAGTTTCAGGCGCAAATGCAATCGGAGGCACTCTCGCCGACGGCTGGTGGCGCGGGCGCCTTGGCTTCTTGGGGCAGAACAACACCTACGGAGACAAACTCTCGCTAATTGCCCAGCTTGAGATCACCTACCCGGATGGCTCGACTCAAGTGATCGCTTCAGATGAAACTTGGAAAGCCTCGGTCGGCGAAGTTCGCAGCGGCGACATCTATGACGGCTCCGAAATCGACTTCACCAAGGGGCAGGTTGGTTGGAATAGGGCTGGTTTCAACGATGCCGCTTGGTCACCGGTAATCATCCGTGAAATTGACAAGAGCATCCTCACACCTCGGAGCGCATCCCCAGTTCGGGTCATCCAAGAGTTTTCTCTGAAGCTCTCACGGCACTACGATCGCACCGTTCTTATCGGCGAGCAGAACATCTCAGGCTGGGTTCGCTTGACAGTCGATGGCAAAAAGGGTCAAAAGGTTGTGGTGCGTCACGCCGAATTGATGACCCCGGATGAACAGCTGCACACCAAGCCGCTCAGAACGGCCAAGGCAACCGACACCTACACCCTCGGTCATGACGGCCGTCACGTGCTAGAGCCAAGATTTACGTTCCACGGTTTTCAGTTTGCCGATGTCGTTACCGACGCCGAAGTAATTTCGGCGGTCGGAATTGCAATCAGCTCAGACAACCCGACTCGAAGCACCTTCAAGTCATCGGATGTTCGACTCAACAGGCTTCACGAGAATGTGGTCTGGTCAGCTCGAGATAATTTCGTTGGTTTACCGACCGACTGCCCTCAGCGCGATGAGCGGCTGGGGTGGACAGGCGACGCCCAGGCATTCGCGGGCACCGCAAATACACTCTTCGACGCCGAGTCATTCTGGAGCTCTTGGCTCGTCGACTTGGCGCTCGACCAAGATGAAAATGGTGACGTCGGAGCAGTCATCCCAGACATCATCAAAATGGGCCCTCAACTAGGCGACTGGAAAGTTCAGGGGCGAGCCGGTTGGGCCGATGCGGCATCAATAGTTCCCATGGCGGTTTATGAGCACTACGGCGATAAGTTGGTGCTGGAAAACCAGCTGAATTCGATGCGACGTTGGGCAGATGCTCTTCATAACCGTCGGGCTGGGGGAGAATTCTTGCCAAGCGAATTCCAGTTTGGCGACTGGTGCGATCCAGATGCGCCGAGCGATCGACCTTGGGATTCAAAGGTATCGGCCGATTTTGTTGCGAATGCATTCTTCGCAAACACTCTGGACATCACCATCGCCGTTGAAGAGCTCGTTGGCGATGCCACTGGCGTCGCAAAGTACACAAAATTGCGCGACGAACTCAAGCACAACATCTGGCAGAAAATGGGTGCTGAGGCGCTGAGCACTACCGCCGGCCTATCGATGGCCATCGAGTTTAACCTGGTCCCAGCTGCAGAAAAACAAGCAGCGGCAGACAAACTTGCCGCAATCGTAGAAGCCGATAAAGGCAAAATCACTACCGGCTTCCTAGGCACGCCGTTGATTCTTCACGCCATGTCGAAGAACGGTCACTCACGTGAGGCCTACATTATGCTTATGCGTCGCGAGATCTTGTCTTGGCTCTACCAAGTCGACCAGAAGGCGACAACGATTTGGGAACGCTGGGACGCAATCAAGTCTGATGGTTCTTTCCACAGCGGAGGCATGGGCACAGCCTCTGAGGCCCAAGAGGATGCCTCGATGATCAGCTACAACCACTACGCCTATGGCGCCGTGATCGACTGGGTCTATCGAAACGTTGCCGGTTTGGCCCCGGTGGTCAATGCACCGGCTTATCGCAAGGTAATCGTTGCACCAAAGCCTGCGGCGGGTTTCAGCTTCGCAGAGGCATCCATCGATACGCGTTTCGGAAACCTTGCTATTCGCTGGGATGTTCAGCAGTCTGGTGATCTTGCAATAAAGCTCGAGGTGCCTTTCGGCTCAGAGGCTGCCCTGGAGCTTCCAGCTACCGGGATCTCCGAGATAACCATTGATGGCGTTAGTGCAAGCAATCTATCATCGCTAACACACGGTAGCTACCTGATTGTTGTCACCAACCCAGAAATAATCGAATACCAATAACCGCATGTTCAATAGAGTCGTTGGGCCAAATTGCTGGACTTGCGCTTGCTAGGCTCGAGTAATGACCTCAAAGAAGAAGCAAGTTTCGGCCGAGATCTCACGCTCGTGGCTGTTGTTCGCCGCGACCAAGCCAGAGAGCTTCGATAAGGCCCTCGCCTCGGGCACCGACCAATTGGTGCTTGATGTTGAAGACGCTGTCGACCCGAAGTTGAAGCCACAGGCTCTCGAGGATGTAATCGCCTGGCTAGAGGCAGGCAACAAGGCTTGGGTTCGCATCAATGACTACACCACCCCGTTCTGGGCCGCCGACTGCGCTGCTCTGAAGGGCGTCAAGAATCTGCAGGGCGTAATGCTCGCCAAGGTCGAGGATGCCGCTCAGGTCGAAGCGACCTTCGAAGCCCTCGGCGGCACCACCCCCGTCATCGCCCTCGTCGAATCTGCTCTCGGCATCGAAGAAGCTCGCAACATCGCCTGCGCTCGAGGCGCCTTCCGCCTTGCTTTTGGCAGCGGTGACTACCGTCGCGACACCGGAACGGCGGCCGACGACATGGCAATGCTTTATCCGCGCTCACGCCTGGTTACTGCGAGCCGCATCGGCAACCTGCCAGGCCCTATCGATGGCCCAACCATCACCACCAGCTATAGCCAACTCCGTGTTGCCTCCGAGCACACTGTGGTGCTCGGTCTAACCGGCAAGCTCACCGTTGACCCCGGTCAGATTCCGGTGATCAACGAGACCATTTGCCCTACTCAGGCCGACGTAACCTGGGCTCGCGACTTCTTGGCCGACTTCGAGGCGCGCGGTCGCGTCATCCGTGACGGTTCTGACATGCCACGCCTGGGTCGTGCAGAAAAGATCGACAAGTTGGCTCGCGCCTACGGCATCGACCCGATTTAACCACCGCATTAAAGGAGAACCGAATGCCATTTCCGAAGGACTTTCTCTGGGGCGTAGCCACCGCCGCCTATCAGGTTGAAGGTGCCGCCGACACGGATGGCCGCGGCCCTTCGATTTGGGACACCTTCTCGGCCACACCGGGCAAGGTGGCCAATGGCGACAGCGGCATGATTGCCAACGATCACTACCACCGCTACCTCGACGACATTCAGATAATGAAGGATCTCGGCGCTAAGGCATACCGGTTCTCGATTTCGTGGACCCGACTGTTTCCGAATGGCGATGATGTGCGCGAAGAGCGTGGATTCGACTTCTACAACCGCTTGATCGATGCAATTGTGGCGGCCGGCATCGAGCCAGTGGCCACGATATATCACTGGGATCTACCACAGCCGTTGCAAGACCAGGGCGGCTGGGCTAATCGCGCAATTCTCGAGCCATTCGAGAACTATGCCCGTGCCGTGGCCGAAGCTTTTGGCGACAGAATAACTCGATTCACCCCGATCAACGAACCGATGGTCTTGAGCTGGCTCGGCTATGGCCTTGGGGTGCACGCCCCGGGCATCGCCGACTACGACCAGGCAATCGCAGCCAGCCACCACACCGTGGTTGCCCACAACCGTGCGGTCAAGGCAATCAAGTCGGTTCGCCCGAACGCACTCGTTGGCCCAGTGCTCAGCCAGAGTCAGGCAGACGTCGACGATGTCACCGACCCGAAGCAACTTGAAGCGGCCGCAATCTCGGATGCCTTGGGCAACCTGTTCTGGATGGACGGCATCTTCCGCGGCAAGTATTCAGACCTGACTCTGAAAATCTTCGGCGAGCGCCTCACCAAGCACATCCACGAGGGCGACCTCGAGGTGGTCGACAACGACTGGCTGGGTGTGAACTTCTACTTCAACACGCGAATCGGGCACGTGGTGCCGGCAGATCACCCGACGCGGGCACGCATCCTTGATGAATTTGCCGGTTTCGCGGTTGAGAGCCAGGCTCAGGGCATGCTCACCGACATGGGTTGGCCGATCACACCGAACGGTTTGGGCGACCTTCTGGCTCGCTGGACGCGTGAGTATGGCGATCTGATTCCGCCGATGTATGTCACCGAAAACGGCGTCGCCTACGACGACGGCTTGAGCGAAGACGGTTTGGTTCACGACGATCGTCGCATCAGTTATTTGAACGACCACTTGCTTTCGATTGAATCGGCTATTGCGCGAGGTGCTGACGTGCGCGGCTACTTCCAATGGTCGCTTATGGACAACTTCGAGTGGGCAGAGGGCTTCAACAAGCGCTTCGGAATCGTTCACGTCGACTTTGACAGCCAAGTGCGCACGGTGAAGGAGTCGGGCAAGTGGTATGCCAAGGTCATCGAGACCAATGGCGAAAACCTGACTCGAAAGTTTGTGAAGTTCAGTTAGCGTGGGTTCGTTGGTCTAAAGCAGTCCAGCCGCTGACGCTCGGTGCACGATCTCGGCACGGCGGTGGGCGTTTAGCTTGCGCGATGCGTTCTGCGATGCGTTCTGCAGGTGAAACTTCACCGTGCTCTCGCTAATAAAGGTCTTCTGCGCAATCTGCTTATTGCTTAGCCCCTGAGCCACGGCACGGATGACCTCGAGCTCACGGTCGGTCAGGTGTTCGGCGGCTCCACGGGTCGACCCTAGTCCTCGAGCCACCATCGAGCCAACACCCTTGCCGAGCACGGTCTCGCCGTCTTGTACGGCCTTCACACCCTTGCCAAGCTCATCGGCCTTGACGTCATCCTTGCAGAGATAGCCGGTCACGCCGCGGCGCAGGGCTTCGACCACAATCATCTCGCTGAGTTTTTGGGCCAGCACCAGAATCTTGGTGCCCGGGTAGCGTTCGGTAACTTCTTCGCAGAGTTTCAAACCGCGGGTGGTGTCGTCGCCGAGGTCGAGGTCGATGATCAGCACATCCGGGCCGTGTTCGTCTACGGCGTCTAGGGCCGCCTCATAACTGGTCGCCTCGGCC
>JBEGKW010000015.1:0-25002 GCA_041183865.1 Actinomycetota bacterium | reverse complement strand
TGGCTGAAACCTTCACCGTTTACCCATCGCTATCCGGCTCAATCAGCGACGCGGCTCGCGCGCTGCACAGCCCGCTCAACTAGCGTTCCTAAACGAAATGGCCTCCCGATTGGGAGGCCATTTCGCTTACAAGGGGAGTATTACTCGAGTTCTAGAAGAACGGTTCCGGCAGGAACGGTTTCGCCAACCACAGCGGTGATTGACTTGACGGTTCCGGCCTTGTGAGCGTTCATCGGCTGTTCCATCTTCATGGCTTCGAGAACGATTACTAGGTCACCTTCTGCAACGGTGTCACCTACGGCAACGGCTACCTTAACGACGGTCGACTGCATCGGAGCCTTCACAGCGTTGCCGCTAGAGGTTGGGCCAGATGCGGTTCCGTGTGAGGCGCGCTTTGGTGCGTGAGCCACTGGGCCGGCAGCTGCACCGCCGCTTAGTAGGCGCTTAGGTAGTGAAACCTCGACGCGCTTTCCATCGACCTCAACCACAACGTTGTTGCGCTCGGCTGGCTCTGCGCCAATCTCGGCTACGCCAGACCAAGCTGGGATGTCGTTGACGAACTCGGTCTCAATCCAGCGAGTGTAGATGCCGAACTTGTTGGTGTTCTGGTCGCCGATGAAGGCAGGATCGTTGACGATCTTGCGGTGGAAAGGAAGCACGGTTGGCAGACCGGCAACTTCCATCTCGGCAAGTGCGCGACGTGAACGAGCAAGTGCTTCTTCACGAGTTGCGCCGGTAACGATTAGCTTGGCGACCATTGAGTCGAATGAGCCAGAGATGACATCGCCCGATTCAACACCGGTGTCTACGCGAACGCCAGGGCCCGAAGGTGCCTTGAACACGTGAACTGGGCCAGGTGCTGGCATGAAGTTGCGGCCGGCATCCTCGCCGTTGATGCGGAATTCGAATGAGTGACCCTTGACCACAGGGTCGGCGTAGTCGAGCACGCCACCCTCGGCTAGGCGGAACTGCTCGCGCACTAGGTCGATGCCGGTGACTTCTTCAGAAACCGGGTGCTCAACCTGAAGGCGGGTGTTTACCTCAAGGAACGAGATGGTGCCATCCTGGGCAACAAGGAACTCACAGGTTCCGGCACCCTGGTAGCCAACCTCTTTCAAGATTGCCTTTGAAGACTCGTATAGGCGACGAACCTGGTCGTCGGTAAGGAAAGGGGCCGGGGCCTCTTCGACCAACTTCTGGTGACGGCGCTGCAGTGAGCAGTCACGGGTCGAAACCACAACTACGTTTCCGTAGGCGTCGGCTAGACACTGGGTCTCAACGTGACGTGGCTTCTCTAGGTACTTCTCGACGAAGCATTCTCCACGGCCGAAGGCCGCAATGGCCTCACGGGTGGCCGATTCAAATAGCTCGGCTACTTCTTCTTCTTTATAAGCAACCTTGATGCCGCGGCCACCGCCACCGAAAGCTGCCTTGATGGCAACCGGCAGACCGTGCTGAGCAACGAAATCTAGAACCTCGGCTGCGCCAGACACTGGGTCAAGGGTTCCCGGGGCAAGTGGGGCGCCTGCGCGCTCGGCAACGTGGCGGGCAGAAACCTTGTCACCAAGCTGCTCAATCGCCTTCGGTGATGGGCCGATCCAGATGAGGCCAGCCTCGATTACCTTGGTTGCAAACTCGGCGTTCTCGGCCAAGAAACCATAGCCAGGGTGAACTGCGTCGGCACCCGACTTCTTTGCTACGCCAAGAATCTTGTCGATCACGAGGTAGGTCTCAGGGCCGGTGGTGCCGTGCAGTGCATAAGCCTCGTCGGCCAACTTCACGTGCATTGCATCGCGGTCTTGATCTGCATAAACGGCTACCGACAGGATGCCGGCATCCTTGGCTGCGCGCGCAATTCGAACGGCAATTTCGCCGCGGTTTGCGATTAGTACCTTGGTGATTTTCTTTGACGTAGTCATGCTTCCAAGCCTATTGACTAATCCCGCGGTTTTATTGGCGCGAAATCACAAAAAAATCACGAAAGTACTGTGAAGACTGCTAACTGAGGTTCCAAAGGTCGGTGTACTCGACGCCGAGTGAGCGCACCAGCTCGCGCAGGGTTGGCAGCGATAAGCCGATGACCGTGTGGGCATCGCCCTCGATCGACTTCAAGAAAGCGCCGCCGAGGCCATCGATGGTGAATGCGCCGGCAACCTTGAGTGGTTCGCCGGTGGCAACGTAGGCGTCAATCTCACGCTCGGTGATATCGGCAAAGTTCACGGTGGCAACCGACACGTGGCCCACCGAAGGGGCAAGCACGCCAGGGCGAGGGTCGCGGTTATCGATCACCCAGTGACCCGAATAAAGCTTTCCCGAGCGGCCGCGCATCGCCAACCAGCGCTCACGAGCTACCTCTGGTTCGTGCGGCTTGCCAAGGGCTTCGCCATCAAATTCCAAGGATGAATCACAGCCGATAATGATGCCGCCACGGGCATCCGGGTGGTCAACCACCGCCTCGGCCTTAGCCTTTGCCAAGACGTGCACCATCTCTGCGGTGTTTGAAATCAGACCCATCTGAGTTGCGCGTTCGGCAACGGCATCCTCGTCGACGCCAGGTGTAATGGTCACCGGTTCGATGCCGCCGGCACGAAGCAAAGCGAGGCGGGCTGGCGAGGTCGAGGCAAGGATGAGTTTGGTCACCCGATAAGTCTGACAGATGAAGCACCTTGGGCTTGTCGGTGCGGCAGGGTAATCTTGCTAGGTGAGTAAAACAACGAACTGGGTCGGCCAGAATCTAACACTAACCATCGAAAAAGTTGCCCATGGCGGTATCTTTGTCGCCCGTCACGACGGTCGCGTGGTTTTCGTCTCGCACGTGCTGCCTGGCGAGAAGGTTCTAGCTCAGGTCTATGAAGACCGTGGCGGCTCGTTCTGCCGAGCCGAACCGATTCAGATCATCGAGCCTTCGGGCGACCGCGTTCCACAGGTTTGGAAGCAGGCTGGTCCTCAGGGTGCCGGTGGCGCCGAGTTCGGTCACATCAAACTTGCCCGCCAGCGCGAGCTAAAGGCTGACGTTCTCGAAGAGGCTCTAGACCGCATGGCCGGCATTAAGCTGCGTCCAGTTGTCGAGGCGGCTCCTGGTGACGATGAGGCAAACGGCCTCGGTTACCGCACCCGCATGCAGCTTCACGTAGACGAGGCCGGCACCGTCGGCCCATTCCGTGAACGCAGCCACGAAGTCATCAAGGTCAAAGACCTTCCGCTAGCCGTCGAAGATCTTCGCGAGCTTGAGATGCACAACAAGAACTTCCAGAACGTAAAGAAGATTGAACTGGCAGCCTCAAGCACCGGTCAGGTGCAGTGGAAGATCGACAGCAAGCTGAAGGGTGACGAACGACTCATCGAGCGCGTCGCCGGCCGCACTTTCCGCATCAGCGGTGGAGGTTTCTGGCAGGTTCACAAGAAGGCTGCCGAGGTGCTCTCGAGCGCGGTTACCGAAATGGTTGCTGCAGTTGGCATCGATAAAGAAGCCGACAACCTAGACCTTTACGGTGGAGTCGGTCTGTTCTCGGGTGCGCTCGCCGCAAAGTTCGGCAACGACCTTCGAATCACCTCGGTCGAGTCATTCCGCCAGGCCACGGATGATGCCACGCTAAACCTCGCCGATTTGGCCAAGGCCAAGGCCGTCTGTGCACCGGTCGAGCGTTTCTTGAACGAGCGCGTTGGCAACCTAGACAAGGGTGGCAAGACCGCTAGCCCACGCAACGCAACCATCATCCTTGACCCGCCTCGTGCCGGTGCAGGTGCCAAGGTGGTCGGTCAGATTCTAGACATCCAGCCAAAGCACATTGTCTATGTTGCCTGTGACCCGATTGCGCTGGCTCGTGACCTAAAGCCACTGATCGAGGGTGGCTACGAACTAAAGTCACTTCGTGCGTTTGACCTTTTCCCGCACACCCACCACGTTGAAGCGGTGGCAAGTTTGGTTCGCAAGTAACACCCATGAACGCGCTGCCGCACCTAGATCTCGCGCAAGAAATTTGCGTAGCAATCGTTGACGACCATGACGCTGTGCGTTTTGGTCTCAAGGGTGCGTGTGAAGAGGCCGGGCTCACTTACTGTGGCGGTGCCGGCACGGTCGCCGAGCTGCTTGCCACTCGCAATCCGCTGAACTGTGACGTCGTAGTACTTGACCTTTCGCTAGCCGACGGGTCAGCGGTCGAGAACAATGTGCGCGCGATCATTGACGCTGGGGCACAGGTTTTGGTGTTCAGCATTGCCGACAAAGCCGCGTTGGTATCGGCAGCACTTCGTGCCGGTGCGGCCGGTGTGGTCAAGAAGTCACAGAGCATGGCCGATTTGGTCAGCAACATTCAATTTGTGGCCAACGGCGTTTACGTCAACTCGCCAGAGGCAGCAGCCGCAATCGACGCCGACTTCAACTTCAAAGAACAGGCCAACCTTTCGCCACGAGAGCGACAGGTGCTTGCGTTGTACGCATCCGGGTTTGCTCTAAAACAGGTGGCCTTCGAACTCGGAGTCAGCTACAGCACCGTCAAGGAGCACATCGACCGAGTTCGAAGCAAGTATTCAAATATTGGACGCCCTGCAGGCACCAAAACAGAGCTCTATTTACGCGCGGTCGAAGACGGATTGATCGATGGCGAATCGCTTTAAAGCAAAACTTTTCGAGTTCAACGCAGAGACCGCTCCCGAGAGGTTTGCGGTTGGCCGTGTAAACAACTTGCTCGCCAAAATCTTTTCAATTGGCGGTCTCGCGGTTGGCCTGCAAATGTTGCTGAACGCCTGGTCTCAACGCGACATTCTCAACCCGATGCTCTTTTGGCCAGGCTTTCTCCTGGTTGGCGTTGGGCAGCTTGGCTTGATCTACGCAGCCTTCGTGTCCGGGCATAACCGCTTTTGGCAACGCTGGTATGCGCGCTCGATCGAAGCCGTAATCGTCACCTGGTTCTTGGCTCTGCCGGCGGGCCAGGTAATGCCTGAAGGCATGTACCCGTGGGCTTGGTGGGGTGTCGGTTTGGCGGCAGTGGCGGCCTTTGCCGGGTTACCTCCAGTGCGAGCGATCGTGTTCTTTGTTGCCCTCGATCTCTACTGGTTCATTGCCAGATTCTTTCCGGCATACGGCGGGGTCGATGTCTGGCTGAACGTCCAAGACACATTGCTGACCTTCTTGTTTGCCGCGTTGTTGGGGTCGCTCATTTTGGTGACTCGCTATGAGGCATCCAAGGTAGACGACGCATCGACTCGTAAAATCGCTGCGGCGGCCGAACAGGCTAGAGCCGAGGCCGAAACCCGTGAGAAATCTCGACTCGATGCGCTCGTGCACGACAAGGTTTTGACCACCTTGCTTTTGGCCGCGAAGGCCAAGACGGTTGAAGAGCAGCAGTCGGTGGCAAATCTAGCCATCACGGCCGTTACCGCACTAAACACTTCACCTGACAGCAACCGTTTGGGTTCGATTGCGGCCGGAAACTTCTTCGCTGCCCTCGACAACATCGCTCGAACGCAGGATCCACAGTTGTCGGTCTCGATTTCTGAGATTGACGGTGTTCTGATTCCAGAGTCAGTCGCTTCCGCGCTAACCGAGGCCACCCTGCAGGCCATTGCAAACTCGCAGCAGCACGCCGGTGACCGAGCATCTCGCTCGTTAATGCTGAAGGGTCACAAGACCGGAATCAAAATAGTGATCAAGGACGACGGGCGAGGCTTCAGAATGTCTCGTGTGCCGAAGAACCGCCTCGGCATTCGCGTTTCAATCATCGAGCGAGTCGAGCTTGCCGGCGGTCATGTTTTCATCGACAGCCGACCGGGTGACGGCGCCAACATCATTCTCGAATGGGGTGCCGATGCTTAGGGTTCCCACTTGGTTACTCAGTTTCTTCGGCCTACTATTCGGGCTCTTTCACGCCGTACTCGGAATCGTTTGGATCAACAAGAACGACCGCCCCGAGATCGTCATTGCGGCCTTAGTTGCCTACGTCGCAATTTTGATTCCGACCATCGCGGTCGGTCGCAGTCGAGTCATGCCAAGACTCATCGCCGTGGTCGCTGTGGTCATCTGCGCACTAATTCCCCTAGGCATTAACACCCAGCTCGACCCGGCGCACCTCACCGACTACGCCACTTGGTACGTTTTGGGCGTCGGAACCATCCTGGGTGGAATGGCAGTTCGAGGCCAGCGCATGCTCGCTTGGTTTGGCCTCATCATCCTGGTTGGCGAAATTGCCATGTGGGGCGGGCTGGCAAGTTTGGCGAGCACCGGGCTTCCTGGAGTGCTATCGCTCCTGGTCACCGGTCACGCAGTGTCTATCGGCGTCGAGCGTGCGGTGCGTTCGACCACCGAACTCAACCGTCTCGCCGAGGTCTCGGCGGCAGAAACGGCGGCCATGGAGGCTGCCAGTCAGGTGCGATCAACACTTCTAGAGAAGACACTTCGAACCGCCTTGCCGGCGCTAAACCTAATCGCTGCCCTCGGTGGTGCGCTCACCGAACAACAGAAGAGCGAGGCGCTTCTACTCGAGGCCGGCCTGCGCGATGAGATTCGTGGCGAGGCCCTGCTGAACGATGCTATGCGCAAGGCAATCAAGGATGCCCGCCAGCGCGGTGTGGAGGTTTTGGTGCTCGATGAGGGTGGCCTGGCGGGGCTGTCGGGCAACGAGCGCGAATTGATACTCAATCGCGCAGCGGCCAGCTTTGTAAATGTATCGGCCGGGCGTCTGACGGTTCGCGCCCCTCAGGGCGAAGACTGGCGAATCACCGTCGCCGCGATTCGCCCCGGGCAGTCAGCGCCAGACCTCTGGCTGAAGCTCAGCTAAACCGCTTCTCCGGTTAAATGCGAAAGGTGGCTCCTAAGAGCCACCTTCACAATCCCCAAGAGTTCGATTGGCTTCCGCCTTTCAAACCCACCCCAGGTGGTTGGCACAATCCCCAAATCAACGTGCCAACTGCCTATAAAACCAGTATGACAATCTGCGAACATCATGCGTTGTAAAAACCTATCCCCTCTTTGGGGGATAGGGGTTAACGAACTTATTAACCCAGCAACGCCTTGCGAAGTGTGTCTAGGCCAAGACCGCCGAGGTTTAGCGCCTCGCGGTGGAACTCCTTGATGTCGAACGCGGCACCCTTGCGAGCGGCGTATTCGTCACGAGTCTGTTCCCAGATGCGCTGACCGATCTTGTAGCTTGGTGCCTGACCTGGCCAACCGAAGTAGCGGAGTACCTCGAACTGCACGAACTCTTTGCTCATGTTTACGTTCTTGCCCATGAAGTCGAGTGCATAGTCGAAGTCCCATTTGCCGGTGCCATCGAGGCGTGGCTTGCCTAGGTGAACACCAAGGTCTAGAACCACGCGAGCGGCGCGCATGCGCTGACCGTCGAGCATGCCGAGGCGGTCGCCTGGGTCATCCAAGAAGCCAAGGTCTGCCATTAGGCGTTCGGCATAAAGAGCCCAACCCTCGCCATGGCCAGAGGTCCAAGAGGCAAGTCGACGCCAGGTGTTTAGCTCTTCGCGGTTATAGACAGCCTGCGCCACCTGAAGGTGGTGGCCCGGAACACCCTCGTGATAAACGGTGGTGGTTTCACGCCAGGTGTCGAACTCTTCGACGCCAACCGGCACCGACCACCACATGCGTCCAGGGCGGCTGAAGTCGTCGGTCGGGCCGGTGTAATAGATGCCGCCCGATTGGGTAGGAGCAATCATGCACTCGAGCTTCTTTAGTGGCTCGGCGATGTCGAAGTGGGTTCCGCTCAACTTCGCGATTGCGGTGTCTGAGAGGTTTTGCATCCACTCTTGCAGCGCCTTGGTGCCGTGAAGCTTGCGGCTTGGGTCGTTATCCAAGAATTCGATGGCTTCGAGCACGGTTGCGCCCGGCTTGATCTCACGAGCGACCGCTTCTTGCTCTGCGGTTACGCGAGCGAGTTCTTCTTTACCCCACTCGTAGGTCTCGTCTAGGTCGACCTTGGCGCCCAAGAAGCTGCGGCTGAACAGCGCATAGCGCTCACGGCCGATGGCATCTTCTTCGTTTGCAGCTGGCAGAAGCTCGTGCTTCAAGAAGTCGACAAACTTTGCATAGCCGGCGGTTGCGGCCTCGGCTGCCTTCTCGGCCTCGGTCTTTAGGCTGGCCGGCAGTTCGCCATCGCTCAGTTTGGCGTTAGCCGCGAAGGTCTTGAAGAAGCCATCAACTGCGGCGATCTGTTCGGCCTGTTCGATGTTGGTCAACACCTGGCGACGGGCCGGGGTGTCTTTGGCGTCGATGCCTAGACGCAGGCTGCGCATGTAACCGTCTAGCGAACCGGCAACCGCATTCATGCGAGCCACTAGGTTCTGCCAGTCGCCCTCGGTTTCGGTCTTCGATAGGTCAAAGATGTCACGGATGCCCTGTGCCGGCGAAGCGATGTTGTTGAGGTTGCGGCGTTCTACCTTGGCATCGTGAAGTTCGACACCGAGCTCTAGGTCGCGGGTCATCGCGTCGAGGGTGACCTCATCGACCTTGTCGGTTGGGGTAGCGGTGGCCAGTTGAGCCAATACCTTTTTGATTTCGCCGTGCATGACCTCGTCGGCCTCAGGAGAGTGGTCATCGAGCTTGTCGTCGCCACCCGGGCGACCGATGTAGGTCGCGAAAGTCGGCTGAAGTTCGGCGATCTTGTCTACCCAAGCATCGGCGATTTTGTCGATCTGTGATGGTGTGCGCGTCATTGCGTTTCCTTTAGTCTTTGGCTTGATGAAAGCCTACTGAGAAAACGCAGAAATAGAAGAAAGTTTTAGCTAGTTCAAGCCCGAGCGGTAGGCGCCGCGCCATTGGCCAGGGCCAGGAACAATCGCCGGGCGCAAGACCGCCGCATTGCGGGACCAAGAGGACTTTAGCTTGCGCTCGAAGCCAGTGGCCGAGGCTTCTTCTTCGGCGTGCGCGGCAGCCAACACCGCAATCACTGTAGCTAGTTCTTCGGCCGTCGGGGCGCCACGAACTACCTGCAGTGCATCCTGCAGGTTAGCCTCTTTGCCTTCTTCGGCCGCGTGCTTTCCGCTCATTACAGTGGAATGTTTCCGTGCTTCTTCGGCGGCAAGCTCGAGCGCTTGGTGCGCAGTGCGCGAAGAGCCTTGATTACCTGGATGCGGGTTGCGGCTGGCTCGATGATTCCGTCCAGCTCGCCACGCTCGGCAGCCAAGAATGGGCTGGCCACGTTGTAGGTGTATTCCGCGGCCAGGCGGGCACGCACTGCAGCGACATCCTGGCCTGCCTCTTCGGCGGCTTTGATCTCGTTGCGGTAAAGAATGTTGATCGCACCCTGTCCACCCATAACCGCGATCTCAGCGGTTGGCCAAGCGAGGTTGATGTCGGCACCGAGCTGCTTCGAGCCCATAACGATGTATGCGCCTCCGTAAGCCTTGCGGGTGATAACGGTGACCAGTGGAACGGTTGCTTCGGCATAGGCGTAAAGCAGCTTGGCTCCGCGGCGGATGACTCCGGCCCACTCCTGGTCGGTGCCAGGTAGGTAACCAGGAACGTCAACCAGGGTGATGATCGGAATCGAGAAGGCGTCACAGAAACGAACGAAGCGGGCTGCCTTTTCACCGGCCTCGATGTTCAGGGTTCCGGCCATCTGCTGAGGCTGGTTGGCGATGATGCCGACGCTGCGGCCATCGACACGAGCGAAACCGATCAGGATGTTCGGAGCGAACAGTGGCTGAACTTCTAGGAACTCGTGGCCATCAACGATTGACTCGATGACCGCGCGCATGTCGTATGGCTGGTTTGGCGAGTCAGGGATGATGGTGTTGAGTTTCTGGTCTTCATCCGTGATTTCAAGCTCACCCTCGGCCGCGTAAACCACGGTCTCAGAGAGGTTGTTTTCAGGAAGGTAGCTGAGCAACGAGCGAGCGTAGTCGATTGCGTCGACCTCATCTTCGGCTAGGTAGTGAGCAACACCAGAGGTCTGGTTGTGAGTGCGTGCACCGCCGAGCTCTTCCATGCCAACGTCTTCACCGGTAACGGCCTTGATAACGTCTGGGCCGGTCACGAACATGTTCGAGGTCTTGTCGACCATGATCACGAAGTCGGTTAGTGCAGGTGAGTACACGGCACCACCGGCGGCTGGGCCCATGATGATCGAAATCTGCGGGATCACGCCAGAAGCCATGGTGTTGCGCTTGAAGATTTCGCCGTACTTACCGAGGGCAACAACACCCTCCTGGATGCGCGCGCCTCCCGAGTCGAGGATTCCGATGATTGGAACACCGGTGGCGATGGCTAGGTCCATGACCTTGATTATCTTGTTTCCGGCTGCCTCACCGAGTGAGCCACCGAAGATGGTGAAGTCCTGTGAGAAGAGTGCGACCTGACGACCGTGGATGGTTCCGACACCGGTGACAACAGCGTCACCGTAAGGGCGGTTCTTGTCCATGCCGAAAGCGGTTGAACGGTGGCGAACGAACTCGTCTAGCTCGACAAATGAACCTGGGTCGAGCAGCATCTCAATGCGCTCGCGGGCAGTCTTCTTGCCCTTGGCGTGCTGCTTGGCAATCGCAGCCTCGCCGCTCGCGTGCACAGCCTGGTGGTAACGGTTGCGCATGTCTTCGAGCTTGCCCGCGGTGGTTGCGATGTCTGGGTTCAGACGAATCGCGGTTGTGTAGGTCATTTCTTCAGCCATGAAAACCACTCTAGCCAGCGAAACCCCTAAAACTGTTGAAGGTTTGCCACTGTGAATCGCTAATTCTGCTGTTAACTTCCTACAGTGCCGCACCGTCCTTGGCCCACCCGATAGCCTTAACCACATGGATTTTGAGCTCAGTCGTCAACTGGTTAACCACCTCGACTATGTCGACAGCACCGGTTCAACCAACACCGACCTCGTTGCGGTTGCCGCCGATCGCCCCGACCTAAGCGTCTTGGTCTCGGGCCATCAAACCGCCGGCCGCGGCCGTGCCACCGGACGTCAATGGTCGTCACCGGCAGGTAGCTCACTCGCCATTTCGGTATTGCTGAAGCCAAACGCCGCAGCAGGCCGGGTCTTGCCACCGACCTCATTCGGCTGGTTGCCGCTACTCGCCGGTTTGGCGATGGCTCGCGCGGTCGGGCAGTTCATCCCGGATGAAAGCGTGGCCGTGAAGTGGCCAAACGATGTGTTGGTTGGCGAGCTCAAGATTTCGGGAATCCTGAGTGAACTAGTCAGTGACTTTTCGGGCGTCGTAATCGGTGCCGGCATCAACATCAGCCAGAACCAGGATGAACTGCCGGTTGAGACCGCCACCTCGATTGCCCTCGAGCAAGCGAAGATTGGCTCGCCGGTGACTGGCGCGTCGACCGAGCTTTCGAATGACAAGATTTTGGCGGCCTATCTCGGTGAACTTCGAGCCCTGTATTTGCGATTTGTCGAGGCCGGGGGAGACGCGGTGGCGAGTGGACTTCGCGACGAAGTGGTTGCGCGCTGCGGTTCAATCGGACGCCGAGTTCGCGCGCTGATGCCGGGAGGTCAAGAGGTGACCGGCAATGGAGTCGGCATCGATGAAACCGGACGAATTTTGATTCAACCCGATGGCGCCCGAGAACTGTTTGCGGTTTCAGCTGGAGACATCGTTCATCTGCGACACAATTGAGTCATGAGCCAGAGTTTTATTGAGTCACGTCGCATCGCCCGCATCCGCCCGCGCGCGATTCGCCTCTTCTTACCGTTCTTGGCTCTAGCCGCAGCGAGCTTCGTGGTTTCGTTCTACAGCGGTCGTTTGCCCGAGCAGTGGATGAACATCACCCTTTACTCGGTGGCCGGCGCCATCTCGCTGTTCTTGTGGCTCATCCCGGTGCTGCGTTACCTAAGCGCCTATGTCGACATCTTCACCACCCGGGTGCTCTATCGTTCGGGTCTCATGGGACAGCGTCGAGTCGAGGCAAACTTTGCTCAGGTGACCGATGTGCAGTTGGGCGATCGCCGCAAGATTCAACTCACGGTTATTGGCGGCGAAATCGTCGAACTGCCGGCACTTCCGAAGGCCAAGAAACTGGTGGCCGAGATCCAGGGCCTAGTCGCAAAGCTTTAAACTAGAAGCAGACGAATAAAGGATTGGTGTCATGGCTTCTGTAGGCGTAATCGGTGGCGGCCAGCTGGCCCGCATGATGACACCGCCGGCAATCAACCTCGGTCTCGAACTCAAGGTTCTCGCCGAAGCTGAGGGTTCTTCAGCTTCCCTTGCCACCACTCAGGTCGGCGATTACACCCACCTAGATGTGGTTCGTGAGTTTGCCCAGACCGTAGATGTCATCACCTTCGATCACGAGCATGTTCCGCTGCCGGTGCTTGAGGCACTCGAGGCCGAAGGTGTGAAGGTCAACCCACCGAGCAAGGCTCTCGCCTTCGCCCAGAACAAGCTCAAGATGCGCAAGCGCCTCGGCGCCCTCGGTTTGCCGATGCCGGCATGGGCCGAAATCCAGGATGCGGATGCCCTGCAGACCTTTATCGATACCCATGGCGGCGTTGCCATTCTGAAGACTCCGATCGGTGGCTATGACGGTAAGGGCGTTCGTGTCGTGCGCTCATCCGATGACGCCATGGACTGGTTAGGCAACCTCGCGCAATACGGCGGCAGCCTGCTGGCCGAAGAGAAGGTCGACTTCGTGCGTGAACTTGCACAGCTCAGCGCCCGCCGCCCAAGCGGTGAGTTCAAGGCTTGGCCCTTGGTTCAGACCATCCAAGAGAATGGCGTCTGCTCGATAGTTATCTCACCGGCCCCGGATGCCAGTGCCGAGACCCTCGAGGCAACCGCCGAGATCGCCCGCAAGGTTGCCGAGGGCCTCGAAGTCACCGGTGTCATGGCAGTCGAGATGTTCGAAGCCCGAGATGGTCGACTCCTAATCAACGAGTTGGCGATGCGCCCACACAACTCCGGCCACTTCAGCATCGAGGGTTCGGTAACCAGTCAGTTCGAGCAGCACATCCGTGCCGTTTCAGACCTGCCGCTCGGTTCAACCGAACCAACTGCGGCTCACGCCGTAATGGTCAACCTGCTCGGTGTTGACGATCAGAACAACTTCGTACAGGCCTACGACAAGGCGCTCGCCGCACACCCAACCGCCAAGGTGCACACCTATGGCAAGGGGGCTCGCGCCGGTCGAAAAATGGGCCACGTCACCGTAGTCTCGGATGATTTGGAATTCGCGCTCGCCGAAGCCAAGGGCGCTGCGGCCGTTTTGCTCCGCGGATAATCGGCCTCGGCTAGGTAAAATTTCAAAGTTGTCAGATTTCTAAGGAGCCACGCATGTCAAACCCAGTTGTCGGTGTAATCATGGGCTCAGATTCAGACTGGTCGGTTATGTCAGACGCGGCTCAGGTGCTGAAGGACTTTGGCATCGAATACGAAGTCGAGGTGCTTTCGGCACACCGCACCCCAGAGCGCATGATCGAGTGGGGCAAGGCTGCTGCCGGTCGTGGCCTCAAGGTGATCATCGCCGGAGCCGGCGGCGCAGCGCACCTGCCAGGCATGGTTGCCTCGGTCACCACCCTGCCGGTGATCGGTGTTCCGGTGGCGCTAGCCAAGCTCGACGGAATGGACTCACTACTTTCAATCGTGCAGATGCCGGCTGGCATCCCGGTTGCAACCGTCTCAATCAACGGTGCCAAGAACGCGGGCTTGCTCGCGGCACGCATCCTTGGTTCTTCAGATTCAAAGCTTTCTGCTGCGATGTCGGCCTATGGCGAATCGCTTAAAGAGCAGGTCGCCGAGAAGAATGCGAAGCTCAAATCTCAAATCTAGGTCCATTCCGTAAGGTCGAGCGAGTCACCCCGGAGCAGCTGTATAAGCGCGCTTGGTGGCTTATATTGCTGACCCTCGTGGTTCCGGGCTCGGCTCAGCTGGTCGCCGGAAACCGCAAACTTGCCCGCGTAGGAATCACGGCAACCCTCGGCTTTTGGGTCATCGCCTTGGTCACCGTCATTGTTGGCCTGGTAGACAAAAACGGTTTGCTGTTCCGACTGATTCCGGTCAACTTTGTCTTCGGTTTTCTGGCTCTGATTCTCGGAATCTACGGTCTCTTGTTCGCGGTTCTTGCAATCGACACCTTGCGTTTGATGCGCCTCGGTCGACTCTATAAGCGCGAGCGCTGGATCGCATTTGCCGGTCTGGCGATGGCTGCGGTGCTGGGAACCTCGGGTCTATCCTGGGCTGGTAATACAGCTGGCGTCTCGGCTGGTGCAATTGGGTCGATCTTTAATCAAAGCGGCTTCACCACACCTGTAGACGGCCGTTACAACATCATGCTTCTCGGTGCCGACAGCGGCCGCGATCGTTTCGGAATTCGCCCTGACAGCATCTCGGTAATCAGTATCAACGCGGCCACCGGTCAGGCAGTCAACATCGGTCTACCGCGAAACCTGCAGCACGTCGGTTTTGTCGCCGGTTCACCGATGCTAAAGGTTTATCCAAACGGTTGGAACTGCGGAAATGACTGTTTGATCAACGCAATTTACAAGGATGTCACCGACAATCACCAAGACCTATACCCGGATGCGGTCAAGCGCGGCTCGACCCCGGGTGTCGAGGCAACTCGTGATGCGGTTCAATACGTGACCGGTTTGAAGATTCAGTCTTATGTAATCGTGGACATGGCCGCTTTCTCGAGTCTCATCGATGCGCTCGGCGGCATCGACATCAACGTGCAACAGCGCCTACCGATCGGTGGTCAAAAAGACGATCTATCAGACGTTCAGGGCTGGATTGAAGCCGGCCAACAGCACATGAATGGCTACACGGCCCTTTGGTACGCCCGTTCGCGTCACAGCACCAACGACTATGACCGCATGCGACGCCAGCACGAGGTTGAAGATCAGGTCTTGAAGCAGATGGACCCTGCCAACGTTCTGAGCCGCGTGCAGCAGATCATGTCTGCAGGCAAAGAACTGGTCAAGACGGACATCCCAAGCGGCATGCTCTTTGAATACAAGAACCTAGCCGGCAAGGCCAAGGCTTATGGCATCAAGTCTTTGAATATCACACCGCCGGTCTATGACCCGGTTTACCCAAATTTCGGCAAGATTCACACCGATATTCAGGCCAAATTCGACGCTGAAATAAAGAAGTAGCCACCCTCGCCTAAGCCGGTCTGAAGCCCCTCGGCGGTAGACTTTCACTAGAAAATCTACGAACCGAAGGAGCCCGAATGAGTCTTGCCGACTACGCACGGGAACACGGACTTAAGCGCGTTGGCGCTCGCCCGGCCCTTCTCGAATACCTAGCCGAAGCCTGGAAGCGCCGCGACTTTGCGTTCACCATGGCTCGCTTCAACAGCGAAGCTGCGAATGCAAAAAATCGCCTCGGCCGCTGGTGGACCGTCCTTTTGCCTACCATCCAGGCGTTGGTTTACGGCCTCATTTTTGGTGTCCTCATGGGGGCAAGTCGCCCAGAGAACTACATCCCGTTCTTGTTCACCGGAGTATTTCTGTTTTCGTTCATCTCGGGTGCTTTCGGTGCCGGTGCCGGTTCAGTAACTGGCAACCTAGGTCTGGTTCGTTCGCTGAGCTTCCCGAGAATGCTGCTTCCGGTTCAGGCAACCATCCAGCAGGTCTTCAATCTGCTACCTCAGATGGTCTTGCTCTTGGTCACCTGGATCGTTTTCGCCCAGCCGATTACCTGGAACTGGCTGCTGCTGATTCCGATCACTCTGCTCATGGTTATGTTCAGCACCGGCCTTGCGTTGGTTTCTGCCCGCCTTACCGTGCACGTGCAAGACCTGACCAAGCTGATTCCGTTCATTATTCGAATCGTGTTCTACACCAGCGGTATTTTCTTCAACATGGAGCGCGTGCTCAAGGACTATCCGATCGCGCTCGAGATCGAGAAGTACAACCCGGTTTACATCTTCGTGAGTCTTGCTCGCGGCGTCGGCGTTAGTGGTTACTCGACCACCCCATTCATGTGGTTTGCAGCTCTCGGGTGGGCCGTGCTCACCCTCGCGCTCGGAATCGTATTCTTCTGGAAGGCGGAGGAGCGTTATGGCCGCGAAGACTAAGAAGAGTGCTCGTCCGGTTAGCGACAAGCCGGTAGTGGTCGTCGATGACGTTCACATTATTTACAAGGTATTCGCGAGCGGTCGCCGAGCGACCAAGGCCGGAGCCGGTGGCGGTCTGTTCTCGCGCAAAATGCGCCTTCGTGAGGTGCACGCGGTAAAGGGTCTAAGTTTCACCGTTTTCGAAGGTGAATCGGTCGGCATCATTGGCAGCAACGGCTCGGGAAAATCGAGCTTGATGCGCGCGATTGCCGGTTTGACCCCGATTCAGGGTGGCGCGGTTTACGCTTCGGCTAAGCCTGCACTGCTCGGCGTCGGAGCCGTGCTTTTGCCAAACCTTTCGGGTGAGAAGAACATTCTGCTAGGTGGCCTCGCCATGGGTTTCGGCCGCAAAGACATGCTCGACAACACCGAGGCAATCACCAAGTTTGCCGGGCTCGAAGAATTCATTGATCTGCCGATGCGCACCTATTCATCTGGCATGTCGGCTCGACTGCGCTTCGCTATCGCTGCCTCGCGGGACCACGACATCCTGATCATTGACGAAGCTCTTGCGGTTGGTGACCAAGAATTCCGCAACCGTTCAGAGGCTCGTATGCGTGAGATGCGCGACAGCGCTGGAACTGTGTTTTTGGTTAGCCACAGCATGAAGTCGATCCTTGATACCTGCACTCGCGTGATCTGGATTGAAAAGGGCGAATTGATCATGGATGGCGATCCGCTTGAAGTCATCAACGCCTACAACGTGCACACCGGCTCTGACACGATCGACTAATCATGGCCGTTTCAAGCCCTGCGGTAACCGTCATCATGCCGGTGCTGAATGAAGAGTCGCACCTCGAAGCATCGGTTCAAAGCATCCTCGACCAGGCATACCCGGGGGAGCTCGAAATCATCCTGGCCCTAGGGCCTTCGCACGACAAAACGAACGCGGTGGCGGCTGAGTTGGTCAAGCGCGTTTCTAACCTTCGCTTTATCGATAACCCTCGTGGTCTGACCACGGTCGGCTTGAACGAGGCCATTCGCCAGTCGAAGCACGATTACATCGTTCGCGTCGATGCGCACAGCGAGCTGGCGCCGGGATACATCGCCGACGGCATTCGAATCCTTCTAGAGGTCGGTGCCGAGCAGCTTGGCGGCATCATGGATGCCAAGGGCAAAAGTTCATTTCAAAAGGCCGTCGCTTGGGCCTATAAGAGCCGTTTCGGCATCGGTGGCGCGAGTTATCACGTTGGTGGAGAAGCGGGCGAGGCCGAGAGCGCCTACCTTGGCATCTTCAAGAAGTCGGCACTTACCCGAGTCAACGGTTACGACGAAGCCATCATCCGTGGTGAAGACTGGGATTTGGCTCAGCGCATCAAAAAGTCTGGTGGGCTGGTTTGGTTTTCGCCTGAGCTGCGCGTCACCTATTGGCCTCGCGGTCGCTTCTCGAACTTGGTCAAGCAGTTCTATTCGACCGGCATCTGGCGCGGAGATCTAACCAAGCGCGACATTCGAGGAGCCTCAACCAGATACTTCGCGCCACCGGTTTTGGTGCTCGGCTTGTTTGTTGGTTTGGTCTTGTTGGCGTTTGGTCAGATTCTTGGAATTCTTCCATGGGCAATCTATTTGGCCGCGATTTTTGCACTTGCGGTGACGGCCTCGGGTTTGAGTTTGAAATCGCGCATCGCCCTGGCAATCGCGTTGCCAACCATGCACCTCAGCTGGGGAGTTGGCTTCGTAAAGGGCTTCTTCACCGGTGCCGGCACCACCATCGATAAGGGTCGCCTATCGGGCAAGGCCGCTGGCAAATGAGCAAGCTCGCTACGTTGAAGAAGTTTGCACCGATGCGTCTGGTCGGTGCGGCCAAGCGCCGCGCAGCCATCAAGGTTCGTGCGCTTCAATACCAGCTAGATCGCAGTCGTCCACTCGCGAACGCCGTACTGTTCGAATCTTTCCAGGGCAAGGTAATCGGCGATAGCCCGTTCGATATTTTTCTAGGCTTGCAGCAAGCCCGACCTGACCTGAAGTTCATTTGGGTAACTGCACCTGCAACCAAGGCACCGGCCGGTTCAACCGGAGTTGTCTATGGTTCACGCGCTTATCTTCGTGCCCTAGCAACCGCAAAGTACTTGGTCAACAACTCAAACTTTCCGCCATACTTTCGCAAAGCAAGTGGCCAGGTCTACCTGCAAACCTGGCACGGTACACCGCTAAAACGACTGGGCCGAGACATCAACCAGAACAACCTCACCAAGACACCAAGAGTTACCTCGACACCATGGATCGAGAAGCCAAGGCCTGGGATTACCTGATTTCTCCGAACGCGTTCTGCACCGAAATCTTCCCGAGTTGCTTCGGCTACCGCGGCGAAATTCTCGAGACCGGCTACCCGCGCAACGACAAGCTCAGCAACGCGACGGCGGCCGAACGCCAGCGCATCCGCGAATCAATTGGCGTGAGCGACCCATCCGTGACCTTGGTTATGTACGCGCCAACCTGGCGTGACTACAGCCGAACCGCAACCGGCAATTGGCAGTCGGTGTTCTATCTTGACGAAAACATGCAGCTACCAGAGGGCTTCAAGTTGATGTATCGCGGCCACACCAATACGCACGAATCGCACAAGGATGGCGGTCACGCCCGCTTCATCGACGTGACCCGCTACCCAAACATCACTGACCTTTACCTGGCTGCCGATGCCCTAATCACCGACTATTCATCGGTCATGTTTGACTACACGGTCACCGGTAAGCCGATCATCTTCATGACGCCTGACCTAGAGCGCTATCGAGCCGAACGAGGTTTCTACTTTGACTTCGAGACCGAAGCTCCGGGGCCAATATTGAACACCCAGGATGAGGTGCTCAAGGCGCTTCAGAGTCTTGATGAAATCTCACGAAACTACCAGACCAAATACAGAAAATGGCAGCTAAAGTTTGATTCACACGAGGATGGCAAGGCCGCCTCTAGGGTCATTGACAAGGTATTTACGGAGGGCAAGTAATGCGCTCAAAGTTGATTTCAGTCGCAAGAAAACTTCTGGCCAAGGGTTTGATTCCAGGGCTCAAGTACGGCATTTTGCGAGTGCTTTGGAAGCTGTCTTTTCAGGCACGTCAAACCGACGAGACGGCACCAAAGGTGACTTTGATTTTGCCGGTTTACAACGTCGAGGATTATCTCGAAGACTGCCTGCTCAGCATCAGAGCCCAGCGCTGGCCAAACCTTGAAATCATCGCGGTCAATGACGGTTCTACCGATTCCTCGTTAGAAATTCTCGAGCAATATGCCGCGAGCACACCGTTTCTTCGGGTCATCACCAAGGTAAACGGGGGTCTAGGCGCGGCTCGAAACACCGGTCTCGATGCCATCGAAAACACCGACTACGTGATGTTTGCCGACTCTGACGACCTCTTGCCAATGGGCTCAATCGAACGTTTCGTGCGTCAGGCCGAGGCCAGCGGAAACCCGTTGGTAGTTGGCAAGACCTTCTGCTTCTACGGTGCTCGTTATTTCGAGCGAGCGTCATCATCGGTGCTCTTTGAACGCGATTCTGAGTCGGCGACCGTGGATGAATTCCCCGAGGTGCTGGGTGATGTCACAGCCTGGAACAAGCTTTTTTCTTGGTCGTTCTGGCAGCAGTACAAGTTCCGCTTTCCTGAGGGCGTGGCCTACGAAGACATGGCTCTTATGGCCAGCGCTTATCTTGCTGCCGGCCAGTTTGACCTGGTCTCGGGACGCTCGTATTACTGGCGAGTGCGCGCCGAGGGGCAGTCGCTTTCGCAGCGCAAGACCGAGCTGAAGAGCCTCAAAGACCGACTGCACGCCATCACTCTGATTGACAAGTATGTGCGTGCCGCGGTGGCCAAGGGGCTCATCCAGGCTGAGGTTCAACGAGCCTACCTGCGACACATGATTGCACTCGACTTCGAACTATTCGCACCTGAGCTTGATCGAGCCGATGAAGAATTTTTTGCGACCTATAAGGCAAGCGCAAACCAACTGCTCAGCGAAGCCACCGGCGAAGACTGGTCGGCCAGCACCGGCAAATATCGCAAGGTCATTTGGGCGGCCATGCACGGTTCACGCGAACAGACACTAAAAGTACTACGAGAGGCAAAAGCATGAAAATGAAAACCTTCGGTGCCGTTTCATCGGTGACCGCGCTGCTTGCTGTTTCATTGAGCGGTTGCTCGATTCTCTATCCAAACTGGAACACCACGGCCAAGCCTGGCGATACTTCCACTCCGTCGAGCAGTTCATCTGCTCCGGCTTCTGAAAGCGCATCGCCAACTCCTTCACCGACCCCATCCGTGGCAGTTAAGAAAGCGCAGATCGCCTGGGTGGATTCTGGCGTTGACACCGCAGCGGGAGTTATCTATGCGGTCGCCGAAATCACCAATGTGGTCGAAGACGGCGGCACTTGCACCCTTACCTTTATTGGCGCTGGCAAGACCAAAACTGTTTCTGGTAAGGCAGAGGTCAACGCGACCGATACCCAGTGCCACCCGTTGGAGCTTCCGGTTTCGGGCCTACCTAAGGGTGCCGGTCTAATCACCATGTCTTATAGTTCACCTACTCACGCCGGAACCTCGGCAGCTGTTGCGGTAAACATTCCTTGATAAAAAGCGGTCTCTCAAAACTGATTGGGCTTGCGGCAACAGTGCTGCTGGCCTTTATTGGCGTGACCGCTCTAGACACATCCGCACCTTCGGCCAGCGCGGCCGATGCATCCAGGTTCGACCCGGGCCTGATCATCAGCGACAGCGTTTTCTACGATTTCGGGACCATGAAAGTTTCCGATATCCAGCGTTTTCTCGAGAGCAAGGTGCCGGTCTGCAAGGCCAAGTCCGGCGACCCGACCTGCCTTCGCAACTACGTAGACGATGAGCTCGATAAACCAGGTGAAGACGGCAAGTGTCTGCCGATGGTGGCGAAGCCGGCACAGACCGCCGCTCAAATCATTTACGACATTGCACACGCCTGTGGCATCAACCCAAAGGTGCTACTCGTAGTTCTTCAAAAGGAACAGGGTTTGATTCAATCGGTCAACCCGACCCCGTACATGTACAAGGCGGCGATGGGTTTTGGCTGCCCAGACTCTGACCCTGCGATTTGCGGCAAGGTTCACTCTGGTCTGTTCAACCAGCTATACAAGGCAGCTGGTCAGCTTCAGTGGTACGGCGACCCGCGTGGTTCGTTCACCTACCTGAAGGTAGGTCGCACCTCAAACATTCGGTACAGCCCTAACGCCAGCTGTGGCACCAAGCCGGTGCTAATCAAGAGCATCGCGACCACCGCTCTTTATTACTACACGCCGTATACCCCGAACGATGCCGCCCTGAAAAATCTTTACGGTTCGGGCGACTCTTGCAGTGCCTATGGAAACCGAAACTTCTGGCGTTTCTACACCGACTGGTTCGGCAGCACAATCGGTGGTGGCTTCTTGCTCAAGAGCGCTTCGAGTGGAACCTACCTAATCGTCGATAACAACAAGTACCTCGTGACCGACCCTGACCTTTTGGCCGCGATTTCACCACTCGGCCCGATCGGTACGATCTCGGCTGACTACCTAAATACCTTCACCGACTCTGGTGCGTTGACCCGCGTGGTTAAGTCGGTTACTGGCCAGTACTACTTTGTCGATGGTGGCAAGAAATACACCTTCAGCAGTTGTGACCTAGTAGCCCAGTTTGGTCTCGACTGCGCCACTGCGGTTCAGCTAACCGCCTCGCAGTTAGCCGCCTTTGCCAACGGCGGTTCGATGACCACCTACGTGCCTGGTGATGCTTCTTCGACCTATCAAATCAAGGATGGCGTGAAGCACGAGATTCTTGACCAGGCATCGGTTCAGGCGGCCGGGCTCGCGCTTCCGGCTTTGAATAACGTGACCATCAGCGCTTTCAAGAAGTTGCCTTGGGGTGCGCCGATTGCCAAGAATAACTCGTTGATTACCAATCGAAACACTGGCGCAAAGGCGCTGATTAGTAACGGCAAATACTATGAAATCAACGCTCGAACCGCGACGGATATCGATTTCAGTCAGTGGTTCAGCCCAACCTCGGGAACGCTTTCAACCGATGGTGTTTCGGTTATCAATGCCCAAACGCCGATTCGTGCCATCAATACCAATTCGGCCGGCCAGTCGTATTTGCTCGGTCCACTGGGCAAGCGGCCTATCGAGAATCTCGACGCCTTCACGCCGGTAGCGCCTAACATCGCTGACACCATCTTTGATGTCATTCCGACTACGGCAGAAGAGAAGTTGACTGGCCCGGTCTTAGTCCGTGCCACCGGTGAATCGGCCGTGTATCTCGTTCGCTCCGGGCAGCGCCGATTGACCTTGGCTGGTGCCGATCGCACCAAGTTTGGTTTGGCTAAAGCCACCACAGAAATCGTCATACCGTCTGCCTATGATCAAATCGCACTCGGCGATGCCGTTGTCGCCCCGGGCGCATTTGTGAAGGCAAATAATGCCGAAACCACTTACCTCATTGACGGGTTCAATCGAGCACTAAAGGTTTCGACCGGTGACCAGGCCAAGACCCTCGGCTTGGGCAAGCCTCGTGTTCTCAAGCCCGAGTACCTCAAGGGTTACAACAAAAAGGCCAATGCCGACGGCACCAAGTTTGGATGTGAAGGCAGCATCCTGGTGCCAATCGCTGGAAAGTATCACTCAATCGACTCGGTCGATGCCTCTGCTTATCCGGGCAGCGTTACCACCCTCGACCTTCTCACCTGCGCCCAGCTTCCACGCGCCGACGCGCAACTTGGTCGATTCATTAGAACCCCAGACAAGGCACTTTGGTTGGTTGCCGGAGGCAAGCGCCGACTGATTGCAACCTCTGCACAGTACCTCGCGCTCAAGGGCGAACGATTCCCGCTGGTTGCGGTTGATCAGGCTTTCGCAGCCAAGTTGCCGATTGGTGCGAAGGCACCTGCCTCGCTTGGCGGCACCGTCATTGGCCCTGGAACCGCACCTACTTCGCCGACTCCAACTCCGACTCCGACTCCGACTCCATCTAAGTCACCAACTCCTACACCTACCCCGACCAAGTCGGCGACGCCCACCCCGACGCCAACCAAGTCGGCCACACCTACGAAGTCGCCTACTCCGACTCCAACCGCGAAACCTACGAGCTACACAGTTCTTGCAGGCGACACCTTGCAAAGCATCGCCCGAAAGTTTGGTGTAACTCTGGATGCACTGATGGCAGCCAATAAAATCACCAACGCGAACCTGATTAAGGTCGGCCAGAAGCTAGTCATTCCATAGACTTGACGCATGTCTAAACAGGTTGTCATCCTTGCCGCGGGAATGGGCACACGTCTCGCCCGCCCACTACCGAAGCCACTAACCGAACTTCGCGATGGCCGCTCAATCATGAAGCAGCAAATGGACAACCTGGCCACCGCTTTCGCCGACACCTTCCGAGTAATGATCGTGGTTGGTTTCAAGCTCGAGGCAATCATCGAGCGCTTTCCTGAGGCAACCTTCGTCTACAACGAGTTCTATGACCAGACCAACACCTCAAAGAGTCTCTTGAAGGCGCTTCGTGCCTCGGGCGATGGGGGAGTTCTCTGGCTCAATGGTGATGTGGTTTTTGACCCTCAGGTTCTAGTGCGCGTTACCCCGCACATGGATTCGAACCAGTCTTTCGTGGTGGTCAACACATCCAAGGTGAGCGACGAGGAAGTGAAGTACACGCTCGATGACGCGGGCTTCATCGACCAACTTTCAAAGCAGGTTCAACCGGCGCTAGGCGAAGCCGTAGGCATCAACTACGTGGCCGCACAAGACAAGGCCGCGCTGATTGCGCGCTTGACTGAAGTCGACGACCAGGATTATTTCGAGCGTGGCATCGAAGTTGCCATCGCGAATGATGGCCTAAAGTTCAAGGCCGTCGACATTAGCGATCTTTACGCTGTCGAAGTCGATTTCCCAGAAGACCTCGACCGAGCAAACGAACTCTTTTAGGGCTTCTGCCGCGCGGCTCCAGAGTTTCTTCTGGCTCCCAGACCTTCACGGTGAACAGAACCAGTAGCACCCAGCCGATCTCAATGAGCATTCGACTCTCGGTTGCGCTCCACACCAAGAGGCCCACGAATGACAAGACCGGCCAGAGGTAGAGCGCACTGGTGTGACGCACGGCCAGACGCCAGGCCTTTACGAAGGTAATCACAATCAGGGTGAGCAAAAGAAGCAGACCAACGAGCCCGATCTGCATCCAAACATCCAAGTAGGCATTGTGAGCTTGGTAATAAGGCACTCGATCGATTACGACTAGACCCTCGAATGGCTTAACGCCGGGCACCCAGTTGCTGATCCAGCCCAAACCTGTCCAAGGATGCTGCCCAATCATCTTCAAGACGATTTTCCAGATGCCGCTTCGGCCGGTCATGTCTGGGCTCTTGCCGAAGAATTCAAAAACCTGGGCTCTGAACAGCAAGATCGTGATGGCGCTAACTGCCGCAGCACCCCACGCAAAACGGTAGTAGCGGTGGCGCACTTCTCGCTCTTTACCTTCAACCAAAATCGAAACCAGCGCCGAAACTGCAACGGCGACCAGAGCAAAGCTGATTCCGGCAGATTTAGCCAGGTCGACGCAAAGTGCACTGGCCACGAAACTGATCGCACTAATCCAGCGTCGAGTGCCAACGATCGCATACTCCACTGCAAATGCCACCAAGCCGAGCATGGCCGCAAAGGCCAACAGGTTTGAGTTTCCGACGATGCCTTGGATGCGGTTGCCATCGAATAGGTGACCCTGGGTCCAGTAGAAAGCCGGAGCCGGCGGCTTATCACCAGAGTAGTTCTTGAAAATCGGCGCGATTGGCCCACGCACAAAAACGGCTGCCACGAATTCAAAGACGAGCGATGCCCCAAGGATGAATCGAATGACATTTGAGAAGATTCGAAGCAGGTGGCGCCAACTGAATCGGGCAACTAAGAAGAGTGCGAATAGCGAGGTCAGAACCTGCGAGAGGGTAGCCAGCGCTGTCCAGCCCGGATACGCCGACCAGAAGGTGCTGACTCCCATCCAAGCGAGCAGTGCATAAAGAGGCCAAGG
>JBEGKW010000014.1:0-20271 GCA_041183865.1 Actinomycetota bacterium | reverse complement strand
CCAGCTGCCATCCTGAAGAGCGACCGTGAAGATGTATGGAATCGAGTGGTCGAGAGTTTCACGACTCGCGGTTGGGTCGTACTTCTGTGGGTCATTCGCTCCCGAACCAATCACATAGTGGGTGTGGTGCGAGGTGTGAATGACAACCGACTCAACGTTTGCCGGATTGGTGATTTCAGGGTGTTCGCGGTTCAACTTGCGACCGCTTGGCCTCCCCCGCCTCTGGCAATGGAACCTGGTAGTTCGCGGTCGGGCCGTCGAGCATCCAAGCGATCACGCCATCCTCACCCTCGTAGATTGGGGTTGGGCTGGTCTCGCCGCGCATTGCACGGTCGACCGCTTCAACCGCCATCTTGCCGGCGAAGGCTGGGGCGTGCGCCTTCCAGCTTGAGATCTCACCCTTACGCGACTGACGAGTAGCAGTGGTGGTGTGCAGAGCCTGGCCGATTGCCTGATAAATGGTTTCGGTCGAAAGACCCAGCATGGTTCCGATGCCGGCGGCAGCCGATGGGCCAAGGTGAGCAACGTGGTCGATCTTGTGCTTGTGCAAGCAGATTGACTTGACCAGGTCGACCTGAATCTCATAACCGGTAGCGATGCCACGGATGAGCGAGCGGCCGTCCACGCCTACGTGCTGTGCCACGGCAAGGATTGCCGGGATGTTGTCGCCAGGGTGAGAATATTCTGCAGCCAAGAAGGTGTCGTGGTAGTCAAGTTCGCGCACCGCGACACCGTTTGCCCACGCGGCCCACTCAGGTGAAACGCGCAGCTCGGCAGCTTCTCCGAAAACGTTGGCGCCATTGCCATTGTTTGACTTCGGGTGCGCTAGAGCTTGCGAACGTGCAGACACCACAGGCTTGCGGGTCAGCGAAGCTGCCGCAACCGAGGCATTGTCGATGATGCGGTTGATTACCATCTCGGTAACCTCAGGAAGGATTTCGACCGGGTCGGTAGCGACTTTGGCGATCTTCCAGGCCAACTGGTCTTCGCGGGCTAGTGGCTCTTCGCTCTTATAAACGCGAACTTCGTGCAGCTTCATTGCGGCTCTTCTTTCTTTCTTGGTTAATTCAGGCGACTCGGTCGACAGCGCGGGTGCGAATCGTCTCGAGACTGTTTCTGAGGCTTTGTTGCAGGTGAACGTGGGTCGCACTGGCGGCCAAGTCTGGGTCACGGTTGACGATGGCCTCGACGATAACGAGGGTCTCTACCGCTGCGGCACGAAGTCGATCTATGTTCTGACGCGATAGTCGACGAATGCGAGCGAGGTGCAAGTGCAAGGCCTTCAAAGCGTTGACGAGGTAGGCGCTAGAAATGGCGTCTTCGATCGCACGATCGAGCCGCTCGTTAAGTTGATAGTAGGCCTTGATGCCTTCTTCGCCGCTGCTGATGAGTCGGTCTGAATCACGGAATTCGGCAGCTAGCTGAGCAAAGAGTTGCGGATTGCCGCGTTGGGCGGCGAGTCTTGCAGCCTGCTGTTCGAGCGGCTGACGAAGTTCGTATAGCTCGACGATGTCATCGATTGAAACCGCGGTGACGATCAAACCTCGACCGGCAAGCGGCTCGACCAAGCCATCCTTGCGCAAGTGCCCCAGGGCCTCGCGTAGCGGGGTGCGGCTTACACCCAGACGGGCGGCCTGCTCTACCTCGGCTAGCACGGTGCCTGGTGGCAGAGCACCTTCGACAATCTCGTCGAGTAGCGTCTGGTAGGCCTTATCGCTGGCTCTCATGGCACCTCCTTTTCGAAGTATTTCACGGCTATTGTATGCAGAGTATCGAAATAATTATCAAAATTCGATAACAAATCGATAATTTCACCTTTCTTTGTATACATTATTGGTTAGTACTCAATGAGGAGATCACGAATGTCAGGTAGTTATCGCGAGGCATATGCCGCTAGCGCCCAAGACCCGAACGGGTTTTGGCTCGAAGCCGCAGATGCGATTGATTGGATCACCAAGCCGACCAAGGCCCTAGACGATCGCACCGCACCGGTCTATCGCTGGTTTCCAGACGCAGAACTAAACACCTGCTACAACGCCATTGACCGACATGTCTTGGCCGGTCGCGGCGACCAGACCGCAATCATCTACGACTCGGCGATGACTGGCACTAAAAAGTTCTATACCTATAACGAGCTACTCGAGAAGGTTTCGGCATTTGCCGGAGCACTGGCCAAGCAGGGCATCTCCAAGGGCGACCGAGTTCTGATTTACATGCCGATGATTCCAGAGGCGATTTACGCAATGCTCGCTTGCGCCCGACTCGGCGCTATCCACTCGGTGGTCTTTGGCGGCTTCGCGGCCAACGAGCTTGCCGTGCGCATCGACGACGCCACCCCAAAGGTAATCGTTACCTCATCCGGTGGCTTCGAGCCTGGTCGCCACGTCGAATACCTCCCAATCATCGAGAAGGCGCTCGAAATGTCGAAGGGTTCAGTAGAGACCGTTATCGTTCACGAGCGCGCCGCGGTTCCAGGTTCGGTAAAAGATTTCGATGAGAAAACCTCGGTGCATTGGCTCAGCTGGAAGGAAGCTGTTGCTGCTTCAACTCCTCACGCTCCGGTAGCCGTTGCCGCTCAAGATCCGCTATATATCCTCTACACATCTGGAACCACAGGCAACCCAAAGGGAATCGTTCGCGATAACGGCGGTCACGCAGTGGCCATGGCCTGGTCAATGAAGAACGTTTACAACATCGATCCGGGCGATGTGATGTGGGCAGCCTCGGATGTCGGCTGGGTGGTTGGCCACTCCTACATCGTCTACGCACCGCTAATCGCTGGTGCAACGACCTTACTCTACGAGGGCAAGCCAATCGGCACACCAGATGCCGGCGCTTTCTGGCGCGTGGCCGGCGAGCACAATGTGAAGGTGCTCTTCACCGCTCCGACCGCCATCCGTGCGATTCGCCGTATGGACCCAGATCTCGAAGAGCTCAAGAAATACGACATCTCGGGCATGGAGACCCTATTCCTAGCCGGCGAACGCCTGGACACCGAGACTTACCACTGGGCGAACGACGGGCTTCACTGCCCGGTCGTCGACAACTGGTGGCAGACCGAAACCGGTTGGCCAATCGCGGCTAACCCTCGCGGTCTCGAGAGCCTCCCGGTCAAGCCGGGCTCCCCTAGCGTTCCGGTGCCTGGTTACAACGTTTCTGTTGTCGATTCGAAGGGCAACCCGGTCAAGAACGGCAAGGACGGCAACATTGTTATTAGCCTGCCAATGCCACCGGGAACCCTTGCCGGCCTATGGGGTCGCCCTGATGGCTACGAAAAGGCTTACTTGAATGTGTTCGATGGCTTCTATGCCACCGGAGACTCTGGTCGAATCGATGACGACGGATACGTATACGTCATGGGCCGCACCGACGACGTAATTAACGTTGCGGGGCACCGACTCTCCACCGGTCAGCTCGAAGAGGCCATCGCAGGACACGAAGCGGTTGCCGAGTGTGCCGTAACCGGTGTCAAGGATGAACTGAAGGGTCAGCGCGCCGTTGGCTTCATCACCTTCAAGCACGGCCACGAAATCGATGAAGAGACACTTCGCAAAGAAGTGATCAACATCGTTCGCGAGGTAGTCGGCCCGGTTGCCGCATTCAAGGATGTTGTCATCCTGCAGCGCTTGCCTAAGACTCGCTCTGGCAAGGTGCTGCGCAAGACCATGCGTCAGATCGTTGACGGCGACAGCTACACCGTTCCGCCGACCATCGAAGACCCAACGGTTCTCGACGACTTGAAGGTTGCTCTAGCCGAGCAGTACCACCCTTCAAAATAGCCGCTGGGTCTTGTGCCCAGCCATAGAAAAACCCCGCTGCCAATGAAGTCAGCGGGGTTTTCCCTTTTGGTCTGTTAGGTGCGCTTGCGCTTTTCACGAACGCGCATGCCGACCTCGATCGGGGTTCCCTCGAAACCGTAGGTTTCGCGAAGGCGGCGCTGGATAAAGCGGCGGTAACCAGGGTCCAAGAACCCAGTGGTGAAGAGAACGAACTTCGGCGGACGGCTGCCGGCCTGGGTCGCAAATAGGATGCGAGGCTGCTTGCCACCGCGAACCGGGTGCGGGGTCTCCATGGTGAGTTCCTGGATGAAAGCGTTGAGCTTTCCGGTAGGAATTCGCTGATCCCATGAGTCAAGCGCAACTTCAAGAGCCGGAACCAACTTCTCAAGGTGGCGTCCGGTCTTTGCCGAGATGTTCACGCGAGGAGCCCAGTCAACGTGCGCCAGGTCCTGCTCGATTTCACGTTCTAGGTAACGTCGACGCTCATCGTCTAGTTCGTCCCACTTGTTGAAGGCCAGAACCAGCGCGCGGCCAGATTCAAGAGCCATGTCAACGATGCGGATGTCAGCCTCGCTGATTGGCTGGGTCACGTCGAAGAGCACTACGGCCACCTCGGCGCGCTCTAGAGCCGCCGCGGTGCGAAGTGATGCATAGAAGTCAGCGCCCTGGGCGAGGTGCAGGCGACGGCGAATACCAGCGGTGTCGACGAAACGCCAAACCTTGCCACCGAGCTCTACCTGCTCATCGATTGGGTCACGGGTGGTGCCAGCTAGGTCGTTGACCACGGCACGCTCGGCTCCCACTGCCTTGTTGAGCAGCGAAGACTTTCCTACGTTTGGTCGACCAATCAAGGCAACGCGACGAGGTCCGCCGAATTCCTCCTTGGCTACTCCAGAAACCTTCGGCAAGACCACCATGGCAGCGTCGAGCATGTCTGCAACACCGCGTCCGTGAACTGCCGAAACCGGGAACGGCTCGCCTAGACCGAGCGACCAAAGCGATGCCGCCTCAGGCTCCTGGCGGGCGTCGTCAATCTTGTTGGCAACCAGGATTACTGGCTTGCCCGAAGCGCGGAGCAACTTGACCACACGCTCATCCGAGCCGGTGGCGCCAACCATGGCGTCGACTACGAAGAGCACTGCGTCTGAAAGTTCAATGGCGATCTCGGCCTGCAAAGCTACCGACTTGTCGATGCCCTTGGCATCTGGCTCCCAGCCGCCGGTGTCGACGAGGGTGAACTTACGCTCATTCCACTCGGCCTTGTATGAGACACGGTCGCGGGTAACACCAGGCTTATCTTCAACCACGGCTTCGCGGCGGCCAAGGATGCGGTTTACCAGTGCAGACTTACCAACGTTAGGTCGACCAACGATCGCCAACACTGGCAACGCAGGCAGGTAAACCGGGCCGTCAGAGAAATCGAGTTCGCTCTCGATTAGTTCAAAGTCGTCGTCTTCGAGGTCGTAGTCTTCGAGGCCGGAACGCAAAATGCGGGCACGGTTCTCCTCTTCATCGGTGCTCATGTTTTTGAGTCGCTCGATGAAGTCTTTATCGGCCGGGTCAATGGCTACGTATTCAACTTCGACTTCGTCGCCGTCTAGGTCGTCGAATTCTTCTTCAATCATTTGGATTCCTTAGCAGACCCAGACTGCTCAATCAATGAAACAACGGCACTAACCGTCTGTTCGAAGTTGAGATCAGAAGAATCCACGAGTTGGACTCCCGGTGCGGGAGTCATAAAGTCAACGACCTTTGAGTCGCTGGCGTCACGTTCTGAAACCTGACGCTTGACGCTTGCAGCAGTAGCTTCGGAAAGTTCGGCTGAGCGTCTCTTAAGTCTAACCTCTTCGCTGGCGGTTAGGAGAATTTTTATTTCGGCATCTGGCGCGACGACCGTGGTGATGTCCCGACCTTCGACAACTACACCGGGCAGGGAAGACTTCGCCACAAGGTCTCTGGTGAGAGCCTTCATGTAGCTTCTGACCTCTGGGATGCGCGCTACAGAAGACACCGATTCGGCCACCTGGCTAGTTCTGATCGCTGCCGTTAGGTCAACATCGCCCACCTTCACCCAGTAGTCATCCGGGTTTAGCGAGATTTGGTAGTCGAATTCGTGCACCAGGTCCTTGGCAGCCAAGGATTCCAGTTCGAAACCTTCAAGGTGTTGAACCGCCCAGGCTAGCGCGCGGTAAGCGGCTCCGGTGTCAAGGTAGCCGAAGCCGAGTTCGCGGGCAACCTGCTTCGAAACACTAGATTTTCCCGAACCGGCAGGGCCATCGATGGCTACTAGAAACTGGCTCATCCGGCAATCTTCCATCCACGCGACTCGAGGTCGCTGATCAACTTGGCCTCGACGGCAGGTAGCACATAAAGCTCTACCAAACCGACCGGAGCGCTCGGTGAGTGCTCGAGCTTGAGCTCCTCGATGTTTACGCCGATTTCGCCAACTTCGTTGAAAAGTCGACCGAGCTCGCCAGGCTTGTCGGCGATCATTACGACCACCTGCGCGTAGGCTGCTTGCTTGGTGCCATGCTTGCCAGGGATGCGCTCAACGCCGCGGTTTCCTGCTTCAAGAGCGCGACTAATGTTGGCCAGTGAGCCAGGCTGGTCGATCTGCTCGAGCGATTCGATGACCGAGTGGAGGTCGGCCTCGAGAGCCTTCAAGACCGATGCAACCTCGGATGAGTTTGCGCTGAGAATCTGAATCCAGAGCTTCGGGTCGCTCGCTGCGATTCGAGTCGTGTCGCGCAGACCCTGACCGGCGAGAGAAACGTCGTTGCCCTCGGCAGCCACGAGTCGGGCAGCTAGAAGACTTGAAACCAACTGTGGCACGTGCGAAACGAGTGCAACCGCACGGTCATGCTCGCTAGCCGAAACCTTGAGCGGCGCCGAACCGAGGTCGAGGGCCAGGTCTTCGATAAGCGCAACGGCCTTTGCGGCGGTTGCGTCACCCGAGGAGATAACCCATGGTCGCCCAACGAACAGATCGGCTCGACCTGACATGGCACCGCCACGCTCACGGCCGGCCATCGGGTGTGAACCAACGTAACGGGTTAGATCGGCGCCACCGGCCACGAGTTCATCCAAGATCTGCGACTTAACGCTGGCCACATCGGTGACGATGGCGCTCGGGAAAGCAAGTAGCTCTCGGGCCACCACGGATGCGGTGACATCTGGCGGCACACAAACCACGATGATCGAGGGCTGGTCAGCGTCCGAGGCCTTCGCCCCCGCCCCGTAATCGATCGCGAGCTTGAGGTTTGCCGGTGAGGCATCTTCGAGAGTTACTGAGACGCCAAGTTTGGTGAGCGCAAGGCCAATGCTCGTGCCAAGTAGACCCGCTCCGATGATGCGAACTGGGCCTTTGGTGCGAGCGGTTTGGGTCACTGAGCGATGTCCTGTCGAAGCGCGGTCGCTCCGCGCAAGTAGACGTGCTGGATCTCGGCACGCGAGACTTCCATCTCGGCCTGAATCATGATGCGAATGATGCGAGGCAGAGCCCTGGCAACATCCATCTCAACAAAGCACATCAATGGCACATCGCCAAGGCCAAGTTCGCGAGCGGCAACCGCCGGAAACTCGCTGACTAGGTCAGGAGTGGCAGTGAAGAAAATGTTGATTAGCTGACCGTTGGCAATGTCGTTGGCGTGCAACATCTTGGTCAACAGCTCGGCCGTTGACTTCAGTAGGTGCTCGCGCTCATCCTGGTCTAGTTGGATTGCGCCGCGAATAGCTCTAACTGCCATGGTTACCGCCTCTTGCCGTTCTTTGCTGGAGTCGCCTTACCCGGCTTGACTCGTGGTCGTGGAGCACGCTCCACTCCCCCTTCGGCGGCCTTGAGCAGAGCGCCGACCTCTATTTTACTGAGTTCGCGCACTCGTCCCTCTTTGAGTGGACCTAGCTGGATTGGGCCAAACTGGCGACGTACCAAGCCGATGACCGGGTGGCCGACGAAGTCGAACATGCGACGCACGATTCGGTTGCGACCAGAGTGCAAGACAACCTCGACCAGGCTTTCGTTGCCCGAAACATCAACGATGTGGGCCTTGTCTGCCTTGATTGGGCCATCTTCTAGCTCAAAGCCACTGAGCAGCTTGTGAATCACGGCAGGGGTCACGATGCCCTCTACGCGCGCAACATAGGTCTTGGTGACACCAAACTTAGGGTGAGCCAGCTTGTGCGCCAACTCGCCATCATTGGTCATGATGATCAATCCGGTGGTCTCGGCATCGAGGCGGCCGACGTTGAACACGCGGTCATAGCCGACGACGAACTGGCTCAGGTCTCCGCGGCCGTTTTCATCGGCCATTGAACTGACCACACCGTATGGCTTGTTCAGCGCCAGGTAGACGCGAGATGCATCGAGCTGAATCGGCGTGCCACCGACGGTAACTTTATCTACCTCAGGGTTGATGCGGGTGCCAAGCTCGGTAACGACCTTGCCATTGACCTTGACGCGTCCCTGGGTGATGTAATCCTCGCAAACGCGACGAGAGGCCACGCCTGCGGCGGCCATGATCTTCTGAAGTCTTACGCCTGCGGCGTTTTCGTCGTTAGAGTTCGACATCGAAGGTGCTGTTCGCATCTGGTAGGTAAGGGCTGATTAGAGGCATCTCATCCAAAGAGTTGATGCCGAGAAGTTCTAGCAAGAGCTCGCTCGTTCCGTAGTTGATGGCACCGGTTTCTGAATCGGTGTAAAGCTCCGTGATTAGACCGCGGCTGAGCAAGGTGCGCACAACCGAATCGACATTTACTGCACGGATTGAGGCGATCTGGCCTCGTGAAATTGGTTGCTTGTAGGCGATTACCGCGAGGGTTTCCAGCGCCGCCTGGCTGAGCTTGGTTGGGTTCTCGTTAGAGATGAACATACGAACTGCCCAGTCGAACTCTTGACGCACATAGATACGCCAGCCGCCGCCGACCTCGCGAAGTTCGAAACCACGAGGGTCCGCCCCGTCGATTCCGTCGTACTCGGCCTTGAGCGCCAACACCGCGTCGCGAACTTCTTTTACCGGGCATTCGAGTGCGGTAGCCAATGCAACCAGCGAAACCGGCGCATCGGTGATCATCAGAATCGCCTCGAGGGCGCCCCTGGTGTTTACATCAAGAGTCATAGTCAGCTCCAAGTGTGGCTAGTTGGTCATCATCAAAGTTTTCGGCTCGCCAGGTGAGCTGTAGGTCACCGAGCGGGGAAACCTGTTCAAAGCTGATTGCGGCCAGTCGGTACAGCTCAAGCACGGCCAAGAAGCGGGCTACGACCACACCTCGATCTTTGACCGAGCCGATTAGGTCTCGGAAGCTGAGCTTGGTTGCCTTGCGAAGCATCGAAATCACTTCTGATGCCTGCTCTCGAATCGAAACTCGTGGTGCATGCAGGTGGGTCAGGCCAACCGATGGAATCTCGCGTGGCGTGAGAACCTCTTGCGAGAGCTGATAGAACTCGGCAAGCGAAAGCGTCCAGACCAGTTCGGGCTTTTGCTTCCGGAAGCGCTCTTCCATCTGCACCTCGCGCGGAATTCGATTGCTCTCAATGGTGAGAGCCGTCGAGAACCAGCTCGAAATCTCTTTGAAGGCACGGTATTGCAATAGACGAGCAAATAGCAGGTCGCGAGCCTCGAGCAACGCAACATCCTCGGCGTCAACTACTTCACCCTTAGGCAGCAGGCCGGCGATTTTCAGGTCGAGAAGGGTTGCAGCGATAACCAAGAATTCACTGGCCTGGTCAAGCTCTTCATCGTCGTTGAGACTCTTCAGGTATGAGATGAACTCATCGGTCACCTTGCTGAGCGAAATCTCAGTAATGTCCATTTCGTGCTTCGAAATTAACGAAAGCAGTAGGTCAAATGGCCCCTCAAAATTACCTAGGCTGACCGCGAAACCGCTAGCTTTTTCGGTTGCCTCAGCCAGGTCTGGGTTATGGGGCGCAGCCACGATCCACTAGTTCGCGAGCGACGGTGCGGTAAGCCTCGGCGGCGTCTGAATCAGGCGCATAAGAGGTGATCGGAGACTGGGCAACGGTTGCATCCGGAAACTTCACGGTGCGGTTGATGACACTTCGGAATACCTTCTGACCGAATGCTTCGTGCAAACGGTCTAGCACCTCGCGTGAGTGCAGGGTGCGCGGGTCATACATGGTAGCCAGGATGCCATCTAGCTGCAGGGCAGGGTTTAGACCTTCCTGAACCTTGCTGATGATGTCTTCAAGGATGGCCACACCGCGCAGAGCGAAGAACTCGCTAGCTAGCGGGATGATCACTCCGTGGGCTGCGGTAAGTGCGTTGACGGTCAAGAGACCGAGCGAAGGCTGGCAGTCGATGATTATGACGTCGTAGTCGTCGGCAACCTGCTTCAGAATCTTTGCCAAGATTTGCTCGCGAGCAATCTCGTTGACCAACTTCATTTCGGCTGCCGAAAGCTCGATGTTCGCCGGGATGACATCCAGGTTCTTCACGGCGGTGTGCTGAATCGCAGACTTCGGGTCGATCTTGCGGTCAAGCATTAGGTCGTAGATGGTTACTGCATCGTGGGCGTTAACACCAAGACCAGCCGAAAGGGCACCCTGTGGGTCATAGTCAACCAAGAGGACCTTGCGACCGTATTCGGCGAGCGCCGCCGACATGTTGATGCTGGTGGTGGTCTTACCAACGCCACCCTTTTGGTTGCACATGGCGATGATGCGCGCCGGCCCGTGCGAGCTTAGCGGCTTTGGTTTCGCGAAGCGCGAGTCCGTTGCGGCCTTATTTGCCTTTGCCATGATTCCTCCCGAAATTACGATGCAACCTGTTCTGTAATAGCCTACCGCCGCGCGCGTGGATGCGCTGTCGCATAGACCTCTCTGAGCGCGTCTACGGTAACGAGTGTATAAATCTGGGTGGTGGCCACGGATGAGTGCCCGAGCAGCTCCTGGACCACTCGTACGTCAGCCCCGCCTTCAAGTAGATGGGTCGCGAAAGAGTGCCTAAGGGTGTGCGGCGAGATTTCACCGGGAAGTTTGGCCTCGATGCTGGCGTCATGGATGATCTGCCAAGCGCTTTGTCGGCTTAGGCGACCACCACGCTGGTTCAAGAACAATGCTGGGGTTCCCTTGCCGTTTACCGCTAGCAACGGCCTGGTGCGCACTAGATAGGCCTCGAGTGCGGTTTGGGCATAGCGCCCAACAGGGACGATTCGTTCTTTCGACCCCTTGCCAAACACTCGAAGGAGGGTTGGGTCGACCAGGTCGTCTAGGTCTAACGAAACTATCTCGGTGATTCGGGCGCCGGTGGCATACAAGAGCTCAAGGATGGCTCGGTCACGCACCGCGATCGGGTCATCTCCGCCAACTGCATTCAGCAACGATTCAACCTGGGCAACGGTTATTGCCTTTGGAAGTCTGCGCGGTGCCTTTGGCGGCTTCACCGAGGCGGCCGGATCGGCGTTGGTTAGGTTTTCTAACAACCAGTATTTGTGCAACCCGCGAACACCAGCCAAGACGCGAGCAACCGAGGTAGCCGACAGGCCTCCGACGGTAACCAGTTGTTCGGCAAAATCCTGAACGGTTAATTCGGTGATTTGCTCGATCGCGGTGGCTCCGCGGGATTCCAAGAACGCAAGGTAGCGTCGCAAGTCTCGACGATATGCGGCGATGGTGTTCTTGGCGACACCGCGTTCGATGGTCAGGTGGCGAATGTATGCGTCGACCAGCGATTCGAAACTGGCCATGCGTTTAGACGCCTAACTTGTGGGCGGCGGCCATGATGCCGACCGCTGCACTTGGGCTGCGCATTTCTGAAGCCAGAACGCTGTCTAAAGCCTCGCCCAATGGCACCCAGGCAACCTGCATGTCGGTTTCTTCACCCTCGAGCTCGAGTTCATGCCCTTGGTGTCGTAGTTCACGGGCTAGGAAGATGGCAATAGTTTCATTGTTTCCGCCCGGAGTGGTGTGAAACTCGATCAATTCGCTCCAAGACTCGGCGATGTAGCCGGTTTCTTCGAGCAACTCGCGCTTGGCGGCTTCGAGTTTTGACTCCCCCGGCATGTCGAGCAATCCGGCCGGAATCTCCCAAAGGTATTCGCGAACTGGGTGTCGATACTGATTAATCAACAGAACTTCGTTGTCTAGATTCAGGGCAACGATTGCTACTGCACCCGGGTGCGCGACAAACTCGCGAACCAAGGTCTTGCCGTTGTAGTCGAAAGACTCGCGTTTGATGTCCCAGATTTTGCCGTTGAAGACGACCTCGCTCTCGCTAATCGCGAGAGACGCAGGGCGATCTTTAGGCATCCTTGACCTCAAAAAGCTTGTTGGCTTCTTGGCGCTTGATTGCCGCGGCAACTAGTCCGCGGAACAATGGGTGCGCGTTGGTCGGACGTGAACGGAATTCAGGGTGAGCCTGGGTTGCCACGTAGTAAGGGTGAACCTCGCGAGGCAGCTCGACAAACTCGACCAGGTGGTCGTCAGGCGAAGTACCTGAGAAGACCAAGCCGGCTTCGGCGATCTGCGCACGGTAAGTGTTGTTTACCTCGTAGCGGTGACGGTGACGCTCTTCGATTGACTCAGCGCCGTAAACCTCGGCGACGATCGAACCAGGCTTGAGCTTGGCTTCGTAGAGACCAAGACGCATGGTTCCGCCCATGTCGCCGGCGGCAAGGATGTCTACCTGCTCGGCCATGGTTGCGATAACCGGGTACTTTGCCTCTGGGTCAAACTCGGTAGATGATGCGCCGGCTAGACCAGCCTTGCTGCGTGCATACTCGATGACCATGCACTGCAAGCCGAGGCATAGTCCAAGAGTTGGAATCTGGTTTTCGCGGGCGTAGGTCAACGCACCAAGCTTGCCCTCGATGCCGCGAACACCGAAACCACCAGGGATACAGATGGCATCTACGTCTGAAAGCTGAGCCTCGGCCCCCTCTGGGGTTTCGCATGAGTCAGACGCGATCCACTTGATGTGGACCTTGGTCATGTTGGCAAAACCACCGGCGCGAAGCGCTTCGGTAACCGACAGGTAGGCGTCTGGAAGGTCGATGTACTTGCCGACCAAACCAATGCGAACCTCGTGCTTAGGGTTGTGAACCGCGTCAAGCACTCCCTGCCAGCGACTCCAGTCAACCGGAGTCTCTTCGAAGCCGAACTTCTTGACGATGTAAGAGTCAAGACCCTGGCGGTTTAGCACCTTAGGGATGTCGTAGATGCTCGCTGCGTCGGCAGCGGTAACCACGGCACTCTTGTCGATGTCACACATCAGAGCAATCTTGTTCTTGATGCCCTCTGGAAGTTCGCGGTCGCTGCGGCAAACCACTGCGTCAGGCTGAATACCGATCGAGCGAAGGGTTGAAACCGAGTGCTGGGTTGGCTTGGTCTTCAACTCACCTGAGGCAGCCAGGTAAGGAACCAGTGAAACGTGAACATAGAACACATTGTCACGACCAACCTCGTGACGCACCTGACGCGCCGCCTCAAGGAACGGCTGAGATTCGATGTCACCGACGGTTCCACCAATTTCGGTGATGATTACGTCTGGAGCAGGAGTTTCGTGGGCCTGCAGGCGCATGCGGCGCTTGATTTCATCCGTGATGTGAGGAATTACCTGAACGGTGTCGCCGAGGTACTCTCCGCGGCGCTCGCGCGCGATCACGGTCGAGTAAATCTGACCGGTGGTGACGTTGGCTGATTGGCCGAGGTTGATGTCTAGGAAGCGCTCGTAGTGGCCGATGTCTAGGTCGGTCTCAGCGCCATCATCGGTGACGAATACTTCACCGTGCTGGAAAGGGTTCATGGTGCCCGGGTCTACGTTTAGATACGGGTCTAGCTTCTGCATCACGACCTTCAAGCCGCGTGCACGAAGAAGGTTGCCTAGGCTCGAGGCGGTTAGGCCTTTTCCGAGCGAGGATGCAACACCTCCGGTGACGAAAATGTGACGTGTTCTACCGGATTCCATTGCTTCTGCCATGGAATTACAGCCTACCAATTACAGTCGCCACAAAATCGCTCGACATGGATATTGGGTCAGATTTAATTGCCGCTTTTTTCGCAAATTAGAGAAGAAGCTGCAAAGTTTATTAAGAAAACTCGGCGAGCGCTCGCTCACGCAACTCGGCGGCGTGCGCCAAGCCCGATTCTGATTCACTCAAGCCCGAAAGCATGCGTGCCAATTCTTCGATTCTGGCCTGCGCATCCAATGACACGACATCTGTGGCTGTGAAATCTAGCGAACTGGTCTTCAAGACCCGAAGGTGCGCGTTTGCGTAGGCGGCTACCTGCGCGAGGTGGGTAACCACGATCACTTGGGCACGCTGCGCCAACATGGCTAGACGACGACCAACCTCAATGGCTGCCGCACCGCCGACACCCGCGTCAACCTCGTCAAAGATGAAGGTTGGCGCCTGCTGAGTTTCGGCCAAGACAACTTCGATGGCAAGCATGATGCGCGAAAGCTCGCCGCCACTGGCACCCTTGCCAAGTGGTCGCGCTTCTGCACCCGGATACGAGCTGAGCTGAATCGAAACCGAATCCTGCCCGAAACTGCCGTAGGCATCGGCGTAGCCAACCTCAACCACGAGGCTCGCGCCACCCATCGCCAACTCTTTGAGCTCAGCGGTCACCAACTCGGCGAGGCGATTTGCGGCCGTGACGCGAACAGACGTCAAGACATCGGCTTCAATCTTTAGCTTCGCGGATAGCGTTTCATACTCGTGGCCAAGCTGATCGATGGTCTCAGATGACGAATCGAGTTCTAGAAGGCGGTCAGAAGCCGTGCTTCGGTAGGCAATGACCTCGTCGAGCGTCGGACCATACTTGCGCATAGCGGCGGTGAGTGCCGCGCGACGCTCCTGAATTAGGTTGATTTCGCCGGCACCTTCGAGGTCTAGCGAGGCCAGGTAACTAGAGATCTCCCCCGAGACGTCGGCCAACTGCACGCCGACCTCTTTGAGTTGTTCGGCTAGCCTGCCGAGTTCTGGGTCGTGGTTCGAAACTTGATCGAGCGATCGTCTCGCCTGACCGATCAAGCCGAGGGCATCAGGGCTGTCGTTGAACCCCTCGGATGAAAGCGCCTCGTGAGCAATCGCTGCAGCAGCGCGAAGAATTTCGAGATTGTTGAGGCGCTCCGCTTTCTCGGCCAACTCTAAGTCTTCGCCCTCGCGCGGGTCCAGCTTTTCGAGTTCATCAACGGCACTTCTCAGCTCTTCGGCTTCGGCGGCACGCGCATCCAAGGATGCCTTCAGATCTTCTAAACGCTGGGTAAGTTCACGCCAAGCCTTATAGGTTGATTGATAGGCGCTCAATGCCTCGACCAATGCCGGGCCACCGAACTGGTCTAGAGCCTCGCGCTGAGCAACGGCCGATTTCAATCGAATCTGATCTGATTGACCGTGAACCACGACCAGGTTTTCAGCCAACTCGGTAAGCAGGCCGACCGGGGTTGAACGGCCGGAGACCGAAGCGCGGCTGCGACCTTCGGTAGAAACCGAGCGGTTCAAAATGAGTTCACCCTGCTCTACCTCAGCGCCGGCGTCACGAACTCGTTCGATAACGGGCGAACCATCGGCGATCAACCAACGTCCTTCGACGAAGGCCTGGTCTTGGCCGCGGCGAATGGTTGCGGTGTCGGCGCGTTCACCCAAGAGCAAACCGAGGGCCGAAAGAACCATGGTCTTACCCGCACCGGTTTCGCCGGTAATCACGGTTAGGCCCTTACCGAATGGCAAACGAGCCTCTTGGATTACACCAAGGTCGCGGATGTAAATCTCTTCGATCATGAAAAACTATTCGGCCTTGTGGGTTTCATCCGAGCCGCGCCAACCGGCGACAGGTAGTGAGAACTTCTTAACCAGACGATCGGTGAAGGTGCTGTTGCGCAAGCGAGCCAAGAGCACCGGTTTAGCCGATTTCACGACTTCTACTCGAGCACCCGGCGGAAGCTGCCAGGTACGACGACCATCACACCAAAGCACACCGTGGCCGGCGCTGCGCTGCAGCACCTCTACGGCGACCAATGCGTCAGGCTTGATAACTAGTGGACGAGCAAACAGGGCGTGAGCGCTTAGCGGGACCATCAAGAGGGCTTCGACCGAAGGCCAAACCACCGGACCGCCGGCCGAGAATGCGTATGCCGTTGAACCGGTTGGGGTTGCGATGACGATTCCATCGCAGCCAAAGCTGGAGAGCGGGTGCTCTTCGACTTCAACGACCACCTCGAGCATGCGCTCGCGCTCGCTCTTTTCTACGGTTGCCTCGTTGAGTGCCCAGGTGCGGTAGACCTCTTTGCCTTCGACGATCACTCGAACGTCCAGAGCCATGCGCTCCTTCACCAGGTAATCCTTGGCGACTACGCGCTCAACGGCTTCGGCAAGGCCGTCGCGCTCGCTCTCGGCCAGGAAGCCCACGTGTCCGAGGTTGATGCCAATCAATGGCACCTCTGCCTCACGCACGATTTCGGCCGCCTTCAGAATCGTTCCGTCACCACCCAAAACCATCGCAACTTCGAGCTCGTTTAGATTGCTCGCTTCATCCAAGAGCTGGATGCCGGCGGGTAGTGCTGAATTGTCTTTTGAATAACCGAGCAACTCGGTGTGGTCTGCAGGCAACATCACCGGCGTGATGCCGGCAGAAACCAACTGCTGACAGGTCTCCAGCGCTGCTGCCAGAGCCTCAGGACGGCGCGTGTGAGTTACTAGCAACACCTTACGTGATGCACTCATTTGCCCTCCTTGGCTAAGGCTTCGATCCTGTCTGTCCATTTTGACCGATTAACCGGTTCAAGTGGGCTAATCCACACAACATATTCAATGTTGCCGTGTGTTCCCGGAAGTTCTGAACGAGTGAGACCACGAACGCCCAAACCGAGGTCATGCGCGGCATCAACTACCTGCTTGATAGCGCCAGCGCGCAGTCGGTGATCAGTGACGATGCCCGAAGCGTGAAGCGATTGCTTGCCTACCTCGAACTGAGGCTTGATTAGCAACACATAATCGGCCTTCGGTGCCACTGAAAGAATCTGTTCGAGCACGAGCGTCAAAGAAATGAAGGATAGGTCGCCGACCACGAGGTCGATGTCGATCTTGTCAGAAGAAATGCCGCTAGCCTCGGCCAGGGTTTCCAGTGAAAGATCTCGGGCGTTGAAGCCCTCGATGTTGATCACCTTTGGGTTATCGATAAGCTCGAGGGCCATTTGGTCGTGGCCAACATCAATCGCAATAACGCGACCGATTCCCCGTCGAAGTAACACGTCGGTGAAACCGCCGGTCGAGGCGCCGACATCCAAGGCTGTCTTATTTACCGGGTCAATTTCGGCGAAAACGTCCAGCGCCTTTGCCAACTTGTGACCGGCACGACTTACGTAGTCAACCGCTTCGAGAACGACGATTTCAGCGCCGTCAATAACTGGCTGGGATGCCTTGCGGGCCGCACGACCATTGATGAGAACGCGGTCGCCCTCGATTAGGGTCGATGCGTGATTTCTTGATCTGGCGAGACCTAGCTCAACCAGCGCGACGTCAATGCGCAATTCATTACCGATCTGAGTCGTTTAGAACAGACTCAAGCTGCTCGCGGAGGGCAGCAAAATCATTGACCTGTTGGTCCAATGGCAGAGCGGCGATGCGCTCAACCTCGGTCTTTACCTGTGAAACAAGATCTTCTGACATACCTCAAGCCTATTCGTTTGTTGGACACTCGCCTATTCGTAGAGCGCAGCCTCGACATCGAGCGCATAAATCGGCAGTTCGCTGGCATAAATGGTCGCGCAAGCGGCACGCAAAGCACCCAAACTCTTCGGATCACCGATGGTAACGACAACCTTATTGCCAAGCAATTCAACTTCGGCACCATCGCACGAGTAGCCGCGCTTGGTCTTCTTTGGAGCTTTATAAGGCTTGAGCAGTTCGGCCATCGAACCAATGATGTAGGTTGGGCGGCCCTCAGGCTTGATACCGATAACCTCTTTGCGTGTGCTGACACCAGTTAGCACCAAGACCGAGTCGATTCCGGCACGGTTTGCGCCGGTGATGTCGGTGTCGATGCGGTCGCCGATGAACAATGCCTTCTTGGCACCGAAGTGCTCGACGGCGGTGTGAAAAATGGCGGGTTCAGGCTTTCCAGCTACGATCGGCAACTGGCCGACTGCGGTGTGCACGGCAGAGACAAGAGTGCCATTACCTGGGGCCAAGCCCTTCTCCTGAGGAAGAGTCCAGTCTTGGTTGGTGGCCACCCACTTGGCGCCATTCTGAATCGAGAAGGCGGCTTCGGCGAGATCACGCCATGAAACATCAGGCGCGAACCCCTGGATCACAGCGTCAGGCTTGTCGTCAGAGCTTGAAACTAGGTCGAAACCACCCTCGATTACACGTGCGCGCAACCCTTCGCCGCCAACCACCAAGACCTTGGAGCCGGCTGGAACCAAAGTCTTGAGGATGTCGACGCCGGTTTTGCCCGAGCCAATAATATTTTCGGGTTCACAGTGGACGCCGAAACCAGCCAATTGATCGGCGATGGTTTCTGGTTTACGCGAAGAGTTGTTGGTCACGTAGCCGATTGGTAACCCCTGCTGTTGCAAGGCAAGGATGGCCTCCGGCGCATCCTTGATTGCGTTCGTGCCTTCGTAGACGACACCGTCTAGGTCGGCCAGCAGAACGTCGTATTCAGACCAAACTTTAGCGGCCACGGTCTTCACCGAACTTGCGGTCTCGAGCACCTTCTCGAGGCGCGCGGTCGCGGGTCGGGCGCGGCGCATCAGTGTCGCGAGCCGGTCGTGCAGGTCGGTCTGAACGCTCACCCTGCGGACGCGCCGGACGATCCGAACGCTCACCGTAAGGACGGGTCGGACGGTCTGTACGCTCACCGTAAGGGCGGGCCGGACGCTCGGCATTGCGAGGTGCAAAGTTGCGCGGACGTTCGTCGCGTGAACCTCGGTCATCACGGGAACCTCGCTCTTCGCGTGGCTCCCACTCCTTGCGCTCAGCTCTAACTGGAATTTCGAACTCCTCTAGAACCTGGAAGACCTCATCTTCTGGGCCTGGATTTCCGTTTAGAGCAACCTCGGCACGCTGAGCAAGATCAGACCAGCGCTTAGATTCGGCAGCCTTGCCGAGCACTTCGAGAGTGTCTGCATAGGCGTAGAAGAGTGGCACAGAGTATGCAAAGACCTTCTCTGGGTTGAGTTCAGGAATCTGAAGTTCAGCCAACGCAAGGTCGTTTTCACCTAGGTCTAGACGTGCGCCAGACATGGCAATAGCTAGGTTTACTCGAACTCCTGGCAGCAGTGTAGAACGATCTACCGAGCGTCCAAGTTCGAGTGCGCGGTCTGGACGACCAAGTCCGCGTTCGCAGTCAACCATTAGTGGCAGTTGGTCATTAGAGCCTGAAATGCGACGGAAAGTCAGTAGTTCGCGCAGAGCAACCGCGAAATCACCAACGGTGTAGGCGGTAATGCCGACGGTTTCGCGAACCAGAGCAATTCTGGCGGCGCGGCCGGCAGCTGCAAGTGCGTGCTGGTGTGCAAGTTCTGGGTCTTGATCGATTAAAAGACCAACCATTGCCAGGTGGCGAGCCACCATCTCTGCGTTCTCCGGAGTCAAGGTCTTGAGTTGAACTCGAAGCCCTAGCTCAAGGTCTTTCTCGGTGATTTCGTCTGGAATCAGTGGGCTCTTCGGCTTATCGAAGTCCACAGGACGCGCAACGCGCTGCTGCCACTCTGGGCGAGCTGCGTTTGGATCGTCGTTTCGACGTGCACGACCGCTAGGAGCGTCTTGACGACGGTCATTTCCGCCACGACCTGACCCGGTTCCTGAGCTGCGCTCACCGGAAAAGGCTCGTTTTGGACGATTTTCGAACTCACGTTCGCTCATTTGACTCTCCTAGGCATACAAATATCCATGTTAAACCAAAATGGCCACCTTAAAAAGGTGGCCATTTTGTTATGTTAAATTAAGTCCGGCGGTGTCCTACTCTCCCACAAAGTCACCTTTGCAGTACCATCGGCGCAGGAGGTCTTAGCTTCTGGGTTCGGAATGTAACCAGGCGTTTCCCCTCCGCTATGGCCGCCGAAACACTATTGAGTTATGTTTCGAAAGCACACATTGAAGTGTGTTTATTCGGTTCCCATACCTCGGGAACCACATAGTGGACGCAAGCAAAAATGTTATCAAGTAATCGACTTATTAGTATTGGTCAGCTCCATGGGTCTTTAGTCCCCACTTCCACATCCAACCTATCAACGCAGTAGTCTAGCTGCGAGTCTCTCGGCCGAAGCCATGGAATTCTCATCTTGGAACAAGCTTCCCGCTTAGATGCTTTCAGCGGTTATCTTTCCCGAACGTAGCTAATCAGCGGTGCTCCTGGCGGAACAACTGACACACCAGAGGTTCGTCCATCCCGGTCCTCTCGTACTAGGGATAGGCTTCCTCAAAATTCCTGCGCGCGCAGAGGATAGAGACCGAACTGTCTCACGACGTTCTAAACCCAGCTCGCGTGCCGCTTTAATGGGCGAACAGCCCAACCCTTGGGACCTACTCC
>JBEGKW010000013.1:0-27982 GCA_041183865.1 Actinomycetota bacterium | reverse complement strand
CGACCTAATCGACGAAATGACCGAGTCAGGCGTTATCGACAAGACTGCACTGGTCTTCGGTCAGATGGATGAGCCACCTGGCACCCGTCTTCGCGTAGCGCTTTCTGCGCTAACCATGGCGGAGTACTTCCGCGATGTTCAGAAGCAGGACGTGCTGTTGTTCATCGACAACATCTTCCGTTTCACTCAGGCAGGTTCAGAGGTTTCAACCCTTCTAGGACGCATGCCTTCTGCAGTGGGTTACCAGCCAAACTTGGCTGACGAGATGGGTCTCCTACAGGAGCGCATCACCTCGACCCGTGGCCACTCGATTACCTCGCTACAGGCTATTTACGTACCTGCTGACGACTACACCGACCCAGCCCCGGCTACCACCTTCGCTCACCTTGACGCGACCACCGAGCTTTCTCGTGAAATCGCATCTCAGGGTCTGTACCCAGCTGTGGACCCACTGACCTCGACCTCACGTATCTTGGACCCTCGTTACATCACTAAGGACCACTACGAGACCGCAACCTTGGTCAAGTCGATCCTTCAGAAGAACAAGGAACTTCAGGAAATCATCGCCATCCTTGGTGTTGAAGAACTTTCTGAAGAAGACAAGATCACCGTTTCACGTGCACGTCGTATCCAGCGATTCCTATCGCAGAACACCTACATGGCTACCAAGTTCACCGGTGTTCCAGGATCAACCGTTCCACTAAAGGACACCATCGAAGGCTTCGCAGCCATCGCACGTGGTGACTTCGACCAGGTTGGCGAGCAGGCCTTCTTCAACGTCGGTGGAATTGAAGACGTTCTACGCGAGTGGGACCGCATTCAGAAGGAATCAGGTAAGTAACAATGGCACTGCACGTTGAGCTAGTAGCCGCCGACCAGGCCGTATGGACTGGAGAAGCCAAGATGGTTGTCGCTAAGACCGTCGAAGGTGAAATCGGTTTGCTACCAGGCCACGAGCCAATGCTTGCGATCCTAGGTTCTGGCGAAGTTCGAATCACCCTTGAGGGTGGAGAGATCATCAAGGCTTCGGCCGAAGATGGCTTCCTCTCAGTCGAAAAGGACGTAGTAACCGTTGTTGCTCGTCACGCCGCACTGATCTAAACCAGTTTCAAAAAGAAGACCCCGACCTTGCGGTCGGGGTCTTCTGCTTAAACCAAGTTTCTCGTGCGAGCCTTGCTCGGCACCCACTTGACGTCGCCACCGTGTTTGACATTCGCGTAGCGAGCCAAAACGAAGAGCAGGTCGCTGAGTCGGTTCAGGTACTTGGCAGCTGCGATGTTGATTCCACCGTTTCCATGACCCTTCTTGGCGGGATCGGTGCCATAGGCCTCGATTGCATGCCAAGTGGCGCGCTCGGCACGACGAACCACGGTGCGAGCCAGATGAAGGCCGGCGGCAAGCCCTGAGCCACCAGGGAGGATGAATGAGTCAAGTTTGCCTAGATCTTTGTTGTAGCGGTCGATTGCGGCCTCTAGGTCGGTTATCCAGCTCTCCTCGATGCGAATCGGGTCGTATTCGTAGTGTTCGTTTAGCGGATTGGCTAGATCGGCGCCAAGATCGAAAAGGTCGTTCTGAATTTGGATGAGCAGCGCGAGGGTGTCGGCGTCGAACTCATCCTTGGCTAGTGCCACGGCAACGCCGATTGCCGAGTTGGCTTCGTCGACGTCGGCATAGGCTTCGATTCTCGGGTCGGTCTTGCGAATGCGAGAGAAGTCGCTCAGACCGGTCATGCCCTCGTCGCCGGTGCGAGTATAAATCTTGGTGAGTTTGACCATTTCTCAAGTGTATTGCGGCCAATCGATGCTCCGGCATGGCGTTCGCTGGCAGCGGTGCGCTTTAGCATTGAAGAATGTTATTCCTGCTGCCGCCATCCGAGACCAAGTCGTCTGGTGGGGGCGCACTCAGCATTGATCAGGTGGCGTTGACCTTCGGAGGTCTCAACAAGGCGCGTGAAGCGGTGCTAGAAGCACATGGTGACCGCACGCTATTAACTGCTCCGACAATGCGAGCGCTCGACCGTTACACCGGCACCCTTTACTCGGCCTTGCACGGTCGCGGGTTGAAGGGTAGCCCCACCGCGAATAGCACCCTTACCCCGGATGAGGTCAAGCGCGCGAAGTCGACCGTATTGATTCAGTCGGCTTTGTTTGGCTTGATTCCTTCCACCGATCTGATTCCCGAATACAAGCTTTCATCGACGAATAATCTCAACGGTCTAAACCTCAAGAACCTTTGGTCAGAAGCCCATCTGGCCATCTGGCCTCGCCTTACCGGCGGTCTAATAATTGACCTTCGCTCTAAGGCCTACGCCGAACTCGCTCCGATTCCGGCCGACGTTGAGCACTACACGGCCACGGTCGAAGTTGAATATGAGGATGGTACGCGTGCCACTCTCAACCACTTCAATAAAAAGGCTAAGGGGCAGTTGGTTAGGTCGGCATTGACAGCCAAACAGCCGCCGGAAACTCTTGCAGATCTGAAGCGATGTGCGCGTCGAGCTGGCCTAAAGATTGAAGTCTCTGGTTCGCATCTGACTATCGTCACGCGTGAGGCGACTTAGGTAGTTCGACTAGACAGTTCTGCCCGGCGATAGCAGCCGGGAGCGTGATCTTTGACCATGCCGATGGCTTGCATCATGGCATACATGGTGGTCGGGCCGACAAACCCAAAACCCCGCAACCGAAGTTCTTTGCTCAAGGCAGTTGATTCTGGGGAAGTCGCCAGACAGCTGAAATCTTCGCGTTGACGGGCCTCGGGTTGGAAGCTCCACACCAAGTCGCTAATGCTCTCGCCTCTAGCCTGCATTTCAAGGATTAGTTTTGCATTTTGGATGGTGCTCAGAATCTTGGCGCGGTTTCTGATGATGCCGACGTCGAGCATTAGTCGTTCGACATCGTGCTGAGTCATGGCCGCTACGGGTTCGAGCTCGAACTTGTGGAATGCCGCCCGAAACCCTTCGCGGCGCTTCAGAATCGAAATCCACGATAGGCCAGCCTGAAAACCCTCGAGGGTGATGCGTTCAAATATTTCGCGATCACCTCGAACCTCAACGCCCCACTCCTGGTCGTGATAGTCGATGTATACGGGGTCGAAATTGAGCCATGAGCAGCGCTCAAGGCCATCCTCAAACGTTTTGGTGTGCGTCAACTTATTCCCTGGCCTTCAAGCCCTCTAGGGTCAACAGCCAACGCTTTGTCGGAAGGCCATCGCCACCTGAGTAACCGGTGATTTTTCCGGCAGCGCCGAGCACTCGATGACAACCGATTACAAGGGGAACAGGGTTTGCGCCGACGGCGCCGCCAACCGCGCGAACCGCCTTCGGGCGTCCAATCGCCTCAGCGATTTCGCCGTAAGTTTTTGTTTGTCCAAAGGGAATCTCGGCAATCTGCTGCCAGACGGCCCGCTGAAACTCCGTGCCGCTCACCTCGACTGCGAAGTCGAGGGTCTTGCTCTTGCCTTCGAAATAATCAGTCAGTTGCTGCTGAGCCAGGTCAAGCACGGATGCCTGTCCCGCGTCGGCTACCTTTGGACCTCCCATGGTTAAGAAGACCACCTTGTTTTTGCGGGCCTCGAGATAGATGTTGCCGATTGGTGATTCAAAGCAACGGGTTGCTACTTCAGTCATGTTCTTCATTCTTGGAGGCTAGGGGAGTGTTGCTCCGATTAAAGCACGAACGCCGACTCTGTTGACAGAATCGGCGTTCGTGAATCCGGTGGATTAGAGAGCTCGCTGCGCCTCGATCAAACATCCGCGAAGGATTTGCTCAATCTCGTTGAACTCATCCGGGCCAATGGTCAATGGCGGTGCCAACTGAACCACAGGGTCGCCACGGTCATCCGATCGGCAGTACAGGCCTTCTTCGAACATGCGGTGCGAAAGAATTCCGCGAAGCAAACGCTCAGATTCGGCATCGCTAAAGGTTTCCTTGGTGTTCTTGTCCTTCACGAGTTCGATTGCCCAGAAGTAACCTTCGCCACGAACGTCGCCAACGATGTCGATGTCCTTTAGTTTCTCGAGTGTGCGACGGAACTCACCCTCGTTGCGACGAACATTGCCGACGAGATCTTCCTCATCAAAAATGTCGAGGTTAGCAAGTGCCACAGCAGCCGAAACTGGGTGACCGCTGTAGGTGTAGCCGTGCGGGAAGATCTCAGTGCCATGCTTGAACGGCTCGAAGAGTTTCTCGGCCATCAATAGCGCACCGATTGGAGCGTAGGCCGAGGTCATGCCCTTGGCGCAAACGATCATGTCTGGCTGGAAGTCGTAGCGGTTAGACGCAAACATTTCACCCACGCGACCGAACGCGTCGATGGTTTCGTCGGCAACGATGAGAACGTCATACTTGTCGCAGATTTCGCGAACCCGTTTGAAGTAGCTCTTTGGTGCGGTGAAGCAACCTCCAGAGTTCTGAACTGGTTCGAGTACGAACATCGCAACGGTATCTGGGTCTTCGAACTGAATCATCTCTTCGACTCGGTCAGCTGCCCAAAGACCGAACTCTTCTTCGGTAGCAAACTGATCCTGTGCGCGATACCAGTTGGTGTTGGGAACGCGGAAGGTTGATGGAACTAGCGGTTCGAACTGCTTCTTCATCGAAGGGATTCCGGTCATCGACAAGGCGCCGTGTGAGGTGCCGTGGTAGGCCACAGATCGGGTCAATACCTTGTGCTTCATTGGCTTGCCCTGGATTTTGAAGTACTGCTTGGCAAGCTTCCAGGCGGTTTCGTTTGCCTCGCCACCTCCGGTAGTGAAGAAAACGCGAGACATGTTCTTCGGTGCGTATGAGAGAAGACGCTCAGACAGCTCGATGCCCGGCTTGTGTGCGTGTGACCAAAGTGGGAAGTAGTCGAGTTCACGCATTTGTTTGTGCGCAGCTTCGGCTAGGCGTTCGCGACCGTGGCCGGCGTTTACAGCGAAGAGGCTCGAGATGCCGTCGAAGTAGCGCTTGCCGTTCTGATCCCAGAAGTGGTGACCCTGGGCGCGGGTAATGATCGGAATTTCACCGTGCTTTTCGTAGAAAGGGCTGTGGCGTGTGAACTGCAAGAACATGTTGTCCTTGGCGGCCTGCTGCAGCATTTCAGGGGTTGCTTCTCGTCCGGCCTTGCGAGCGTCGAGTAGCGGGGTGGCGGTTTCTGCGTTCTTTCGATTCCAGATAGCCATTTGATATCACTCTTTACATATGGGTTTGCAGGGGAATCATCTGGTTCCCCAGTTGTAGACCTGCTTTGCGACTTTCAAATACACGAAGGTTTCGGTAGATGTCACTCCGGGCAGTGTCCGGATCTTTGAATTGAGTAGGGCGATGAGATCGTCATCGTTCTCACACACCACCTCAACCAAAATGTCAAAACTTCCAGCGGTCATAACCACATAGTCAACTTCAGGCATCTCGGCCAGAGATTCAGAGATTGCCCGGGTGTCTCCGCCACAGCGCACGCCGATCATCGCTTGGCGATAGAAACCTAGTTGCATAGGGTCGGTTACGGCGACAACTTGCATCACGCCAGATTCGGTAAGTTTTTGCACTCGCTGGCGCACAGCGGCTTCAGAGAGCCCAACGGCCTTGCCGATTTCAGAGTATGAGCGACGACCGTCAAGCTGAAGTTGTTCGATGATCAACTTTGAAACATCGTCCAGCTGACTAGATTTAGTGCGTGCAACCCTAGACATGCTTCGATTTTGTCAGTGAAAAACGCATTTAGCAAATGAATCCGCAGGTGATTTGCAATTTTGATACTGAAATGAAAGCAAATCGACTTAATTTGCTTCGGAATGCGGATTAGACTCACAATAAGAGCACCCACTCGAAGGAGAGCTAAGCGATGTCGGTTCGCAAACTACAAAACTTTGTCAACGGCGAATACGTTGATTCAAAATCAGGTGAAACCAGTGACGTTATCAACCCAGCCACCGGCCAGGTTTATGCGGCAGCTCCGGTTTCATCGGCTGCCGATGTAGACGCCGCCTATCAGGCCGCCGCAGCCGGTTTCGAGGAGTGGAGTAACTTCACTCCGGGTGAGCGTCAGCTGGCCCTGTTCCGCATTGCCGATGCGCTAGATGCCAGAGCCGAAGAAGCCGCCGATGTCGAATCTGAGAACACCGGTAAGCCTCGAAGTACGCTCGTTGAGTACGAAATGGCTCCATCGGTGGACCAAATTCGATTCTTTGCCGGTGCCGCCCGAAACCTGGAGGGTAAATCTGCTGGCGAGTATGCCCGCGATCACACCTCTTGGATTCGCCGCGAGCCTATCGGTGTCATCGGTCAGGTCACGCCTTGGAACTACCCGCTCAACATGGCGGTCTGGAAGTTCGCTCCGGCTATTGCTGCGGGAAACACCGTAGTCATCAAGCCTTCTGACACCACACCTGCTTCGACTCTTTTGCTTGCCGAGATTGCCAGCGAATTCTTGCCAAAGGGCGTTTTCAACGTTGTCGCCGGAACTCGTGATACCGGTCGCGCAATGATCGAGAACAGCATTCCTCAGATGGTTTCAATCACCGGTTCTGTTCGTGCCGGTATGGAGGTTGCCAAGTCGGCGGCCACTGACCTAAAGCGCGTGCACCTAGAGCTAGGCGGCAAGGCCCCGGTCATCGTTTTCGAAGACGCCGACCTCCAGAAGGCAGCCGCCCAGATTGCTATTGCCGGTTACTTCAATGCCGGTCAAGACTGCACCGCTGCAACCCGCATCCTGGTCCATGAATCGGTGCACGACGAGTTCATCGCCCTCTTGGTCGCCGAGGTAAAGGCCAATGCCACTACGGGTGATCCGAGCCGCGACGACATCCTCTTCGGCCCGGTGAACAACGCCAACCAGCTCGAACGAGTGCAGGGCTTCATAGATCGTCTGCCAGACCACGCCCGCATTGAGGTTGGTGGTAACCGTGTTGGTACCGTCGGATACTTCCACGAGGCGACTGTCCTTTCGGGTTTGAAGCAGACCGACGAGCACATTCAGAGCGAGATCTTCGGCCCGGTCACGACCGTTCAGAAGTTCAAGGATGACGCCGAGGCAATGCGCTGGGCTAACGATGTTCAGTATGGTTTGGCGTCATCGGTTTGGACTCAAAACCACACTCGCGCGATGCGCTTCTCGAAGGGGCTCAACTTCGGTTGCGTGTGGATTAACACTCACATTCCGTTGGCAGCCGAGATGCCCCACGGTGGCTTCCGTCACTCCGGCTATGGAAAAGACCTTTCGCAGTATGGATTCGAGGATTACACCCGCATCAAGCACGTCATGTCTTTTATTGGGGACTAAAGGTTTTCCACAAGTTAGATCGATTGGGTCATTGCGCCAAGCGCGGTGGCCCAATCTTCTTTTATGCAGGGTCTTTGGTTTTTACCGTCCTTGATCTTTGGAGTGGTTCAAGGTTTCACCACGGGCAGCTGGCAAATGCTGGTGTTCGCCGCCGTTAGCTTGTCGATTTGGCCACTCGGCAAGTGGATCAAGAATCATCGAGATTTTCAGCTCGCCGGCCCGGCTCATTTCGATGGCAAGGATGTCTGGATCGGCGATCATCGGCTCCCGAGAAGAGAAATTTTCTGGCGTAAGTCGTGGCACTCCTACCTCTGGGAGGCATTTGCAGCCCATCGAAGTCGCGAAGACTTCCCCAAACTATTAGAGGTGGTTCGAGGCAGGGGTTTCACTGGCGAGGAAGCTAACTCCATCTGGTTGGGTATCTCAAATTCCGCCGAGTTGTCCTTCAAAATCGAAGCCGAAGGCCCACATCTGCTGATCGTGGGCGCCACCGGCACCGGCAAAAGTGAACTCCTTCGAATGATGGTTGCTGGTTGGCTAAACCGAGTCGAGCAAACCGAACTCGCCCTGATCGACTTTAAGGGCGGAGCAACTTTGGCTAGGTTTGCACGGCATCCAAGGGTCGTTGCTCTGGCCACCGATCTGAACGCAACGAATGCCCTAAAGATTGCCGACACCTTCGAAGCCGAGTTAATGCGGCGCCAGAAGGTTTTAGCTGAGGTGCAGGCGTCCTCGATCGAAGATTATCTAGAGGGAGGCGGCAGGCTTTGTCGCCAAGTGATTGTGATCGATGAACTGGGGGAGTTACTCAGGCAGCATCCGAGATTATGTAGTGTGCTTGAGCAAGTCGCAGCACGAGGCCGCTCTCTCGGTTTGCATCTGGTCGCTACAAATCAATCGATGAGCGGTGTCTCGAGAGGTTTGTTGGTTAACCTGCGGGCGAGGATAGCCATAGGCGACATGGACCCCATAGATTTCAGTCAACTTGGATTTCGCGGGCGATTTCAACCCAGGCAAAGTCAGCCAAATTGGCGTCAGGCCAGACTCAAGAACGCCTCGGGATTGGAGGTCGAATTCGAGTTCCCGATTGGCTTTTAAAAAAAACTTCGCTTGAAGGGCAATTTCGGTCTGAGAGCCCCCTGATTTGTGGCAGTATTTCACTTGGATGCGCACTTAGTGTGCTCTGGTTTTGTTGGTCGGGCGAATGCCCAAATCGATGAAGGAGTTTTGGCAATGAATAAGCCACTTCCAGAAGACCCAATGATGCGCGATCTAGTCAAAATGGCTCGCCGTCACCAGATGACACGCAGAACGGCGCTGGCCGGTGCGTCGGCTACTGCTGCGGCCTTGGCCTTGGCTGCTTGTGCGCCAGGTGGAGGAGCTGCCAAGAAGGCGCTGACTCCGGCAGAAGACATCTCTGCCACCGACAAGAACTTGATCTGGTCAAACTGGTCGCTCTACATCGACCTTGACGACAAAGGTGCCCACCCGACCCTAGAGCGTTTCAAGAGCGAAAAGGGCATCACCGTCGAGTACCGCGAGGACTACGACGACAACGACACTTACTACGCCAAGGTCAAAGACCAGTTGGCTCTCGGTCAGGACATCGGTGCCGACCTAGTTTGCCCAACCCAGTGGATGGCAGCGCGTTGGATCAACCTGGGTTACACCCAGAAGTTTGATGACGCGGTTTTGGTGAACAAGAAGAACGTTCAGCCAGCCTATCTAGGTGCCAGCTACGACCCGAAGCGTGAGCAGTCTCTGCCTTACCAGGGCATCCTTGGCGGCATCGCCTACAACAAGAAGGCTTACAAGGCTGCAACTGGCAAGGTAGCTCCGGCAACCATTGACGATCTTTGGAACCCAGCTCTGAAGGGTCGCGTTGGCGTCCTTTCAGAAATGCGCGACACTGTTGGTCTGATCTTGATGAGCCAGGGTATCGACATCACTAGCGACGCGAGCCTCACTACCGACGCATTCCAGAATGCGATCGACTTCTTGCAGAAGCAGGTTGCCAGTGGTCAGATTGCCAAGATCAAGGGCAACAGCTACAAGGAAGACCTAGTCAACGGCGACACCATTGCCGCGATTGCTTGGTCGGGTGACATCGTTCAGCTAAACACCGAGGCCGGCTCAGACGTCTATGGCTTCGTGATTCCAGAGTCTGGTGCGACCATCGCAGCTGACTGCTTCGTAATCCCGATGGGTTCACCTCACAAGACCAACGCAGAAGAGCTAATCAACTTCTACTACGACCCGGCAAACGCGGCCGAACTGGCTAACTACGTGAACTACATCACGCCGGTGGTTGGCGCTCGCGAAATCGCGTTGGCTAAGTACCCTCAGGCTGCCAACAACGAACTGATCTTCCCAACTGACAAGACCCTGAAGAACACTAAGGCCTTCCGTTCGCTTACCGGTCAAGAAGAGCTAGATTTCGCCACCGCCTTCCAGGCAGTAAAGCTTGGTGGCTAGGTTGGCACAGGAGTTCATTGCGCGAGGTGCTGACCTCGAACTAGTTGGCATCCGCAAAGAGTTTCCAGGCTTCACCGCTATCGAAAACCTCGACCTGCACATCCCTGCAGGCGAGTTCTTTGCGTTGCTTGGTCCTTCTGGCTGCGGTAAGACTACGACGCTGCGTCTAGTTGCCGGCTTGGATGAACCAACCAAGGGCAAGATTCTCATCGGTGGCAAGGATGTCACCGCAACCAAGCCGCACGAGCGCCCAGTCAACACCGTGTTCCAGAGTTATGCGCTATTTCCACACATGTCAGTACTAGAAAACGTGGCATTCGGTTTGAAGCAGCGCAAGGTCGAAGACCCGATGGCAAAGGCCGTCGCGGCCCTTGAATTGGTCGAGCTCGGTCACCTTGGCCAGCGTCGCCCACAGCAGCTTTCTGGCGGTCAGCAGCAGCGCGTTGCTCTTGCTCGTGCCCTGGTCAACCGTCCGTCACTTTTGCTCCTAGATGAGCCGCTCGGTGCGCTGGACCTCAAGCTTCGTCGCCAGATGCAAATTGAACTCAAGGCAATCCAGATGGAAGTCGGCTTGACCTTCTTGCACGTTACCCACGACCAAGAGGAAGCCATGGACATGGCCGACACCGTGGCCGTTATGAACAAGGGGCGCATCGAGCAGATGGGCTCGCCTGAGAAGCTATACGACCGCCCACACACCGCGTTCGTTTCAAAGTTCTTGGGTCAGTCAAACCTTTTCGTTGGCGAAGTTGCCGAATCGAACTCGACCTCGATCAGCATCAATGTCTCGGGTAATAAGCTCACCGTTCCGACCGATCGTGCCGAGAAGCACAACGGAACCATTGCCGTGGGCGTTCGACCGGAAAAGGCGAACTTCCACGAGTCCGAGCCTGCCCAGCAGACCGGTGTGAACCTAATCGGCCCTGGCGAGATCATCGACATTCGATTCACCGGTGTAAGCAACCAGTACCTGATTGAAATTCCAGGTATCGGTGAAGTTACCGTGTTCGCGCAGAACGTTGGCAAGAGCCCGGTCACCGAGCTTGGTGCCAAGGTTTGGGTCAGCTGGAAGGTTGAGCACACCTTCGGTTTGAGCGACCTACCTCAGAACTCGGCTACCGAGTCAATCTCGGTGATCTAATGGCTTTCGCAGCATTCGGTCACGGCGGAGGTGGCGGTGCGGCAAACACAACCGCGCCAACCAAGAAGAGCAAGGTCGCACTATTTTTACTGCTACCGGGTTTGATCTATCTGGGCCTTTTCTTCATGACCCCACTAATCTCGCTGATCATCACCTCGCTTGAGGTGCCAGATGGCAGCGGTGTGATGGGTAGTTACGCCTATGGCTTTGCAATCGAGAACTACGGCAAGGTTGTAACCCAGTTTTGGCCACAAATCTCACACTCATTCGGCTACGCGCTGATTGCAACAATCGCGGCTCTGTTGATCAGCTACCCGCTGGCCTACTTCATCGGCGTCAAGGCTCGCCGCTTCCCCTTGATTCAGGGCTTGATGTTGACCTTGGTCATCGCACCATTCTTCATCAGCTTCCTGTTGAGAACCTTCGCCTGGAAGCAGATCTTCTCGAACGAATCGCCAGCCGTCCACTTCTTGCAACAGGTGGGCATCCTTGGACCGCACGACTACCTAGTCGGCACCCCGTTCATGGTCATCTTCGGTTTGACCTACAACTTCATCCCGTTCATGACCTTGCCGCTTTACAGCATCCTTGAACGCTTGGATGTGCGCCTGCTGGAGGCCGGCGCTGACCTCTACGCAACACCGGCTACCACCTTCAGGAAAGTCACGCTGCCGCTCACAGCACCTGGAATCATCTCGGGTACCTTGCTGACCTTCATCCCGATTGCCGGTGACTACGTGAACGCATCTGGTGACTTCTTGGGTGGAACCAAAACCGCAATGATCGGTAACGTCGTCGAGTCTCGCTTCTTGGTTTTGAACGATTACCCAACCGCATCAGCGCTGTCGGTGCTGCTGATGGGCGTCATCCTCTTGTTAGTTGGCTTCTATGCCAAGCGCAGTGGAACGGAGGACCTACTGTGAGACGCTTCAGCCTCGGCAAGTATGCCCTCCCTGTTTACTCGGTTATCGCAATCGTCTACTTGATGATTCCGATTGCTTACACCTTCGTCTTCTCGTTCAATGACTCGCTCAAGACCAACTTGATCTGGCGCGGCTTCACCTTCGATAAGTGGATCAACGTCTGCAAGCAGCAGGGGGTTTGTGAGGCATTCGGCAACAGCGTGATGATCGGTGTGATTTCTACCGTTCTAGCTACCACGCTGGGCACGATGATTGCGATCGCCTTGGTTCGATACCGTTTCAAGGCCCGTTCATTCGTGAGCCTTTTGATCTTCCTGCCAATGGCAACCCCTGAGGTGGTTCTCGGTGCTGGTCTGGCCTCGCAGTTCTTCAGCATGGGCGCAGCCAAGGGCATTGGAACAATCATCATCGCTCACGTCATGTTCTGTATGTCATTCGTTGTGGTAACCGTGAAGGCTCGTGTGGCATCACTGGACCCTGCACTCGAAGAGGCCGGTCGCGATCTCTACGCCTCGCCTGCGCAGGTGTTCTGGAAGATCACCTTCCCGCTCCTGATGCCGGGCATTCTTTCGGCCGCCCTGCTTTCATTTGCGCTGAGCTTCGATGACTTCATCATCACCAACTTCAACTCTGGTCCGGCAATGACCTTCCCTAAGTACGTTTACACGGCGGCCGCTCGAGGTATCCCGGCCGAGGCAAACGTGGTTGGTTCAGCTGTGTTCTTGCTTGCCATCGCGATCGTGGTCACCGTTCAGGTGCGTGGTTCGCTCAAGGCCAAGCGATTGGCTCGCCAGAAATAACTTGAATAGAGAAAAACCCCGACCGGTTGGTCGGGGTTTTTCTTTTGAATCTTTAGAGTGCCGCGATTCCGGCCTCTAGCACGTCGATTGCCTCGTTTAGCAAGGCATCCGAGATGGCTAGTGGCGGAAGGAAGCGGATCACGTTGTAGTAGGTTCCGGCGTTCAGCACCAAGACACCGTTTGAGTGGCAGTGCTTGACGAGCTTGTCGACCGCATCCTTGTTTGGGTTCAAAGTGCCGGGCTCAACAAATTCGATTGCCATCATTGCGCCGTGTCCGCGAACGTCGCCGACTACCGGATACTTTGCCTTGAGAGCGTGCAGGCGGTCGCCTAGAAGCTTCCCGATTTCCTGAGCGCGTTCGATTACACCGCCGGCTGCGATCTCCTTCAAGACCGATACAGCGGCAGCCGCGGCAACTGGGTTACCACCGAAGGTTCCGCCTAGGCCACCCGGGTGCGAGGCATCCATGATTTCTGCGCGACCGGTGACCGCCGAAATAGGCATACCGCCGGCGATACCCTTTGCAATGGTGAAGAGGTCTGGCTCCCAACCGTCGAAGTGCTCGCTAGCGAACCACTTGCCGGTTCGTGCAACGCCGGCCTGAACCTCATCGGCGATGACGATCACGCCATTTGCGTGAGCCCAGTCGCTGAGAGTCTTCAAGAAGCCATCGGCTGGAACGATGAAACCGCCCTCGCCCTGAATTGGCTCAATGACGATTGCAGCGAGGTCTTCGACCCCGACGCGCTTCTCGATGTAGTTGATTGAGCGCTGTGCAGCCTCAACACCGGTCATGCCCTGTGGGTCACGGTATGGGTAAGACATCGGTACGTGCTGAATGCTCGGTGCGGTTGGGCCGAAGCCGTTGCCGTAAGGAGCTGACTTGAAGTTCATGGTGAAAGTCAGGTTAGTGCGACCGTGGTAAGCGTGGTCGAAAACGACGATGCCGTTCTTGCGGGTTGCCTTGCGGGCAATCTTTACGGCGTTCTCGACAGCCTCTGCGCCCGAGTTAAAGAGCACCGACTTCTTCTTGAAGTTGCCTGGGGTGTACTTGTTTAGAAGTTCACAAACCTCGACGTACTGTTCGTACGGAGTCAGCGTGAAAAGTGTGTGGGTCAGGTTAGCAACCTGCTCCTGAACGGCCTTGACTACACCAGCATTGGTGTGGCCGATTGTGGTTACACCGATTCCTGAACCCAGGTCAATCAGATGGTTTCCGTCGGCATCGACAACGATCGCGCCATGCGCTTTCTCGATGTAGACAGGTAGTGCGGCGCCCGCTCCGGCGGATACCGCATCCAAGCGTCGCTGGTGCAGTGCTTGCGACTTAGGGCCTGGGATGGAAGTGACAACTTTGCGCTCTTGCGCGACGGTGAACTCGCTCATAGCTTCCAGTCTAAGCCTCGAAAATCCCACCCCTTGACCCCGACTCGAAACTCACAGCAAAGTGGCAAGATTGATGCATGCGTCGCGTCATTATTCTCGGGTCAACCGGGTCAATCGGAACCCAGGCCCTCGAGGTCATTGAAGCTAACCCTGATCGCTTTCAGGTGGTCGGTTTGGCTGCCGGAAACAATGCAGATTTGCTTCAGGCTCAGGCAGCCAAGTTCGGTGTCAAGGATGCGGTTCAGGGCGCAGAAGCGGCCACTCGCTTGGTCGAAGACTTGGATGCGGATGTAGTCATTAATGGCATCACCGGGTCGATTGGCCTCGCTCCTACTTTGGCGACCTTGAAGTCAGGCAAGACGTTGGCTCTAGCCAATAAGGAGTCCCTGATTGTCGGCGGCCGTCTCGTTACCGAGGCTGCCAAGCCCGGTCAGATTGTTCCAGTAGACAGCGAGCACTCGGCCTTGGCTCAGTGTCTTATGGGTGGAACGGCGCAAGAGGTTCGTAAGTTGATTTTGACCGCGTCGGGAGGCCCGTTCAGAGGTTGGTCTCGCGAGCAGTTGGAAGGCGTAACCCCGGCTCAGGCGTTGGCTCACCCAACTTGGGTTATGGGCAAGGTCGTGACCACCAACTCGGCAACCATGGTCAACAAGGGGCTGGAGCTCATCGAAGCTCACCTGCTATTTGATATTCCATTCGACCGTATCGAAGTCACCGTGCACCCCCAGTCGGTGGTTCACTCGATGGTTGAGTTTGTCGATGGTTCGGTGTTAGCGCAGTGTTCGCCACCTGACATGCGTTTGCCAATTGCTTTAGGAATGTCTTGGCCAGATCGAGTTCCCAACGTTGCCAAGGCCTGCGACTGGACAAAGGCGGCCACCTGGACTTTCGAGCCGCTCAACGAAAGCGTCTTTGGGGCAGTTCGTCTGGCTCGGCAGGTTGGTTCGGCTGGCCTAACCTATCCGGCAGTCTATAACGCTGCTAACGAGCAGGCTGTCGAAGCGTTCCACGCGGGCTGGATTGGCTTCAATCAGATAGTTGACCTAGTACAGCGCGTCGTCGATGCGCACGAGCCTGAAACCGAACTTTCGCTTGATAGCGTGCTGCGCGCCGAAATCTGGGCTCGAGACCGAGCAAGCGCACAAATCGCAAAGGCTTGCTAACCGCTTAGCCGGGCAAGCGAAACTTGCAGATAAATGTCAGTATCCAAAGTTATGGTTTAGACGTGAACGAATCTGTGCTGTACATCCTCGGAATTCTGATTGTTGCCCTAGGCATCGGGTTTTCGATTGGTTGGCATGAGCTCGGGCACTTGATTCCTGCCAAACTCTTTGGCGTAAAGGTTCCGAAATACATGATCGGTTTCGGGCCGACGATTTTTTCAAAAAAGATTGGCGAGACCGAATACGGTCTAAAGCTCATTCCTCTGGGTGGCTACATAGCCATGATTGGCATGTATCCGCCAGCTAAACCTGGTGCCGAGCCTAAAAAAGGCTTCTTTCGCGAGATGATCGCGAGTGCTCGCGATGCACATTCAGAGCACGTTGGTCCTGGCGACGAGAACCGAAAGTTCTACCAGCTTCCGGTCTGGAAGCGCATGATTGTCATGCTCGGCGGGCCGGTCATGAACCTAATCCTCGGAACCATTCTGCTGACTATCACTCTGAGCGGTATCGGCATCACCCAGACCTCAACCACGATCGCCGAGGTGTCGGCATGCGTTCCAATCAGTGACTCAACTGCGCCTTGCAATATCGCATCACCGGCTAAAGCCGCCGGGCTCCAGGCTGGCGACAAAATTCTGGCAATCAATGGAGATCAGATTGACACGTGGAGTGGCTCGGCTTCGCTCCTCAAAGCCGGAGTGGAAAACGAGGTTCGTGTTCTAAAAGTTGGTGGCAAAACCGTCGACTTGCGAATCAAACCGGTAACCGCACTTCGCCCGGTGGTTGAAAACGGCGCCTACAAGCTCGATGCCGACGGAAAACAGGTTATGGCTCCAAAGCCGGTACTCGGAATCATCTTGGCTAGCGAAACTCGCCCGTTGTCGCTAGGGGAGTCGTTAGCGGCTTCGGGGCAGTCGGTGGTTCAGGTCGGTCAGATGATCCTGCACCTTCCAGAGCAGGTCGTCTCGGTCGGTCAATCCACATTCGGCGCTGAAAAGCGCAAGGCCGATGGTCCGGTTTCGGTAATCGGCATCGGTCAAATTGCGGGTGAAGTTGCAAGCAGTAAAACCGCCACCTTCGAGCAGAAGTTGCAGAGTGAGCTCGGCATCCTTGCCTCTTTGAACTTCGCCTTGTTTGCCTTCAACATGCTGCCGCTATTGCCGCTTGATGGCGGTCATGTTGCCGGTGGTATCTACGAGGCAATCAAGAAGGGGCTGTTCAGGTTGATGCGCAAGCCAAACCCAGGCCCAGCCGATACCGCCCTGCTTATGCCGTTGACTTGGTTGGTCTTCATTGCGCTGATGGCCATGAGTGCCCTGATTATCTTGGCTGATCTAATCAACCCAATCGCGTTCTAGTTGGAATGCTTGAGGGCGCTAATCGCTTTAGGATTAGTGAACAGCAAATCGAAAGAGGGCAACTCAAGTGGCTGCAGTGAACCTAGGTCTACCTAAGACTCCGCCTCCAACTCTCGCGCCTCGTCGCAAGACCCGTCAGATCATGGTCGGCAAGGTTGCCGTCGGTGGTGACGCCCCGATCTCTGTGCAGTCGATGTGCACCACCCCTACCACCGATGTGAACGCGACACTTCAGCAAATCGCCGAGCTAACCGCTTCGGGTTGCGACATCGTTCGCGTTGCCGTGCCAAGCCAGGATGACGCTGACCGCCTCGCTCTAATCGCACGCAAGTCTCAGATTCCAGTCATCGCCGACATTCACTTTCAGCCGAAGTATGTCTTCCAGGCCATCGATGCCGGTTGTGGCGCCGTTCGCGTGAACCCAGGCAACATCCGCCAGTTTGACGACAAGGTAGGTGAGATTGCCAAGGCCGCCAAGGATGCCGGAGTCTCAATCCGCATCGGCGTAAACGCTGGTTCACTCGACCCGCGACTATTGCAGAAGTATGGCAAGGCAACCGCCGAAGCTCTGGTTGAGTCGGCAATCTGGGAAGCTTCGCTGTTCGAGGAGCACGACTTCCACGACTTCAAGATTTCGGTAAAGCACAATGACCCAGTGGTCATGGTCAAGGCCTACGAGATGCTGTCAGAGCGCGGCGACTGGCCACTGCACCTAGGCGTTACCGAGGCCGGCCCAGCTTTCCAGGGAACCATCAAGTCTTCAGTTGCTTTTGGCGCACTGCTCTCTAAAGGCATTGGCGACACCATCCGTGTTTCGCTTTCTGCTCCACCGGTTGAAGAAATCAAGGTCGGTTCTCAGATTCTTGAATCGCTAAACCTTCGTCCACGAAAGCTAGAGATCGTAAGCTGCCCAAGCTGTGGCCGTGCCCAGGTAGACGTTTACCAGCTGGCTAACGACGTAACCGCCGGTCTCGAGAAGCTAACCGTTCCGCTGCGCGTAGCCGTAATGGGCTGTGTGGTGAATGGCCCTGGTGAGGCACGCGAGGCAGACCTCGGCGTTGCTTCAGGTAATGGCAAGGGGCAGATCTTTGTGAAGGGTGAGGTCATCAAGACCGTTCCTGAGAGCGAGATCGTGGCAACTCTTATTGAAGAGGCAAACCGCATGGCTGCCGAAATGGACCCAACCTTGGTTGGTAGCCCTCAGGTGGTCGTCGCTCAGAAGTAGAATGGCAGCATGCCAATCCGCTTATCAAACCTGTTCCTACGCACGCTCCGTGAAGATCCAAACGAGGCCGAGGTAGACAGCCACAAGCTTTTGCTTCGTGCTGGTTACATCCGTCGCGCCGGCGCTGGCCTTTACACCTGGCTGCCTCTGGGTCTTGCCGTCAAGGCCAAGATCGAGCAGGTCGTTCGCGAGGAGATGGCTACCGCAGGCGCCCAAGAGGTTTTCTTCCCAGCGCTTTTGCCACGAGAACCGTTTGAAGCGACCGGTCGCTGGACTGAATACGGCGACAACCTGTTCCGCCTTCAAGACCGCAAGAAGGCCGATTACCTATTGGCTCCGACCCACGAAGAGATGTTTACCCTCTTGGTGAAGGATCTCTACTCGTCTTATAAAGACCTGCCAGTTGCGCTTTACCAGATTCAGAACAAGTACCGCGATGAGGCTCGCCCTCGCGCCGGTCTGCTGCGCGGACGCGAGTTCGTGATGAAGGATGCCTACAGCTTCGACATCGACGATGAGGGTCTGCGTAAGGCATACCAGGCTCAGCGCGATGCCTACGAGCGCATCTTCACCCGCCTGGGCGTCGACTATGTCATCGTGAAGGCAGATGCCGGAGCCATGGGTGGTTCGGCATCAGAAGAGTTCCTTTCACCAAGCCCAATCGGCGAAGACACGTTCGTGCGCTCGCCGGGTGGCTATGCGGCCAACGTTGAGGCCGTAGTCACTGTTGCGCCTCCAAAGATTGAGATCGCCGGTCAGCCTGCTGCCGAAGTGCTCGCCACTCCGGCCTGCTCGAACATCAAGCGCATCGTGGCTTGGTCAAACGAGAACAACAAGCGCGCCGACGGAACCGAATGGACAGCAGCGCACACGCTAAAGAACAACGTGATGGCTTTGGTTTCACCAGAGGGCAAGCGCGAACTAGTAATCGTCGGCCTACCTGGCGACCGTGAAGTTGACGTTAAGCGTGCCGAAGCGGCTTTCTCGCCAAACGAAATCGAACAGGCAAACGACGAAGACTTCGCCAAGCACCCTGAGCTCATCAAGGGCTACATTGGCCCGGTTAAGGATGGCAAGGCCGTTCTTGGTCTCGAAAGCGTCAGCAAGATTCGCTACCTGCTTGACCCACGCGTGGTTGAGGGTTCGGCCTGGATTTCGGGAGCAAACGTTTCTGAGCAGCACGTCTTTGGCTTGGTTGCCGGTCGCGACTTCACCGCCGATGGTGTCGTTGACATCGCCGAGGTTCGAGTTGGCGACGAGGCTCCGGATGGCTCTGGTCCGCTTGAACTCGCACGCGGAATCGAAATCGGTCACGTCTTCCAGCTTGGCCGCAAGTATGCCGAAGCCTTAGACCTAAAGGTTCTCGACGAAAACGGCAAGCTAGTGACCGTGACCATGGGTTCATACGGAATCGGTATCACCCGAATGATTGCTGTCTTGGCCGAGGCCAACCACGACGACAAGGGTCTGATCTGGCCTGAGGCGGTTTCGCCGGCCGACATCTACATCGTTGCCGCGGGCAAGGATGAGGTCGTTTACGAGACCGCAGAAAAGCTAGCCCTAGAGCTAGAGGCCAAGGGCAAGACGGTCATCCTTGATGACCGCCAGAAGGTCAGCCCGGGCGTCAAGTTTGGCGATGCCGAGCTAATCGGTGTGCCAAACATTGTCATCGTTGGCAAGGGTCTTGAGCAGGGTGAAGTTGACCTTTGGGATCGCCGCTCTGGTGAGCGTCGCCCAGTCAAGGTAGACTCGGTGCTGGCTGAATTGTTGTAATCCGTTTACGGATTCACCACATTTCACTAAATTGACAACTAACTAGCGGCCTGGAGGCATTTCATGGACATCGACCTGAGCGTACTTAAGTTCATCGAGCGAGAGAAAGAAATCCCTTTCAACGAGCTAGTGTCAATCATCGAGGCCGCCATCCTGGCCGCCTACCAGAAGCACGTCGGCAACTCTGACCCGGCCCGTGCCGAGCTCAGCAAGTCAACCGGCCACGTCAACATCTACGCACCCGTCTTGGATGAAGAGGGCGTCAAGACCGGCGAGACCGAGGTAACCCCAGAGAACTTTGGCCGCGTTGCTGCTGCCGCCGCCAAGCAGGTCATTTTCAACCGCCTTCGCGAAATCAACGACGAGAGCCTGTTCGGCGAATTCTCTGGCAAAGAAGGCGACATTGTTGCCGGAACCATTCAGCAGGGCCAGAAGTCTTACATGGTCTACGTGAACCTTGGCACCATCGAGGCAATCATGCCTCCTGAAGAGCAGGTGCCAGGCGAAGACTATTCACACGGCAAGCGCATCCGTGTGTTCGTGACCGCCGTGAACCGCGGAACCAAGGGTCCTCAGGTAACCGTTTCTCGCACCCACCCATCTTTGGTTCGCAAGTTGTTCGCGATGGAGGTTCCTGAAATCGCGAGTGGCGTTGTCGAGATCGTTTCGCTTGCCCGCGAAGCCGGTCACCGCACCAAGATTGCAGTTCGCGCGCACGAAGCCGGCGTAAACGCCAAGGGTTCTTGCATCGGTGAACTCGGTCAGCGCGTTCGCGCGGTTCAGACCGAACTAAACGACGAGAAGATCGACATCGTTGACTACAGCGATGACCTGCCAACCTATGTTGCGCAAGCGCTATCGCCGGCCAAGGTTTCTAGCTCATACATGCTCGATGCAGCAACCAAGTCGGTTCGCGTCTTGGTGCCAGACTTCCAGCTGTCACTCGCCATCGGCAAGGAAGGTCAGAACGCTCGTTTGGCCGCAAAGCTGACCGGCGCGAAGATCGATATTCAGCCTGACAGCATCCTGGATGGCGACTAGGCTCTAGCCCTTTCAATATCTAGGGGTTAGAATGGAACGAACTTGTGTTGGTTGTCGCCAGCTCTCAAATCGTGCAGATCTCTTGCGAATCGTTGAAAAATCAGGTGTTTTGATTCTCGATGAACGTAAATCTTTGCCCGGTCGCGGTGCCTGGATTCATCCAGCTCAGGAATGTTTAGAGTTAGCAATCACTCGGAGAGCATTCATCCGAGCTTTGAAACTTTCAGCTCAACCAGATTCGTCTGGTTTGAACTTCACTAAAGAACAGGCAGAAACGATGTTGGCAAACAAATGAGTAACTCGAAATGAGCAAATGAGTAACTCGAAATGAGTACCCAACAGCTTTAACGGCCTGCCCTGTCTAGGGAAGGCCCCAGACAGGAGAAACAAAAGTGGCGCTACCACGCGTGTACGACATTGCTAAAGAACTTGGAATCGATTCCAAGGTCGCTTTGGCCAAACTTCAAGAACTCGGTGAGTTCGTAAAGAGCGGTTCATCAACCATCGCTCCGCCAGTTGCGAAAAAGCTTCGTGAGGCATTCCCAGACGCTAAGCCAGTAGTGGCTGAGCCGAAGGCTGCTCCGGCTGCACCAGCACCTGCTGCACCTGCAGCACCGGCTCCGGCCGCTCCGGCGGCACCTGCAGCCCCAGCTGCTCCAGTCGCATCAGCTCCGTCTCCAGCAGCACCAGCAGCGCCAAAGGCTGCGGCCCCTGCTGCACCTGCGGCGCCAGCTCCGGCAGCCCCGGCTGCTCCGGCAGCACCAAGCGCAGCAACCCCGGGCATTCCTCGTCCGGGCAACAACCCGTTCGCAGCCGCTCAGGGCATGGGCATTCCACGTCCAATTAGCCGCCCTGGCAACAATCCTTTCGCTCCATCACAGGGAATGGGTCGCCCAGGCGGCCCACGTCCTGCCGGTGGTGCAGGTCGCCCAGGTGGCCCAGGTCGTCCAGGTGGCGCACCAGGTGCCGGTGGCGCTCCGCGTCCAGGTGGATTCGCACCTCGCCCAGCCGGTGCAGGCTTTGCCCGCCCAGGTGGCGGCGCACCGGGTGGTGCCCCAGGTGGCGCACCAGGTGGATTCTCACGTCCGGGCGGAGGCCCAGGCGGAGGCCGTGGCCGCGGTGTTGGCGGTGGAACCGCTGGTGCTTTCGGTAAGGGCGGTGCTCGCGGTCAGAGCAAGGCTCGTAAGTCAAAGCGTGCAAAGCGCGAAGAGTTCGAACAGCGCAGCAATGCGCCATCTCTTGGTGGCGCACTAGTACCTCGCGGTGATGGTTCAACCGTCATTCGTTTGCGTCGCGGTTCTTCTATCCAAGACTTCGCAGACAAGATCGATACCAATGCAGGTCAGCTAATCACCGTTCTGTTCCACCTCGGGCAGATGGCAACCGCTACCGCATCGCTAGATGAAGATACCTTCCAGATTCTTGGTGAAGAGCTCGGTTACAAGATCGAGGTAGTTTCACCTGAGGACGAAGAGCGCGAGCTATTCGAAGGCTTCGGTCTAGACATTGCAACCGACTACGACGATGACGAGGAGGACCTCGTTGCACGTCCACCAGTTGTAACCGTTATGGGTCACGTTGACCACGGTAAGACTCGTTTGCTCGACTCGATTCGTAACTCAAACGTCATCGCCGGCGAAGCCGGTGGCATCACCCAGCACATCGGTGCTTACCAGGTGCACGTTGAGCACGAAGGCATCGATCGTGCGATCACCTTCATTGACACCCCGGGTCACGAGGCGTTCACCGCCATGCGTGCACGTGGTGCTCAGGTCACCGACCTTGCCATCCTTGTGGTCGCAGCGGACGACGGCGTTATGCCTCAGACCGTTGAAGCCTTGAACCACGCTCAGTCAGCCGGTGTGCCGATTGTGGTCGCGGTTAACAAGACCGATAAGGAAGGCGCTAACCCTGCCAAGATTCGCCAGCAGCTAACCGAGTTCAACCTCGTTGCTGAAGAATACGGTGGCGACGTTATGTTCGTCGACGTATCGGCATTGACCGGTAAGGGCATCCCTGACCTTCTAGACGCAGTATTGCTAACCGCAGACGCTGCCCTAGACATGCGCGCTAACCCAAACAAGGATGCTCGTGGTGTTGCCATTGAAGCCAACCTTGACAAGGGTCGCGGTTCGGTAGCTACCGTGCTTATCCAGTCTGGAACCTTGCGCGTCGGTGACTCAATCGTCGCCGGTGCCGCTCACGGACGTGTGCGTGCAATGTTCGACGAGAACGGTGTTGCTGTCGAAGCAGCCGAGCCTAGCCGCCCGGTACAGGTTCTCGGTCTTCAGTCTGTTCCTCGCGCCGGTGACACCTTTGTGGTTACCGACGACGAGCGTCAGGCACGTCAGATCGCTGAGAAGCGTGACGAAGACTTCACCAAGGCACTCGAAGACGGCAAGGTTGAGTCACTCAACTTGGTCATCAAGGGTGACGTTTCTGGTGCTGTTGAAGCTCTTGAAGACTCACTTCTCAAGATTGAAGTTGACGACTCAGTTCAGCTACGCATCATCCACCGTGGTGTTGGTGCGATCACCGAATCTGACGTCAACCTTGCAACCGTTGACAATGCAATCATCATCGGATTCAACGTCAAGCCAGACAACAAGGCCAAGGAGCGTGCCGACCGCGAGGGCGTCGACGTTCGTCAGTACTCGGTCATCTATGCAGTGCTTGATGACATTGAGAAGGCTCTTAAGGGCATGCTCAAGCCAGAGTACGAAGAAGCTCAACTCGGCACCGCAGAGGTTCGCGAACTGTTCAAGTCTTCGAAGGTCGGAACCATTGCTGGTTCGATCGTTCGCTCAGGCTCGATCAAGCGAAACTCTTTGGCTCGTGTCTTGCGCAACGGCAAGGTCATCGCTGACAACCTCAAGATCGAATCGCTAAAGCGCTTCAAGGATGACGCCACCGAAGTCAAGACTGACTTCGAGTGTGGTATCGGACTTGCTGGCTTCAACGAGCTCGAGCTTGAAGACATCATCGAGACTTTCGAGATGCGCGAAAAGCCTCGCGTCTAAGGATTCGTAATGGTTGATCACGCACGAGCTCGAAAGCTCGCCGAACGCATCAAGGTGTTGGTGGCAGAGGCGCTAGAACGCGCCGTAAAGGACCCAGACTTGGGTTTTGTCACCATCACCGAGGTCAAGGTCACTCCTGACCTTCAGCACGCCAGCATCTTTTACACGGTGTATGGCAGTGCCGAAGAGAAGAAGCGCTCTGCCGAAATTATTGAAAAGAATCGTGGTTTGGTGCGTCGCGAGGTTGGTCACAACCTTTCGATTCGCCTAACCCCGACCATCGAGTTCATTCCGGATGAAATCCCAGAGACCGCTGCAGCCATGAACGACTTGTTAGCCGAAGCGCGCGCTCGTGATGCTCAGGTTGCCAAGTTGGCGGCCGAGGCTCACTGGGCCGGCGAAGAAAACCCATATAAAGAGCCACGCAAAATCGAGGATGAAGAGGACGAAGACTAAATGTCTTCTGGTCTTGTTCTAATCGACAAGCCTTCTGGCTGGACCAGTCACGATGTGGTTGCTCGCCTTCGCAAGTTGGCGGGCACCCGTCGGGTTGGACACGCGGGCACGCTAGACCCGATGGCCACTGGCCTACTGCTCATTGGTGTGAATTCCGCCACCAAACTGCTGACCTTTTTGGTCGGCGAAAACAAAACTTATGAGGCCACGATCCGCCTAGGCGCATCGACAATCACCGACGACAAAGAATCCGAATTCACCGCAGTCGCAAACCCGGATGTCGTCAGAGCTCTCAGCCTTGCCGAACTTGAAACTGCCTTGGATGCTTTGCGCGGCCCCATCGAACAGGTGCCCAGCTCGGTCAGCGCGATCAAGGTGGATGGCGAACGCGCCTACGCCAAGGTTCGGTCCGGCGATGAAGTAAAACTCAAGGCGCGACCAATCACGATTTTCCGCTTCGAAATCACTGGCGAACCTCGCCTTATCACCGAGGGGGAGAACACCTTCTTTGACTTCGATGCCGTTATCGATTGTTCGTCTGGCACCTACATCCGTGCCCTGGCCCGCGACCTAGGTTCTGCACTGGGAGTTGGCGGTCACCTAACGGCGTTACGCCGCACCAAGATTGGCAGTTACCTGATTGAGCAGGCCCAGGGTCTCGAAGGGCTTACCGCGGAGAAGCTCTCGGTGCTGCCAATTGAAGAAGCTGCCACGCAGCAGTTTTCGGTTCGCGAGCTAAGCGACCAAGAAGTGATTGACCTGCGCCACGGAAAGCGCCTCAAGGTGGTTGCCGAGACTGAGATCGCGCCTACCGCGGCAATTGCCGCCGACGGTTCATTGGTCGCGATGCTCACGAAGTCGGGCAGTGCTGCCAAGTCTTTGGTTGTTTTCGCACCCGGCCAGGATGGAGAATAGCCGCATGATCGAGATTTTCTTTCAGATTCAAGCCTGGCTGGCTGTCGCGATTGGGTTGGTCTTGATCGGTTTCGGGCTGGCCAAGCGCAAGCCAAGCCTGATTTCGCTCGGTTTCATTGCGGCGGTTGAACTCGGCTTGCTGGTTCAGTTGATTTCGTCAATCATCGTGGTGGTTGGCGGCGCTCGTGCCAAGGGTGACACCATCGAGTTTTTTGCCTACATCCTGGTTGCCTTGATCGTGCCACTCGGCGCAGCCTTTTGGGCTCTGATTGAACGCACTCGCTGGTCGGTATACGTGTTGGCTGTCGGTTCGCTAACCGTCGCCATCATGCTGGCCAGAATGCATCAAATCTGGTTCGGTTAGGCTATTGGCATGGCAACCACGAAGCGCTCACTCGGCATTGGTCGACTACTTATCGCGGCCTATGCCGTACTCGCGTTAGCTGCCACTGGTCGCGCGGGTTACGAACTCGCCGCCAAGTTCAACGAGGCGCCACTGCCTTACTCGCTATCAATCTTTTCGGCGCTCGTGTACATCGTTGCCACGATTGCGCTGGCTCGTTCGACCGGAGCTTGGCGCAGGGTTGCTTATGTTGCCGTCATAATCGAATTGACCGGGGTTTTGCTGATCGGCGCGGCCAGCGTCATCTGGCCAGAGGCTTTCACCTACAACGGCAAGTTAGTCAAAACGGTTTGGTCTTTCTTCGGTATCGCCTACGGTTTCGTTCCCGTTGCGCTTCCGGTTCTCGGCTTGATCTGGTTGGGTAAGTCAAAGAAGAACTAATGCTCTCATTCAACAATCTCGAAGGCGCTCGCGCGCTCGGACCAACCGCGGTTACCATCGGCAAGTTTGATGGCATTCACCGTGGCCACCAGGCTCTGATTGCCGAACTCCGTGCCGCCGGCACGAAGCATGATTTGAAAACCGTTCTGGTGACCTTCGATCGCCACCCGGATGCATTGCTCAACCCAAGCAACCTGAAGTGGCCGCTGATTGGCCCTGACCAGAAGTCGGCCTTGGTGGCCGCTGCTGGGGTTGACGCCCTAGTTACTCTGGCCTTCGACGAACAGCTCGCCAAGCAGCCTGCCGCCGACTTCGTGACCGAAGTATTGGTCGAAGCTCTAGAGGCCAAGGTGGTCATCGTGGGTGAGGACTTCAGGTTTGGGGCCGGGGGAGCAGGTGACGTCGCTCTGCTTCACGAGTTGGGTCAGCTGTTTGGCTTCGAAGTGCGCGTGATTGCTAGCGCCACCGAGAATGGCATCAAGGTTTCTACTTCGACCATTCGTGAGTTGCTAGATCTAGGCGATGTTGCTCAGGCCTCGCGACTGCTCGGAAGAGTTCACACCACTGTCGGTGTGATCGAACACGGTTTGAAGATCGGTCGAACTATTGGTTTTCCGACCGCCAACATGTCACGCGACGCCGAAGGTTACCTTCCACTAGATGGGGTCTACGCCGGTTGGTTGATAGCCGATGGCGTTCGCTATCCCGCGGCTCACTCAGTAGGTATCAACGAGACTTTTCAAGCGGTACCTCGCTTGGTTGAATCACACGTTCTAGACCGTAAGGATCTCGATCTTTACGACAAGATCGTCACCCTCGAATACGTCGATTTCATTCGACCATCGGCAAAGTTCGATGGCGTTGAGGCTCTTGTGGATGAAATCAACCGTGACCTCGACAAAATCAGGCATATTCTGGGGATATGAAGATGACATTCGCAGGCGCAGTTCAGTCGGGTCTAAAAAACTATTCAAACTTCAAGGGAACCGCGACTCGAACCGAATTTTGGTACTTCTACCTGTTCAACGTTCTGCTCAACGTTGTCACAACGACCTTTGACAGTTTTATCGCACCTTCCGGCACTACTGGCATGGGGATGACATCGGGCGGTCCACTGTATCTGATCACCAACATCGCCCTGATCTTGCCAAATCTCACCATTGCCGTTCGCCGTTTCCACGACGCCGGCTTCTCGGGCAAGTGGCTGGGGCTCTACATCATCCCGTTCATAGCGCTATTCCTCGGTGGAGGTCTTGCCGTTTCAAACTCAAAGCTTGACCTGGCCACTGCCAGTGATGAGCAGTTGCTTGCTGCCGCGTTGCCTCTGGTTCCGTCGCTACTGCTATTCCTGGCAGTCGGTATTTTCCAGTTGGTTTTGAACCTGAAGGCCACCAAAACCGCCGCTCAAGGCAATAAATACGCAGAGTCGAGCGAAGCCGCGACTAGCGCCTCCGAGTAAATTCGGCTAGACTCGTCAGGTTGCCGTGTATCGGCCGCGGATAAAGAGAGCTAAGACATCCCGTCATTAGCGCAATTATCAACGAGTACGCAACTCACCCAGGCGACACTGGTTCTCCAGAAGTTCAGATCGCTGTTCTAACCAAGCGAATCAAGGACCTAACCGAGCACCTCAAGGAGCACAAGCACGACCACCACTCACGTCGTGGCCTACTTATCCTTGTTGGTCAGCGTCGTCGTCTTCTCGGTTACTTGCAGAAGGTTGACATCAAGCGTTACCGCGAACTCCTAGAGCGTCTAGGTCTTCGTCGCTAATCGCGAAAAGTCTTCTCAAATCGCCCGGGCTATAGTCCGGGCGATTTGCTTTAACCGGATGTTCATCCTTGGCCTTCTAGCCTTTGTCGCCCCAGTCTGTTAGCCTTGAACTAGAGCGACGTGGCAGGTTTGCTGGTCTTCGGTTGTGGGTCTTGATTACTCCTTGATGGGTTCAAGATTTTCTACTGCAGACCAGGGCATCCCTCCAATGTGGGCAAGTTAACTTGCCGCGAACGCTCACGCACGAAATAACCAGTTCTAGGCCAATTTCATTTGGCCCTGGCGTTCTCGTGCACAGAGGAAAAAGAGGAGGGACCATGGAAGGTCCAGAAATCAAAGCAACAGAAGCAATCATCGACAACGGAAAATTCGGCAAGCGCGTAATCCGTTTCGAAACCGGTCGTTTGGCTCAGCAGGCACAGGGTGCCGCAGCCGTTTACATCGACGAAGAGACCATGCTGTTCTCGGCTACCACTGCAAGCAAG
>JBEGKW010000012.1:0-35584 GCA_041183865.1 Actinomycetota bacterium | reverse complement strand
CGAAAGGATAACCTGCATGTCACAAATCGAAGCACGCCTAATTGAGCTCGGTCACCCGCTTCCAGAGGTAGCCAAGCCGGTAGCCGCCTACGTTCCGTCGGTAGTCACTGGCAACCTAGTTTTCACGAGCGGGCAGTTGCCTTTCGTGGCTGGCGCGTTGCCAGCTGCTGGAAAGGTTGGTACTAGCGAGGGCCTGGTTGACCCGGCCGTTGCCAAGGACCTTGCCAAGTTGTGTGCCCTGAATGCTCTAGCTGCGGTGAAACTTGCCATCGGCGACCTCGACCGCGTTACCCGCGTCGTCAAGGTAGTTGGCTTCGTGGCTTCGGTTCCTGCATTCACTGGCCAGCCGGGCGTCATCAACGGTGCCAGCGAGTTCCTCGGCGAAGTCTTCGGTGACAAGGGCATTCACGCCCGCTCGGCTGTAGGTGTGCCGGTTTTGCCGCTCGATTCAGCCGTCGAGGTTGAGATCGTGGTCGAGTTCGAATAATCCACGGATGTGCTGCCTCACCGCAGCTCACCAATTGAAAAACCCCAGTCGAATGACTGGGGTTTTTCAATAACTAGGCGACTTTAGTCGTTTGCTCCTGCTGCGACCTTGCCCGAGATGATGTCCATCACGGCGGTGTCAGCGAGTGTAGTTACGTCACCGATTGGGCGGTCTTCTGCAACGTCACGAAGCAGACGACGCATGATCTTGCCCGAACGAGTCTTTGGCAATTCGGCAACGACCATGATGGTGCGAGGTCGTGCGATTGGACCAATTTCCTTGCTCACGTGATCGCGAAGAATCTTGCTCACGTCGGCGTCTGAACCAGCGTTGTTTAGCTGGTTTTGACGCAGAATCACGAATGCAACCACGGCCTGGCCGGTTGTCTCATCCTTGGCGCCAACCACTGCAGCTTCGGCAACGAACTCGTGTGAAACGAGGGCCGATTCGATCTCTGCGGTTGAAAGGCGGTGACCAGAAACGTTCATGACGTCGTCAACGCGGCCGAGCAACCAGAGGTCACCCTCCTCGTCCCACTTCGCGCCGTCGCCAGCGAAGTAGATTCCGTCGAACTTCGACCAGTAGGTCTCGACGAAACGCTCTGGGTCGCCCCAGATTCCGCGCAACATCGATGGCCAAGGTTCGGTGATGGTCAAGAGACCTGCGTGTCCGCGGTCGAGTTCGGTTCCCTCTTCATCCAAAATCTTGACTTCGATGCCTGGTAGTGGAATCTGAGCCGAGCCTGGCTTGAGGGTGGTGATGCCAGGTAGCGGCGAAATCATGATGCCGCCGGTTTCGGTCTGCCACCAGGTGTCAACGATCGGGGCGTGACCGCCGCCGATTACCTTGCGATACCACATCCATGCCTCTGGGTTGATTGGTTCACCAACCGAACCTAGAACGCGAATCGTTGAAAGGTTGTATTGGCTTGGAACCTGGCTACCCATCTTCATGAAGCTGCGGATTGCGGTAGGTGCGGTGTAAAGAATGCTCACGCCGTACTTTTGCACAATGCTCCACCAGCGGCCCCAGTCTGGGGTCTCCGGGGTGCCTTCATAGATCACCTGGGATGCACCGTTGGCCAGTGGGCCGTATGCGACGTAGCTGTGACCGGTGATCCAGCCAATGTCAGCGGTGCACCAGTAGACGTCTGACTCTGGGTGCAGGTCGAAGACGTTCTTGTGGGTGTAGGCGGCCTGGGTTAGGTAACCACCCGAGGTGTGCAAAATACCCTTTGGCTTACCGGTGGTGCCCGAGGTGTAAAGGATGAATAGTGGCTGCTCGGCAGGGAAGGCCTTGGCCTCGTGCTCGTCGCTCGCCTCAGCCATCGCTAGTGACCAGTCGATGTCGCGGCCCTCGACCCAGCCGACCTCTTGGTTAGTGCGCTTGACCACGAGTACGTTTTCGACCGATGGGCAACGACCCTCAGATAGTGCTTCGTCAACGGCTGGCTTTAGAGCGCTGGCGCGTCCCTTGCGATAACCACCATCGGCGGTTATCACAAGCTTTGCCTGGGCGTCTTCGATTCGGCTGCTCAAAGATTCGGCCGAGAAACCACCGAAGATAACCGAGTGAATCGCACCGATGCGGGCGACTGCCTGCATCGCAATCACGGCTTCAGGGATCATCGGCATGTAGATGGCGACACGGTCGCCGGCCTTGATGCCTAGTTCGGTTAGGACGTTGGCGGCCTTCTTGACCTGTGCGGTTAGTTCGGCATAGGTGATTTCGCGGCTGTCGCCAGGCTCACCCTCGAAGTAGATCGCTACACGGTTTCCGTTGCCGGCGACTACGTGTCGGTCGAGGCAGTTGTAAGAGACATTCAATTCGCCGTCGGCAAACCACTTGGCAAATGGAGGGTTGCTCCAGTCAAGGATTTGGGTGAATGGCTTTGCCCACTCTAGGTATCGGGCTTGGTTAGCCCAAAACTCAAGGCGGTTGGCCTTGGCTTCCTGATAAAGAGCGGGCTGGGCGATCGCCTGTGCAGCAAACTCTCGAGTTGGTGCAAAGTGACGATCTTCGTGAAGCAGGTTATCGATCTCGTGACCGGCAGACATCATTGTCCTCCTAGTTGTTACTAACCATTCGCTATCTTGCCAGATAAAAAGCAAAGTTTTTCGCAAGTTTGGGAATGTATTCCCAATCGCAACACTTATTATTTAACTGTTAGCACTAGTGGCTAACCCGCGATACCGATTCCCCCAATCTGGTATCGCCTGGCCCCAGTCTCTCCCCCCAGAGGCTGGGGCCCCCTAATTTCTGCACATTTTCTTCTCCACGGATGACCCGGCTCGCGCGAGTCGGCGAACCTGTTTTTTGTGATTCCAGACATCCTTGGCCCAAAGTTGGCGGCGCTTATTGCGACACCAGGGGTGACCGATGTCCTGATAAACGGGCATGAGCAAGTGTGGGTGCAGCGAACCGCTGGTCGGCTCGAGCCAGTCAACTCTCCCTTCGACGCCGCCGCTGAAATCGCGCGCTTGGCTCAAGATTTGATTGCTTCTGGTGGACGTCACTTAGATCAGGCGAACCCGTTTGCCGATGTTTCGATTGGCGGCAATATCCGAGTGCACGCCGCGTTGGCTTCAACCTGTCACCCAAAGACCCTGATTTCCATCCGTATTCACCTCGAGCGACACTTCGGTCTTCAAGAACTCTCTAGAACGGGCATGTTTGGCGCTTTTGAACTCGAGCTTCTTCAGAGCATTTTGCACAATCGGCAAAACTTCTTGATCGCTGGGGCCGCGGGTGCTGGCAAGACGACCCTGTTGCGGGCAATGCTCGCCGAATGCGTTTCTGAGCGCATCATCGCTATAGAAGATGTGAGTGAAATAGCGCTCGATTCGGCGCATTTCATATCTCTACAGACCAGACAGGCAAACAACGAGGGTGCCGGCGAAATCTCCCTCGACCGTTTGCTCAGAGAAGCATTGCGCATGCGGCCCGATCGAATCGCAGTTGGTGAAGTACGCGGGGCCGAGTTGCTAACCATGGTGCAGGCGCTAAACACCGGGCATGCCGGTGGTGGTGCAACGCTGCACGCCAACAGTTTTGAAAGCGTGACCAGTCGTCTTTCGGCAATCGGTTGGCAGTGTCAGATGCCAGCTGATGAGATGCTGGCCCAGGTTAAGGCGGCGATCGACTGGGTCATCTTTCTTGGAGTTCACAACGGGGTTAGGCGTGTTTTGCGAATTGGGCCGCTCTCGTGACCGGCGATCCAGTGGTTCTAGAGTTGGCCGGCTTAGTTCGCGCCGGAATTCCAGCTTCTGAAGCCCGCCTTTCACTTCGAGATCGGCTTGAGCGGATGCAAGAAAGTCACCGTAAGCAGTTTGAGGTCATCTGGGATGTGGCCGAGCAAAGTGGAGGGCCGATCGCCGATGCGATGAATAACCTAAGTCGCACCTTCGCGCTTGCCGATCGACACCGCCGAGAAATCGAGCTAGCTTTTGCCGGGCCTCGTGCAACGGCAAGGCTCGTGAACCTACTTCCAATCGCCTGTCTTGCTCTGGCCCAATGTTTCGGCCTAAATCCGATTGGTGCGATTGCAAGCAAACCATTGGCATTTATCGCGTTTGCCATTGGAGTGGGTCTGTTGGTGCTTGGGCATTACTGCAGCCGAAAAATATTGGCGAGAGCTGAAATCTCCGAAACCGACCCAGCAATCTTCATCGAAGCGATCAGATTTGCCTTGGTTGCCGGCCTTCCGATATCTCAGGCGATTCATCTCACCAAAGAGGCTTTTCATCGAAGCATGCCCGAATTCGATCTGGATGAGTCCGTTAGTGAAATAAACCGTTTTGCCCAACTCAATCGTGATCGGGGTGCATCCCTCTTAGCTTTGCTGGATTCGGCTTCTCAGATAAGGCGTGAAAGCCAGCAGCATCGTGAGGCTACAAAGGTGGCCAAGTTATCGGTCAAGTTGATGATGCCACTCGGTTTGATCACCTTACCGGCCTTCATTCTTTGCACCGTCGCGCCGATAGCAATCGGGTTATTGGCACATAAATAGAAAGAGAAAGAGATGAACTACAAGAAAGCGCTCGCAGATGAAACCGGAGCCGCCACCGCGGAGTATGCCATCGCAACGATGGCGGCAGTTGGTTTTGCCGGCTTGCTCGTGGTGATCATGCGCAGCGATGAAGTTCGCACAATATTGTTTGACTTGGTGAAGAGTGCTCTCACTTTCACCAACCCAAACGCGAGCGCAACACCCGCTCAATAGTGCACTTGTCGCGCAGGGGAGAGCGAGGTTCGGTTACCGCGGAGCTGGCGATTGCTATGCCTTCGGTGGTGCTGGTTCTTGTTCTTTCGCTGGGTGGGTTCGGTTTGCAGATCGAGAGGCTGAAGTTGGTCGCGTCTGCTGCATCCTTTGCAAGATCGCTCGGTAGGGGAGACTCCGAGCAGAACATAAGAGATCTCGCAAGAGAGACCAACTCGAATCTCAAACTCGATTTCGAATACCTCGAAGACTTCTTGTGCGTCACGCTGTCTAAGAACCTCACAATTTCGTCACTGCCAGGTATCGAAGTGAGTGAGCGCCAGTGTGCGCGAAAGGGAGGGCTCTGAATGCGCCTCAGATTCGATCGCGGGTCTGGCACAGTTCTGGCACTCGCGGTGATTTTCGCTTGCATTGCCAGTTTTGGTGCTGCTCAAGTGGTTGCGTTGGAGGCATTGACGCAGGCCAGACTAGACGCCGCGGCCGACTCAGCTGCGCTCGCTGCCGATGATGCGCTCAGGGGTTTGACGGTTGGGTATCCGTGCGAAATTGCCAAAGCCGTGGCGCTCGAAAATATGGCGAATCTTGACGAGTGTCGTATTGTCGGATTCGAAGCATTTGTTAACTTGCAAGTTAAGAGCATGGGTATAGTTCTAAACGCAAGTGCAAGAGCGGGGCCGAGCAACTAATGCGAAGCCACCTATAAAGAGGAGTAAGTCTTTGGCAAATAGCCACAAGCTAGTAATCGTTGAGTCGCCTGCCAAGGCCAAGACGATTGCCAAATTTCTTGGCGATGACTTCACCGTTCTCGCGTCGATCGGTCACATCCGTGACCTTATCGACCCTAAAGACCTGCCAGCTGAAAAGAAAAAGGGTTCGCTCGGTAAGTTCTCGATTGATATCGAAAACGACTTTGAGCCGTATTACGCAATCTCGGCGGGTAAGAACAAAACAGTAACCGACCTAAAGAAAGCCCTCGCTGGCGCTGAGGAGCTCTATCTCGCAACAGATGAAGACCGCGAGGGAGAGGCAATTGCTTGGCACTTGCTACAAGTGCTCAAGCCAAAGGTGCCGATCAAGCGCATGGTGTTCCACGAGATCACCAAGGAAGCCATTCAGGGTGCGCTAGAACACACACGTGCCGTTGATGAAAACCTGGTTCAGGCTCAGGAAACCCGACGTGTCGTTGACCGTCTATACGGCTACGAAGTTTCACCAGTTCTATGGCGCAAGATCAACCGTGGTCTTAGTGCCGGTCGCGTTCAGTCTCCGGCAATGCGTTTGGTTGTCGAGCGCGAACGTGAACGCATGGCTTTCGTCTCGGCGAGCTACAACGACGTCGAAGCGCTACTTGACCCGCAGGCTGCCGGAGAACCTCAATTCACCGCCAAGCTTCAGAGCATTGGCGGAAAGCGCATCGCGACCGGTCAAAACTTTGACGACAACGGCAAGCTCACCGGCGATGTGTTGCTTCTAGATGGCAAGGCTGCCGAGGCGCTCGCCGAATCGATGCGAAGCCCACAGGCAAAGATCACCGTTGCTTCGGTTGAGTCGAAGCCGAGCACCCGTCGCCCGGCTGCACCATTCACTACCTCGACTCTGCAGCAGGAGGCATCGCGCAAACTTCGCATGTCTGCCAAGCAGACCATGGATACTGCACAGTCGCTATACCAAGAGGGTCACATTACTTATATGCGAACTGACTCACCGACTCTTTCGGTGCAGGCAATCAATGCCGCTCGTTCGCAGGCTTCATCGATGTTCGGCAGCCAGTTTGTTCCAGACAAGCCGCGCGTTTACCAGGGTAAAAACAAGAGTGCCCAAGAGGCGCACGAGGCTATCCGTCCTGCCGGTGAGGTATTCAAGACCCCGGCCGAGCTCTCGCGTGTTCTCAGCGGTCGAGCGCTCGACCTTTACGAACTGATCTGGAAGCGCACCGTCGCATCCCAGATGGAAGATGCCAAGGTTTCGACCACCACCGCGAAGATCACCGTTGGGCCACTGGCCGATGGGGGCACCGCCGAGTTCACCGCTTCGGGAACCGTCGTAACCTTCCGAGGCTTCATGGCTGCCTATGAAGAGAGCACCGACGAAACTCGCAACGAAGAAGACAGCAGCGAACGCGAATCGAAGCTTCCTAATCTAACCGTTGGTCAGGCTTTGAAGGCTCTTGAAGTAACCGCCAAAGACCACCAGACCAGCCCGCCTCCGCGTTACACCGAAGCGAGTTTGGTCAAGGCTCTTGAAGAAGACGGCATCGGCCGCCCTTCTACATATGCCGCGATTCTCTCGACCATCGTGAATAAGGGCTACGTATCGAAGCGTGGTCAAGCTTTGGTTCCAGAATGGATTGCTTTCACGGTCACTCGCTTCCTCGAAGAAAACTTCGGCAAGCTGGTCGATTACGCCTTCACCGCTCAGATGGAAGAAGACCTCGACCGCATTGCCGAGGGTGACCTCGACCGCAGCGCTTGGCTCAAGGAGTTCTACTTCGGCGGCGGAAAGCAGGAGGGTCTGCGCAACACCGTTGAAAACCTCGGCGACAGCGACCCACGTGCAATCAACTCGATTGCTATCAATGACGACATCACCTTGCGCACCGGCAAGTACGGCCCATACATCGAAATCATGGTTGAGCCAGGTTCTGAAGGTGCAGACGAAAATGGTCGCCGTATTGTGAACATCCCTGAGGGCCTGGCCCCAGATGAGTTGACCGTCGAAAAAGCCCAGCAGCTCATCGACGCACCAATCATCACCGACCGCGTCATGGGCCAAGACCCAGTCACCGGCTTCGACATTCTTTTCAAGGATGGTCGTTACGGCCCTTACGTAGTCTTGGATGACCCGAAGGCTGCAAAGCAGAAGACCGGCTCGCTGTTCAAGAGCATGAGCCCAGAAACTCTGACTCTCGAAGACGCCATCCAGTTGCTTTCGTTGCCTCGCGTGGTTGGTGTTGACCCTGAGTCGGGCGTTGAAATCACCGCTCAGAACGGCAAGTTTGGCCCTTACCTAAGCAAGGGTAAAGATTCTCGTTCGCTCGGCAGTGAAGACCAGCTATTTACCCTCGACCTTCCTGCGGCCCTCGAGATCTTTGCCCAGCCGAAGTATGGAGGTCGTCGCACCGCGGCAACTCCGCTCAAGGAATTTGGCGAAGACCCAGCCTCGGGCTTGCCGGTTGTGGCAAAGACGGGCCAGTTCGGTCTGTATGTCACCGATGGTGCGGTCAACGCGACCGTTCCGAAGGATGAAAATCTCGAAGAAATGTCTCCAGACCAAGCCTTCGAACTTTTGGCTATTCGCCGTGAGAAACTAGGTCTAGAGCCTGGTCAGGCTCCTGCAAAGGCTGGCAAGCCAACCAAAAAGGTTGGCACCACTCGCGTAGTCAAGGCCGGAACCAGCCGAAAGAAAAAGTAATGACAGCAGGGATCTTCATCTCCCTCGAAGGCATCGACGGGGTAGGTAAATCTACGCAGTCAGACCTTCTCGAAGAGTTCTTGCATGGCTTGGGTCGCGATGTCGTTCGCACCCTTGAGCCTGGTGGCACCGAATTGGGCCAAGAAATTCGTCATCTTCTTTTGCACCGCAAGGGCGATGTGGCGCCTCGTGCCGAAGCTCTGCTTTACGCCGCCGATCGCGCCCACCACGTGGCAACCAAAATTCGCCCAGCGCTTGAACACGGCGAAGTCGTGATCACCGATCGCTACCTCGACTCATCGGTTGCCTATCAGGGTGCCGGTCGTGCACTCAAGGCCGAAGATGTTCGAGCCATTTCGATGTTTGCCGTCGAAGGTCTCTTGCCCGACTTGACCATTTTGCTCGACCTCGACGCCGCCGCAGCTGCCGAGCGCAGAAACAAGACCGGTGAAGCGCCAGACCGTCTCGAACGCGAGAAGATCGAATTCTTCGAAGCCGTTCGACAGGCATTCTTAGACATGGCAAAGGCCGAACCAAACCGTTGGCTCGTTGTCGACGCGCGTCAGTCGGTTGATGAGATGCAGGCACAGATCAGGGCTCGAGTCGGCCAATTGCTGGGTGCATAGTGACCGCATCCGCACCAATCTGGGATGACTTGCTCGGCCAGCCCGAGGCAGTTTCCCAGCTTGAACTGGCCGTTCGTCACCGTGACCAGGGTGTTCACCATGCTTGGCTCATGACCGGCCCACCGGGGTCGGGTCGCTCCAACCTGGCCCATGCATTTGCCGCTGCTTTGCTGTGCCCGGATGGTGGTTGCGGCACCTGCAAGAGCTGCACGCTGGCAAAAGCCGGAACCCACCCAGACATTTCCGTCCTTTCAACCGAAAAGGTTGTCATTTCGATTGACGAGGTGCGCGCTCTGGTTGCCGATTCTCAGTTCGGCAGTTCGATGGGCAAGTTTCGCATCATGATCATCGAGGATGCCGATCGGATGATCGAGCGTTCATCAAATGTTTTGCTGAAGGCACTCGAAGAGCCGCCAGCCGGCACCATCTGGTTGCTCTGCGCTCCATCCGAAGCCGACATGTTGCCGACCATTCGTTCGCGCGTTCGCCGAGTTGGCCTAAAGGTGCCGGCGGTAGAAGAGGTTGCGCGCCTGCTTATTTCTCGTGATGGAATCGACCCGGTGCTTGCCGGTCAAGTTGCCGCCGAATCGCAGAGCCACATCGGAATGGCTCGCCGTTTGGCCACGAGCCACGAGGCTAGAAGTCGTCGACGTGAAACATTGCTAGCTGCACTCTCAATCAACGGGGTTACTTCGGCCGTCAACACCGCAGAGCGTTGGCTAGATATCGCCAAGAAGGATGCCGAGGCCCTCACCACCGAGCGCGACTTGGAAGAGCGTAACGCGGCGCTTCGCACCATGGGGCTGCAACCCGGTGACGCAATTCCAAACAACATGAAGTCTGACCTGAAGGCCCTCGAAGAAGCTCAGAAACGCCGGGCAACTCGCAGCTTGCGCGATGGCATTGACCGCATCCTGGTTGATTTGCTGTCGCTTTATCGAGATGTGCTGACACTTCAAATCAACGCGCAGACGCCACTTATTAATGCCGAACTCTTGAGTCAAATCACCGAGGCGGCTCAGCTAACTACTCCCGCTCAGACGATTGAGAAGCTCGAAGCGATTGCCAAGGCTAGATTGCGAATCGATCGAAACGTTCGCGACCTAATGGTGCTCGAGTCTCTTGGTGTTAGCCTTCGAATCAAAAGGGGATAGCCATGTTGCGTAGGGGAATCATCGCGTTATTGACCGCAGCTGCTTTGAGCTTGACCGCATGCACCGCTCCCAGCGCAGAGGCCAGCCTCGCCCCGATCGTAAAACCGACGGCAAAGGTCGATGCGGTAATCGCTCCTGCGTTGCGCCCGTTCTATTCGCAAAAAGTTGACTGGAAGGATTGCGGCAAACGCATCCTCTGCGGCAACGTACTGGTGCCGACCAACTGGAATCAACCGGCTAAGGGCTCGCTTTCGATTGCGGTTGCCTATCGGGCGGCCGATATCGCTAAACCTCTTGGTTCGGTCATTTTCAACCCGGGTGGGCCAGGTGCCTCCGGATACGACTGGATCTTGAACTCGGTCGACTACCTCGGCACCAAGACCCTGCGAGCCAACTTCAATCTCGTCGGCTTCGACCCTCGCGGTGTCGGTAAGAGCGAGCCAAGGGTCAAGTGCTTCGATGCCAAACAAACCGACGAACTTCTCTACGAAGACAACGGTTTCCCGCTCGGCTCTCCTCAAGACCTAAAGGCATCCCGTGCATTGCTCAAGGCTTTTGCTGCAGCCTGTGTGAAAAATACCGGCCCCAAGCTGGCATTCGTTGACACCGTTTCGGCGGCTAAGGACCTGGACGTCATCCGTGCAGTTATGGGCGAAGCGAAGCTCGACTACCTCGGTTTCAGCTATGGAAGCCTGCTCGGTGAAACTTACGCAGCGCTCTTCCCTAAAAACATCTCGCACATGGTCATCGATGGTGTTATCGACCCGACGGTTAGCGATGCGCAACAAAGTGTCCTGCAGCTCAATGGTTTTGACCTCGCACTGCGCAACTACCTTGCTGATTGCCTGAGCAGTTCGGATTGTCCGTTCAAGGGCACCGTGCCGCAAGCTCTGACGAAAATTAAGTCATTCCTGCGCGCACTAGAAACCAAGCCGTTGCCCACCAAGGATGGTCGCGAACTGAACGCCTGGGTTGCCAACACCGGTTTGATCATGCCGCTCTATTCGCAAGATTATTGGCCGCAACTCAGCCAAGCTTTTGCCGAAGCGTTCGACGGCGACGGCACAACCTTCATGAGTTTGGCCGATACCTACAACGATCGTGATTCGACCGGCAAGTACACGACCAATTTGATGGAAGCAAATATCGCCATCAGTTGCCTCGATTCGCGTCAGCCGAGCGACAGCGCATCGATGGCAAAACAGAATTCACGGATGCTCGCGGCAAGCCCAACCCTGGGACGCTATTGGCAGTTCGGCGCCCTAACCTGCGAGAAGTGGCCGTACCCGATCGCTAAGCATCCGACCGATTACAGTGCCAAGGGCTCGGCTCCGATTTTGGTCGTTGGCACCACCGGAGATCCAGCGACCCCTTATGGGCAGGCGGTTTCGGTGGCAACCAAGGTTTTGAGCAACGGTCACCTCGTCACTTTCAACGGCGAGGGGCACACCGCCTATGGCCGCTCAAACGAATGTGTCTCCAACGCCGTTGATAACTATTTCATAAAGGACTTGGTCCCGAGATCTGACCCAGGTTGCTAAAAACCGCGATCTGACGCGGTTTTTTCGGGTGCTCTAAATGAAGCCCGACACACCGGCGAAAAATCAACCAGATTTGCATCTGAGTTATTCCTGTGAATCGCTATGCTCGTGAACGGAGCGTTAACTTGCCCCGCTGTTAGCAAAGGTGCTAGCAGAAGTTCTAAGAACATTGGAGTTCTATGGGATCGTCAGAACAAGATCGAGTGTGGGCTGAAACACAGGCCTCACCCGAGTTCCAGGACCTAAAGCGAAAGTTTCGCGGGTTTGCATTTCCGCTAACTATCGCGTTCCTGGCATGGTATTTCCTCTACGTAATCCTGACCGCATTTGCGCGTTCATGGATCGCGACCCCGGTAATCGGCAACATCAACATCGCGCTGATTCTGGGGCTTTTGCAATTCGCATCAACCTTCCTAATCATGTGGCTTTACGAGCGCCACTCTTCAAAGCACCTAGATGCCGCTTCTGAAAAGATCCGCGACAAGGTAGACAAGGAGCTCGCCAAGTGAGTTCATCAACTCTGAGCACGATTCTCTTCGCAGCATTCGTTGCTTTCACGCTGGTTCTCGTTTTCCGAGCAGGCCGTTCAACCAAGAAGTCTTCAGACTTCTATGACGGTGGTGGCTCGTTCTCTGGTTTCCAGAACGGTCTCGCTATTGCCGGTGACTACATGTCGGCAGCATCGTTCCTAGGTATCGCCGGAACCATTGCTCTGTTCGGTTACGACGGCTTCCTTTACTCAATCGGATTCTTGGTTGCTTGGTTGGTGGCACTGCTACTAATCGCTGAGCCACTTCGTAACTCGGGCCGCTTCACCATGGGAGACGTTCTCGCCTTCCGTATGAGACAGCGTCCAGTTCGCGGTGCAGCAGCTACCTCGACCCTGGTTGTTTCGGTCTTCTACTTGATGGCTCAGATGGTGGGTGCCGGTGCGCTGGTTTCACTATTGCTAGGCATCTCAGACCCAGGAGCAAAGAGCTGGATCATCGGCGGTGTGGGCATCTTGATGATTGTCTACGTAACCGTTGGTGGAATGAAGGGCACCACCTATGTGCAGATCGTCAAGGCGTTCTTGCTCATGATCGGTGCAATTCTTTTGACCGTTATGGTTCTCTGGACCTTCCACTTCAACATCTCAGAGTTGCTTGGTGCAGCTGCCGAAAACTCGGGCAAGCACGAAGCATTCCTGCAGCCAGGTTTGAAGTTCGGTAAAGAGATTCTTGACCCAGCAACCGGTTTGGTTGATGCTGGCAAGACCCTGATCAGCAAGCTAGACCTAATCTCACTTGGTATGGCTCTGGTTCTAGGTACCGCAGGTCTTCCTCACATCCTGATCCGTTTCTACACCGTTCCAACCTCAAAGGCTGCTCGCAAGTCGGTTAACTGGGCTATCGGTAACATCGGTGCGTTCTACCTAATGACCATCGCCCTAGGTTTCGGTGCTGCAGCTCTATTGAGCCGCACCAACCTATTCCGCGGTTACAAGGCTGACGTCACTGGCTGTCTAATCGATGCAAAGGGTGCTCCGATTGTTGATGGAGCTGCTGCGTGTACTCACCTTGAGAACGTTGCAAACCTTTCAGCTGATGCAAAGAAGCTACTTGTTCCAATCGACCCATCAGGTAACGTGGCTGCTCCTCAGCTAGCCGAGTTCCTTGGTGGCGGTGCCGGTACTACCGGTGGTGCAATCATGCTTGCAGTTATCGGTGCAATCGCATTCGCGACCATCCTTGCTGTTGTTGCAGGTCTTACCCTTGCCAGCTCTTCATCGTTCGCACACGACTTGTATGCAAACGTGATCAAGCGCGGCAACGCAACTCAGGAGCAGGAAGTTCGTGTAGCGAAGATTTCAGCAATCGTTATCGGTCTGATCTCTATCGTTCTTGCGATTGGTGCTCAGGGTCTGAACGTAGCCTTCCTAGTGGCCATCGCATTCGCGATCGCTGCTTCGGGCAACCTTCCAGCAGTGCTTTACTCACTGTTCTGGAAGAAGTTCAACACCCGCGGTGCTGTTTGGGCAATCTACGGTGGTTTGGCTTCAGCAATCATCCTTTTGGTGTTCTCACCAAACGTGACCGGTGCAGAAACCAGCCTCTTGAAGTTGAGCGAAGTGGGCTTCCGCTTCGACTACTTCCCGCTAGCAAACCCAGGTATCGTATCGATTCCTCTAGGTTTCATCTTCGGATGGCTTGGAACTATCACCTCAAACGAGCGCAACACTCAGAAGTACGCTGAGCTTGAAGTTCGTTCGATGACTGGTGCAGCAATCGGTAAGGCTGCTGTTCACTAAGCAATAATCACAAGAAAGCCCCGGTCAGCGATGGCCGGGGTTTTCTTATTTCTGGGATTAGTTGGTGCTGTCCGTTGGTTGGCATCGTTGGACTAAAACGAAAGAGTTAGCTTGCCCAACAACGCATTACAAGAATCGCTGTCAAAGCGCTTTCGCCGACTTCTTTCTGGCGACCCGGATGGCGTACCGCCATGGCTCGACGTAATCGCGGCCGGCGATGAACCTGGGCTATACCTACCGACCGATGCACCTTGGATTGTGCATGCCGATTTCGGAACCCTGGTCGGCGGCATTCGGGCGCTTTTGATGCAGGCACTTCATCCTGGTTCACTGACCGGTGTGGCCAATCATTCTCGTTACGAGCAGGATGCCCTCGGCCGCCTTGCTGGAACGATTCGTTGGTTGACAGTGACCACCTTCGGTTCACACGCAGCGGTTGCTGGAGAGGCTCAGCGAGTCAATCGAATGCACAAACGTGTCACCGGCGAATACACCACCTCAACGGGCGAGGAGCGGCCATACAAGGCCGCCGACCCTGACCTGCTGCTCTGGGTGCACATCGCATTCATGGAGTCGTTCCTGCGTTGTCACCAAATGTATGCCTGGCGTGAGATCCCGGGTGGGGCTGATGCCTATGTTCGCCTTTGGGCCAAGTCGGTTGAACCAATCGGTCTGACCTCAGCGCCGATGAGCGAATCACAATTAATTGCCGAGATCGAGCGCTATAAGCGCGAGTTGGTTGCAACCGAGAAAACCTTGGATGTTGTGAAGTTCATCAAACGCCCACCGTTGCCGGTGCTAGCTCGACCGGTCTATTGGTTGTTGTTCGAGGCCGCCGTGGTTTCGTTGCCGATTGAGTTTCGAACGCTTCTCGGGCTCAAGGCAAAACCGCGTTGGATCATCCAGCCGTTGACTCGCGGGGTGCTTCGTTTCATACGCCTAGCGATTGGTCCTGAGAGCCCAATCGAGGATGGCGCCATCGAGCGACTTCGCCGAATCGGTGTGCTCAACTAAACTTGTCTGGTTGCCTCAAGGCAGCACGCCGCCGTAGCTCAGTTGGTAGAGCAGCTCCCTCGTAAAGAGCAGGTCTGGGGTTCGATTCCCCACGGTGGCTCCAGGTTAGGCGAACTACAAAAGGCGCATTTCGCGTGCAGCCCCGGTTAGGCCCTCGCGGGCATCCGGGTGGGCAATGGCAATCAGGTTTCTAGCCTGTTCCTTTTCTGGATGACCGAAGCATGAGGCCAGACCGTATTCGGTGGCCACGTAACTGTGTTGAAAACTGGTGACGTTTTCGTTCAAGAACGGAACAATCGTCGACTTGTGCGCCTTCTCGTGCCAAGAAGCTAGGGCCATGAATGACTGTCCACCGCGAGCGTGCAAGGCTCCGACGATAAAGTCGGTCGAGCCGCCAAAGCCCGAATAAACCTCGCCGCGCACAAAGCTCGCGTTTGCCTGGTCGTGCAGGTCAACCTCGAGGGCGGCGTTGATGCTGGTCATCTTGGCTTGCTTGGCAATCTGGCCCGGGTCGTTGGTCTTCTCGGTACGCAACATGCGCACCGATTTGTTCAGGTGCAACCAGTCATAGAGTTCGCGGCTGCCAAACAAGAACGAAGCGGTTAGCGGGTGGTCTTCATCCAAGGCGCCATTTTTATACATTTCGAGCACGCCGTCGCTGAACATCTCGGTCCAGATTTTCATACCTTTGCGGTGAACTAGGGCGGCGAGAACCGCATCCGGGATGGCCCCGATGCCGAGCTGCAGGGTCGAGTGGTTCTCGACCTTTGCTGCGATCCGAGCACCGATTTCGGCCGCGATGTCGCCGACCGGGGTTGGTACTTTAGACATAAGTGGTTCGTCGACCTCGATCAGGAAATCGATCTCGTGTTCATAAATCTGAGCGTCACCGTAGGTATAAGGCATGTTCGGGTTGGCTTGGGCGATGACGAGACCGCCGCGCTCACGACAGGCTTCTATGGCGGCCGGCAAGATGTTGACCTCGGTGCCGAGGCTAACGGTGTCATGGCGTTGCGCCGAAGTGTGCAGAAAGACTACGTCTGGTCGGTAGTGGTCGCGAAAGAGTATCGGAACCAAACTGAGGCGGCTTGGCACATAGCTAAGCCTTGGGCTACGACGCATTCCCGGCCCAACGAAGGAAGATTCGAAGGTGATGCCTTCGCGGTCAGGGATGCCTTTTTGGGCGCCCAACATGTTGAGTCGAAATTCCGGAATCTCGCTGTTGGCCGCCTCAAGCAAGACGGTGGGCGTCGCAAAGTTTCCCGAGGCTACGATGCGCGGGTTAGCTGGCAGGTTTCCCAGGATGGTCTTTAGTTGCTCGACATTGATAACTCGCATTTTCGCTACTTTCTGATTCGAGATTTCGGTGGCACAAGTGCCCAGAGAATGGCTGCGGCATCGATAAACTCCTGGGTAACTGCGCTTGCGGTTGCGTTGAAAACTCCAACCGCTCCCAAGAGCATGGCCGCCGTGGCCAGGGTCATGCCGACGCCAGCCGCCTGAAGAGCCCGACTGCGCGCCCCCTGGGCCACGTCAATCGCGTCAGCTAAGTGCTCAATTGAGTCTTCGACGATCACGACGTCGGCGGCCTCGCTAGCCGCGGTTGCACCGCGAGCGCCCATTGCAACACCAACGGTTGCCGCCGCGAGGGCCGGAGCGTCGTTTATGCCATCACCCACTGCAATCACGGTGCCGGTTGTGGCCCTCATTTCGGCTCGAACAATTTCGAGTTTGTCTTCTGGTTTACACTCTGCGAACACTTCATTAAGGCCAAGTTCGTCGGCCACATCCTGGGCGGCGCGCTTGCGGTCACCGCTGACCAAGGCGATGCGGGTCACGCCAAGTGTTCGAAGGTTGGCGATCGTTTGAGCTGCCTCTTTGCGCAACGGGTCATCCAAGCTGATGACTGCCTCGAGTTCGCCATCGACGGCTACTGCAACAACAAGGGCATGATGGCTGATTGCCCAGTCGGGAAGGCTGTGTTCTGGCTGGCCAACATAAACCTCGCGGCCAGCAACCTTGCCGCGCAAGCCGGTGCCGTGTTCTTCGGTTACATCGGCGGCCCGTTCGAGGGATAGGCCACGCTGCTTTGCAGCCAGAACAATCGCCTTGGCAACCACGTGTGGGCTCGACTGTTCGAGCGAGGCCGCAAGAGCAAGAATCTCGTTCTGGTCAGCGCCGGGTGCGAATGAAATCTCACTGATTGCTGGGCCGCCTTGGGTAAGAGTTCCAGTCTTGTCGAGCAGCACGGTCTTCACGCGCGCGAGACTCTCGAGGGCTGCGCCACCCTTCACGATAGCTCCACGGCTGGCGGCCTTCGACATTCCGGCGATGATTGCAACCGGCACGGCAAGGATGAGTGGGCAAGGCGTGGCGGCCACGATTACAGCAACCGCATTCGACACCTGCCCCGAAACTATCCATGCGCCGCCGGCAAGAGCCAAGGCAAAGGGTACGAAGCGAACCGCCCACTTATTGGCGATGCGCACTCCGGCTGCCGAGCTCGCTTGAGCCTGGGCAACCAAGCGGACGAGGTTTGAATAGGTCGAGTTCTCGGCGTTATTTCTGGCGATGATTTCTACCTGCGCACCCGAGTTCAACACGCCGGAGTTCACATCTTCGCCGCTGGCTCGATAGACCGGAAGTGGCTCACCGGTCAGTGCAGATTCATCAAAGGTTCCGTCGGTGGCCAGGCTGCCGTCGATCGGCACAACCTCACCGTTGCGAACTAATAGTCGATCGCCAATCGAAACCTCGGCGAGCTGCACCTCGCGAATCTCACCGGTTTCTGAAATCACGTGTGCACTGTGTGGGGCACGAGCGAGGAGGGCCTCGAGTTGACCTCTTGCGCGTCCCTCGGCCCAGCTCTCGAGCGCGCGGCCTCCAGAAAGCATTACCGCGATGACGCTGGCGGCTATCCATTCGTTGGTGAGTGCCGTGGCAAGGATGGAAATCAGGGCCAGAACATCACTACCGAATTCGCCGTGGCGAATGGCCGATACCAAAAGTGCCACCGAAAGGGCCAGCCCAATCGCTGCGCCCAATGCAAGTGCAACAAAACTCAATGCCTCGAGTGTTGCGAAGCGCGCCGCCAGACCGACCAATAGCGACATCGCAGTCAAAGCGACCAATAGATAGTCGTTGCGCAGCGCCTTGCTCATACTCTCAGTCTGCCACCGTATGCATAGACTTGCGACATGAGCAATGAAGCGCAAAACCCGACCATCCAGTTCTTGGGTGCTGCTGGCACCGTGACCGGAAGTCGTTTTCTTCTGGCCTGCGGATCGACGAAGGTAATGGTCGACTGTGGAATGTTTCAGGGGTTGAAAGAACTTCGACTGAAGAACTGGAATCCACTGCCGATCGACCCGGCAGAGGTCAACGCGGTTGTGCTCACTCACGCGCATCTCGACCACTGTGGTTATCTGCCGAAACTCGTCAAGGATGGATTCCGTGGCGAAATCCACATGACCCAATTCACGGCGAAACTCGCCGAAGTCATCTTGCTCGACTCGGCGCGCATTCAAACCGAGGATGCCAAGTACGCCGCTAAGAAGGGCTTCTCGAAGCACAATCCGCCTAAGGCGCTTTACGAAGAGGTCGATGCGCGTAAGGCCGTTAGCCAGTTCACCGCTCAGGCTTTTCACACTCGTGTGCAGATTGCCGAGCAAACCTTTGTAACCTTCCACCCTTCGGGCCACATCCTTGGTGCCGCCTTTGTCGAGGTTGAGTTCTTTGGTAAGCGTCTGTTGTTCACCGGTGACCTCGGACGCGAGCACCACCCGCTATTGGTCAACCCAGATCGCATCCCTGCCGGCAAATACGATGCCGTCATTACCGAGTCGACCTATGGAGATCGCGAACACGTTCCGGTCACAACCGATTTCGAGGTTGCGATTAACAAGACCGTTGAGCGCGGCGGATCTATTTTGATTCCGGCCTTCGCGGTTGACCGCACCGAAGTGATTTTGGTTCAGCTTCGTGAACTTATGGAAGCCGGCAAGATTCCGCGCATTCCGGTTTATGCAGATTCACCTATGGCCTTGAAGGCCTTGGCTTTCTATCGCCAGGCCATTGATTCATCATCGCCCGAGATTCGACCAGAAATTATCGAAAAGTGGAAGAACAAGGATCCGTTCAGCACCGGAACCCTAGTCGAGTTAACTTCGGTTGATGAATCAAAGACCATCAACGACCCGCAACAGCCTTGCATCATCATTTCGGCCAGTGGCATGGGCACCGGCGGGCGAGTGGTTCACCATCTTCGCAACATGCTGCCGAAAGAAAAGCACACCGTCATCCTGGTCGGCTATCAAGCGGTCGGCACCCGAGGCCGCAACCTCGTAAATGGTGCCACCGAGGTAAAAATGCACGGTGAGATGGTGCCGGTGAAGGCAGAAATCGAATCGATTCAGTCGTTCTCGGTTCACGCAGATGGTGATGAGCTGATTGCTTGGATGAACACCGAAACCGAAGCGCCTGGACAGGTGTTGGTGGTGCACGGTGAGGCCGGGGTGGCCGAAACCTTTAGTGACCGCATCAAGTCGCAACTCGGCTGGAAGTCGCACGCGCCTCACGACGGTGAGATTGTTCGCCTCTAGTCTTAATTGGTGACCAATTACCTGAGAGTTTCGGCCGGGCTTGCCGCTGTGGCAACCCTGTCGTTGGCGCTATTTTCTAGCCCAGCTCTCGCGGCACCAACTCCTAGCCCATCCGAGACCACCAGCCCATCGCCGGTGGCTTCGCCTTCGGCGACTACGAGCGCGACACCGACACCCACTGCCACCCCTCGCGTGCCGCCAACTGGCCCTTTTCCCGCCTGCAGTGCATCAAAGGCTCTCGCCTCAAAGTCGCTGGGCAAGCTCTATGCCTATGTGATCAACGCCGACACCGGCAAGGTTCTGGTGAACCTACGGGGTTCTGAGACCACGCCTTCGGCTTCGGTTTTGAAGGTTTTGACTGCCTCGGCCGCGATCGTCACTTTGCCGCCAACCTATAAAGCTGTAACCAAGGTCTTCACGGTTCCTGGTCTGCCGGGCACGATTGTGCTTCAAGGCGGCGGCGACCACACCCTTTCAAGGATGACCGGCGACAGCTACACCACCTATTACAAACCGGCACGCCTCGAATCTTTGGCGGCTCAGGTTTTCGCGAAGTGGACCAGCCCAACCCCGATCACCAAAATCATCCTTGACGCCAGTTTCTTCAGCGGACCAACCTATAACCCGGCCTGGAAGGCTAGCGACCGAACCAACGGGTACATCTCGAACATCACCGGTCTTCAGGTTGATAGCGACCGAGCGAACCCTGACCTAACCAGCACCAGCTATAGCGGCTATCGATCGACTGCGCCGGTGCTGGCGACTGGCAAATACTTCAAGGCAGCCCTGGATGGCCTTGCCGATGGTGCAACTTTGGTCGAAGGTAAGACTCCGGCAAACGCCGTCGAACTAACCAAGGTTTATTCACAGCCAATCACCACCTGGCTTGCCCACGCAATTGCGGTTTCTGACAACACCGAAACCGAATACATCGGCCGTCACGCGGCGAAGGCCGCCGGGCTGCCGGCAAGCTTTGACTCGATTCAGAAGTTGGTCAAAGCAACCCTGGGGCCGATTGGAATCGACACCACTGGGCTGGTCATGAAAGACGGATCGGGTCTAGCGCAGGCCAACCGGGTAACCGCCAAAATGATTGCCGAACTAATGAACAAGGTGGCCAATAATCAAAGCGGCTTGGGTTCGCTGGAGGGTTATCTCCCCGTGGCCGGTCAGACCGGAACTTTGGCGGGACGATTCAACGGCCCAAACGCCATGGCGAAGCGATTCGTAAAGGGCAAATCGGGTTACATTCCGGGGCTTTACAGTCTCGCCGGAATCATTGATGCTAAAGACGGCAGCCGACTCGCCTACGCCCTATTCGCTCGCAGCGCAGATGGTAATAGGGTTGGCTATGCAGCACGCCCGGCGCTAGACACCGTGGCAACACGTTTTTATCAATGTGGTGGCGGTCTCACCCGATGAAGGAGAAATAATGTCAAAGCAATTGCGTTGGGGATTCTTGGGTGCTGGCGGAATTGCGGATGTTATTGCCGCTGACTTTCAGGTGGCCGGTCTAAAGATTCAAGCCGTAGGCGCTCGCGACATTGCAGGTGCAAACAGCTTTGCAGATAAGTTCGAGGTTCCTAACCGTCACGCTGGTTACGAGGCCTTGGTAAATGACCCTGAGGTAGATATTGTCTACATCAACACCATTCACCCCCTTCACGCCGAGCACGCCCTGCTTGCCATTTCAGCCGGAAAACACGTTTTGGTTGAAAAGCCTTTCGCCCTCAATGCGGCACAGGCCAGGCGCGTTCGCGATGCCGCGCTTGCCAAGGGCGTTTTGGTGATGGAAGCCATGTGGACCCGTTTCTTGCCTTCGATGGATGCGATCTTCGAGGTAATCAACTCGGGCAAGATCGGTGAAGTTCGATTCGTCACCGCTGACCACAGCCAGTATCTGCCTGAGAGTTTCGCAAAGCGCCTTTGGCAGCCTGAGCTTGGCGGCGGCGCACTTCTAGACCTCGGCATTTACCCGGTCTCATTCTTCAACCGCATCTTCGGTGCCCCAAAGAAGATCACCGCAGAGGCAACCTTGACCAACCTCGGCGTTGACCTAATGACCAGCGCGATTTTCAAGTATGACGATGGCAAGCAGGCCGCCATGACCACCTCTATGGAGGTATTCGGCTCAATTGGCGCTTTCTACGAGCAGACCAGCTTCACTGTTTACGAAACCGACATGTCTCGTGAGGCTTTTGTGCAGTCGGTGGCCTCTCGATACGAGACTAAAATCGAGGGTAGAGGCATGCAGTATCAGGCGATTGAAGTCGAGCGCTGCGTAAATGCCGGTCTAACCGAGAGCCCACGTATGACTCTCGATGAGACTGTCTCGATCATGGAAACCATGGATGAGATTCGCAAGCAAACTGGCGTTAAGTATCCGGGAGAGTAATTGTCTGAAGCAACCAAAGGTTTTCCTTATCTCAAGGATGTAGCCAAAGGTGCCGGTATCGGTCTGGGTGTTCTTGCCCTAATCATCGGCGGGTTTAGCATCGGTGGCCTGGGTGGCGGTCAGCCAACCAGTTCGAACACGAATGCAACTCAAGAGACCGCTTCAGCGACCCCGAGTGCAACCCCGACAGATGCACGTACCTGCTCGGTTTCTACCGACGCGGCCGACGCTCGTCTAGGAAGTTTCCAGGCGGTAGTCATCGACGCCGCCACCGACACTGTGCTCTTCGATCGCGGTGCAGATAAGCCAGCGGCCACCGCTTCGACCATGAAGTTGCTAACGGCCGGCGCTGCGCTAAACATTCTTGGCCCGAACTATAGAGTCGACACCCGCGTTTACCAAGACCCAGCTCAGCCAGGAACCATCATCCTGGTTGGCGGGGGAGACCCAACTCTTTCACGCACCGCCCCAGGTCAGCAGTCGGTTTATCGTGACGCGCCAAAGCTTTCGACTCTAGCCGTCGGCGTAAATGCAAAGATGGCCGGAACCCCGATCACGAAGATCGTCGTTGACGGCTCGCTTTTCAACGGCCCAACCTGGGATGCCAGCTGGGAACGTAGCGAACAGACCACGGGTTACATGTCTGAGGTCACTGGTCTTCAGGTCGATGGCGACCGCCAGAATCCGGCTTCTCAAACCTCTCCACGAAGCACCACACCAGTACTGAACGCAGGCAAGTACTTCAAGAAGGCACTTGGTGCAGCCGCCGCAAACGCGACCATCGTTGAAGGCAAGGCGCCTGGCGCAGCGGTCGAGATCGCCAAGGTTTCATCACAGCCAATCAGCGTCTGGATCAAGCACATGCTTCAGGTAAGCGACAACACCGAAGCTGAGGCTTTGGCTCGTTTGGTTTCGCTGGACCTTGGTTATGACGGCTCATTCTCGTCGCTCAACATCGCGATCAAGAAGGGTTTGGCTAACACCCAGCTCGATTCAACCGGTCTCGTGATCAAGGACGGTTCGGGTCTGAGTGCTCTCAACGCTGTGCCACCTACCTTCCTGGCTAAGTTCAGCAAGCTAGTGATGACCGGCTTCGCCGACTTCAGTGTCATCCGTGACGGTCTGCCAGTGTCGGGCGAGTCAGGTTCACTTTCTGCTCGATTCAAGGGCGATCTCAAGGATGCCGTTGGTCAGGTTCACGCCAAGACCGGTTGGATAAAGAACGGCTACACCTTGGCCGGTTACATTACCGCCCGGGATAAGTCGAACCTGCTGTTTGCGATCTATGCTTTAGGTGCCGTCAAGGATGATGCCAAGGACGCAATCGACAAGCTAGCCACCGACTTCTTCCGCTGTGGCGTTCAGCTTTCAAATAACTAATTTCGATAACAAGATCGGATAAGCAATGTCGCTTTCAGAAAAAGACCTCCTAGCCAAGGTTCCTACCGGGCTATACATCAACGGCAAGTGGGTTAAGGGAAGCGCTGCGGACGCTATCGCGGTAGAAGACCCAGCCACTGGCAAGGTCCTGCTCGAAATCGCAAACGCCAATGCAGCCGATGGGCTTGCCGCACTAACTGCTGCTGATGAGGCGCAGGCCAAGTGGGCTCGAACCGCTCCTCGCGAACGCGCGGAAATCCTCCGTCGCACCTTCGACCTGGTTCGTGAGCGTTCGGAAGAGTTTGCGATGCTCATCTCGCTCGAAATGGGTAAGCCGATCGCCGAGGCACGCGGTGAGGTCACCTACGGAAACGAATTCCTACGCTGGTTCAGCGAAGAAGCGGTTCGCATTTCTGGCCGTTACGGCACTTCGCCTGAAGGAACCGGCCGCATGTTGGTTGCCCAGCGACCAGTAGGTCCGGCATTCGCGATCACTCCTTGGAACTTTCCGCTGGCCATGGCGACCCGCAAAATCGGCCCTGCATTGGCCGCCGGTTGCACGATGGTGATCAAGCCAGCCGAACTTACCCCGCTCACGACTCTGCTGTTGGTCAAGACCATGGAAGAAGCCGGATTGCCAGCTGGTGTCGTAAACGTGATCACCACATCGCACTCAGCGGAGACTTCGGCGCCAATCATCGCCGACCGCAGACTTCGCAAGATCACCTTTACCGGCAGCACCCAGGTCGGCGTAAAGCTTCTGGAGCAGTCGGCGCAGCGTGTTCTAAAGACTTCGATGGAACTTGGCGGTAATGCCCCATTCCTAGTCTTCGAAGATGCCGACCTAGATGCCGCAGTTACCGGCGCCATGTTGGCCAAGATGCGCAACATCGGTCAGGCCTGCACGGCCGCAAACCGTTTCATCGTGCACGAGTCAGTGGCCGAAGAATTTGGTCACCGCCTGGCAGCCAAGATGGGTGAACTAAAGCTCGGTCGCGGCGTCGACGGCGAGACCACCTGTGGCCCGGTTATCAACGACAAGGCCCGCAAGAACATTCAGCGCTTGGTTGACGCCTCGGTAGGTGAAGGTGCCAACGTCTTGACCGGTGGCGAATCACTGGATGGCGATGGCTACTTCTTTAAGCCAACCGTTCTTGACAATGTAAAGTCGGGTTCGACCATCCTTGGAGAAGAAATCTTCGGCCCGGTTGCCCCGATCGTTCGATTTGAAACCGAAGAGCAGGCCGTGGCGCTTGCCAACGACACCGAATACGGTTTGGTCAGCTATGCCTTCACCAAAGACCTCAAGCGTGGGCTTCGTCTCGTTGAATCTCTAGACACTGGCATGACTGGTCTGAACACCGGTTTGGTTTCGAACGCGGCTGCCCCATTCGGCGGCGTAAAGGCTTCTGGCCTCGGCCGAGAAGGTGGCCCAGAAGGAATCGCCGAATATCTAGAGGCCAAGTACGTCATGACACCAGACCCGTTCCTCTAGGCTATTCGAATGACCTCACGATTCACCCTGACCTTTTCTGACGGCCAGACTAAGAGCACCGCGGTAATCGCACGCATCGGTGCAGCTCTGGTTTCGTGGACCACGAACGACATCGAGCTGGTCGAACCCGGCCACCTAGACGCGGTTGGTCCGTACTGCGAGGGCATCGTGATGGCTCCTTGGCCAAACCGCCTCGAAGACGGCAAGTGGTCTTATAAAGGGCAGACTCTCGAGTTTCCTCTAAACATCCAATCGCAGCAAAACGCCAACCACGGCTTACTAATCGACTTTCCTTATGACCTGGTTGAGCAGACCGAGTCTTCGGTTACTCTCGGGGCTCTCATCCATGCCCGTATGGCTTACCCTTTCAATGTCTACACGACGGTCAAGTATGAGCTTTCGGCCAACGGCATGACGGTGACTCACACCGCCGAAAACCAATCGGAAGAAGCGGCGCCTTACGCTGTAGGAGGCCACCCATACTTCCAGATTGCCGGCATTCCAACCGCTGACCTGATTTTGCGCTCGGATGCGGCAACCGTGCTGGATGTTAACGAACGTCAGATTCCGATTGGCAAGTCGGCTACCGCTGGTACTCGTTTTGACATGCGCGAGGGCGTTCGCATCGGTGACAACTTCTACGATCACGGATTTACCGACCTACCTCGCGATGAAAACGGTCTAGCTCACACCTATCTGACCGCTCCGGATGGCCGCGGTTTCGATATTTGGCAGGATGCCGAATTCAAGCACGTGGTTATCTTTACACCAGACTTTTACTGGGATGAGTCAATCGATGCTAAACGCCATGCGGTTGCCATTGAGCCACAGACTTCCGGCGCGAACTCGTTCAAGACCGGAGAAGACCTCAAGTGGTTAAATAAGGGCGAAAAGTTTGCCGCGACATGGGGCGTAAACTTCAAGTAATTCACCTTGCGTTAACCTTCTGTCCATATGATGAACAACGTAAGTGCACCAACGTTTTGCCTTAATTAATCACTCATCAGAGAGGTGCTCATGGAGCCCATCATCATCGTTGTGGCTGTAATCGCCCTAGCGTTGTTCTTCGATTTCACGAACGGTTTCCATGACACGGCAAACGCCATGGCTACCCCAATTGCAACCGGCGCATTGAAGCCTCGCGTTGCAGTGGCCATCGCCGCGGTTATGAACCTTGCCGGCGCATTCCTATCCACCGCGGTAGCCAAGACCATTTCGGTTGACCTGATCAACGAAGACGTTCACCTGGGCGCAGAAATGGTATTTGCTGGTTTGACCGGCGCCATTCTATGGAATCTAACCACTTGGTTCCTGGGCTTGCCGTCATCTTCTTCACACGCGCTATTCGGTGGTCTTATCGGTTCGGCAGTTGCCTTCGCTGGCGTCAATGCGGTCAACTTCGAGAAGGTCATCGAGAAGGTGCTGATTCCAGCCTTGTTCGCTCCGGTGATCGCCGGAGTCGCCGCTCTACTGGCGACCCGCATTGCATTCCTAATCACCGCACGCACCGAAGCTCAGAAGAAGGCTGGTCAAAGCACTGGTCGCGGCATCTTCCGAGTCGGTCAGATTTTCTCATCTTCACTAGTTGCACTTTCGCACGGTACTAACGATGCCCAAAAGACCATGGGTGTAATCACTCTGGTTTTGGTTGCAACCGGCTTCCAGGCCAGCGGTGACCATGTCGAGCTTTGGGTGGTGTTTGCGGCAGCAGCAGCGATTGCGTTCGGTACCTATGCGGGTGGATGGAGAATCATCCGAACCATGGGTTCAGGTCTCGCCGAGATCAAGCCTGCTCAAGGGTTCGCCTCTGAAATTTCGACTGGTGTCACAATCCTTGCTTCGAGCAACCTCGGCTTCGCACTGTCAACCACTCAAGTTGCTTCGGGCTCGGTCATCGGTTCTGGTCTAGGTCGTAAGGGCGGCGCTGTCCGTTGGAACAAGGCGGGCCAGATTGTTCTGGGTTGGCTTTTCACCCTTCCCGCTTCGGCTATCGTCGGTGCGCTCTCGGCTTACCTAGTCATGGCGGGCCCGGTTGGTCTCTTCGTAGACGGCATCATCACCCTAGCCGTGGTTATCACCATCTTCCAGGTCTCTAGACGAAACAAGATTGGTCACCACAACGTGGTGAGCGAGGTTGAAGGCGCGAGTGAGGCCATTGCTTCACCAAAGAGCCTTCGTGCGGCTGCAAAGGCGGCCGATGCCGCTAGAAAGTCGGCCGAGCGAGCTACCAAGGCAAAATCAAAGAAAAAGGGCGGTAAGTAAATGAATATCAAATGGGACAACCTATTTCTCGTTGCCGGCACCTCGATCGGCGCAGCACTTCTAGTCGTCGCGTTTTTTGCCGTAGGTGTGCGTCTCTTGACGGATGCCCGTCTTGCAGAGGATAAGGCTAAGAAGGGCGACACCGCGGCTGCTCGTGTTGAGGCAGTCAGTCGCACCTTCTCATACATCGCGTTCTCGCTGTGTGGTTCGGCTTTGCTTTACGGAATCTACCTAATCGTTCCGGCATTCCACTTGAGCAAGTAATCTCTTAAAACAAAGACGCTCTTCGCCTCGGCGAGGGGCTTTTTTGTTTACCCGGTAAAAACTAAATTCATTTTGTAACGCACTTCTCTAGCTTGTATCTATGAATTCGAGTGCCACAATAGAAATATGACTACTTCAGCAAAGACTCCAGCACGCAAGCCAGCAGCGAAGACCACGGTTGCACGCAAGCCAGCCGTTCGCAGCACCGCGGCTGCATCAGCAGCGGCTAAGGCAGCTGCAAAGGCGGCGGCCACTGTTTCAGAAACACCTGACTTCACCAAGCGCTACAAGATGCTAACTGGCATCGACAACTCGGAGTTCTGCGCCAAGGTGCGCATGCACCTCGACAACGGATACGACCTTCACGGCTCACCGGTGATGGCGTTCAACGGCAAAGACATCATTGTCGGCCAGGCCGTTGTTCTAAAGAAGGTTCCAGCCAAGAAGAAGGCTGGCAAGAAGAAGTAAACTCGAGGCATGTCAGAAACCTTGCCTCCGTGCCCACTTTGCCAAAGCGTCTACACCTACGAGATGGGCTCGCTATTGGTTTGCCCAGAGTGTGCTCACGAATGGCAGCCTGAGGCTGAAGAGGCTTTCACCGAAGCTGCTCGTGTCGTCAAGGATGCCTCGGGAAACATTCTCGAAGACGGTGACACCGTAACAATCGCCAAAGACCTAAAGGTAAAGGGCAGCTCGACTGCAATAAAGGTAGGCACTAAGGTGCGCAACATCCGCTTGGTTAGCCCAGTTGATGGTCATGACATCGATGCCAAGGTCGATGGCTTCGGCCAAATGATGCTCAAGTCAAGCGTTGTGAAAAAGGTTCTCTAGCTCGCTTGGTTGAACGCCGTTGATGGCAGATCTGACTCGCCATCGACGATGGCTGCGACGATTCGCCCAGCCACAAATTCTGCACTCATCCCCGTCGGAAAAGTCGAGGCAACTCCGGCAATCGCTCTACCGGCCAATCCCGTTTCGGTGTGGCCTGGTCGGGCGTCGATGACCCGGATGCCATCCTTGCGCAGTTCGCGGGATAGCGCCTGGTCAAATGCCCAAAGGCCGGCTTTAGTGGCCGAGTAGGCGCTCATGTTAGCCATCGGGCTCTCGGCTACCACTCCAGAGATGTTGACGATAAACGGGGCTGCCCCTCGAGCGGCAGACTTGCGAAGGTTCGGAATTACTCCCGAGATCAAAGTCATCGGCCCGGTGAGGTTTACCGAGGTTAGCCGCGCGATGGTTTCTGCGCTAAGTTCCGATGCGGCTCCGAAGGCAACCAAGCCCGCGGCATTTACTACACCGTCGATCTGAGCTTCGCTTTGAGACAGGTAAGTGACCATGACTTCAACTGAGGTCGGGTTGGCAAGGTCGAGCAGGAGCCGAGGGGACGCTCCGGATGGGATTGCACCCGCGCGATCATTTGACGACGTGGTGGCCATCACCTGAGCGCCGCGGCTCAAGAGCAGCTGTGTAATGGCTGCGCCGAGCACTCCGGACGCACCAACCACAAGGATGTTTTTGCCGAGCATATCGTTCATGTATTTTCCTCTGTCATGCCATACCGTGTACTCATGAAGAGAATCGGCAAAGCGGCCCTGATAGCGTCAACCATCGGACCGGTCCAATCCATCCTAGGTTGGGTAATTTCTGGGTCACTTTGGCCGGGGTATGACCCGATCCGCCAGACCATAAGTGACCTTGCGGCCGATGATTCTCCAGTGCAGGCGATTCAGACTAGCTTCTTCTTTCTCGGCGCTACCCTCACGGTGATTGGTGCACTATCGGCGCGGACCTTGGCGCTACCAGGTCGGATTGTGCTGCTTCTGGCGGGTTTGGCTACCTACGCGCTAGCGATCTTCACCACGCCGAGCCAAACCGGCCACTCAGACCTACATCGGTTGAGTGCCTCGATTTCATTCGTCTTGATGTCGGCCTGGCCGCTGTTTGCGATGCGTTTTCGCAAGGATGCGCCTTGGGTGATCCGTCCAGTCACGGCCATTTCCGCGACCGTTGGTCTTGCGGTTATCTCGATCTGGTTCTTGCTCACCTGGTTAGATCCAACGGCAACCAACATCGGTGTCGCTGAGCGCGTCATCGTTACCGCACAGGTTTTGTGGCTCAGCTTCACGGTTTGGGTTTGCTGGCTCATCCAAAAGAGGGCCGACCGCGCGCTATGATGAAAGGTAAGTAAAGTATCCCTTTACTTATCTGGAAACAAGGCGGCAATGGAACTCGGTTTATACAGCTTCGGCGATAGCAGCATCGACGCAGGCACAGGCAAATACATGCCCGAGAATGTCATTTTCAAGAACCTTCTCGAACGCATCAAACTTGCCGATGAGGTTGGTCTCAACTATTTCGGTCTAGGCGAGCACCATCGTGAGGACTACCCGGTCTCAGCGCCGGCTATTTTGCTTGCCGCAGCGGCCGGCCAAACCGAACAAATCCACCTGGGTAGCGCCGTCACAGTATTGCCGACCAAAGACCCGGTGCGAGTATTCCAACAGTTCGCCACCCTCGATCAAATTACCGAGGGACGTGCCGAAGTCACAGTCGGTACAGGCGCTTACATCGAGTCCTATCCGCTCTTCGGGCAAGAACTTGCCGAAGCTCAAGCTAACTTCACCGAAAAGCTCGGTTTATTGCGAGCGCTAAACGAGAGCAATCCGGTCAGTTTCAGGGGGCACTTCAGGGCGCCGGTAGAAGAGCTGGGCGTCTGGCCAAGACCGTTCAATCAAAAGCTCAACATCTGGGTTGCTACCGGCGAGACTCCAGAATCATCTGAGCGCGCGGCAGCCTTCGGCTTCAACGCGAATTACTCGTTTCTCAGCGCGCCACCGGCATCCAAGCGTTCAATCGTTGAGCATTTTCGATCCGAGGCTGTCGCTAACGGGCATCCTGGTTTGAAAGTAGCGATAGCTGGCCGTGGTTTTGTCGCGGATAAGGCTTCGGTTGCCAAAGAGACGATGTATCGCGGATGGTTGCCATCGGTAACGGTGAGCCAGAGGGAACGAGGTCGCGAGGCTCCATCCCGAGCTATGTTCGATGAGCAGGCAAACGGCACTGGGCCGATAATCGCCGGAGATGTCAACGAAGTGGTGGATCGCTTGTCTGCGATTCATTCAGAGTTGAGACACGATCGCCACATCCTGCAGTTCGATATCGGAAACATCGAACATTCCGCGGTCATGAAGGCGATCGAGCTCTTCGGAACCAAGGTCTTGCCTCAGGTCAAAAACCTTTAGGCAGAAACCTTAGATAGCTTGTAGATCTCGGTGCCTGATGGGTTAGAGATTAGCGGTGCGAAGGCTAGACCCGCTGCACCTACCAACACGGCTCTAGTGCCGAGCTCACCCGAACTAACTACCAAGCCATCGTGGGCTGAACTGAGCGAGCTTGCGTGAACACTCGCCAACAGGCGCTCTTTGTTGAACTTGAAGATTGAATCAAGGAATCCCTCGAGAACAACAATTTGAGGGTTGAAGATGGTCGCCAAAACGCCAATGCCTCGACCGAGATTGTCTAGCTGGTTGTTGATTAGCTTGATGACCTTCTGGTCTTTCGTGTTGGCGATTTCGACGTCGAGTTCATCGTCGGTGGCGCCAAAGAGCTTAAAGGCCTCGAGTAGGTCATCTCTCTTGACCAGCGCTTCGAGCGTGCCCGGCAGACCAGAGAAGTCGGTTTTCTTCGAGTCAAAAATTTGGATGTGACCCAGTTCGCTTCCGTAACCCGCAGCGCCGCGCAGTTGAACGCCCGAAACTACAACGCCACCACCGATGCCACCAGAGCCGGCGAATAGATAAACGCAGTGGCTAGCGCCGCGACCACTGCCAAAGTTACGCTCGGCCATGCACGAAACGGTTGCATCGTTGTCGACCCAAGTCGGTAAGCCGGTCTCCTGCTGAATCATCGCAGCGATTGGCGCTTCGATCCAGTTGAGGTGAGGGGCGAGACGCACAACGCCATCGTCGATGCGAATCTGGCCAGGCACGGCAACGCCAATACCCGCGATTCTGGTCTTGGCGGGAAGGTCTTTGATTAGGTCTTTTATTAGTTGACCTGCAATTTTGGCTGCCTCTTGAGCAGCAGGCTGAATTTGCGTTGGGTAGCGTCGCTTGTCAACGATTTCGCCGCTCAAGGTCACTACCGCGACCGTGGTTGCATCGATTTCTGGGTTGACTGCAAAGGCTACGATGCTGTCGCTTGGTGAAACCGAGAGGCTTGGGCGGCCGACGCCACCGCTGGTGACGGCTTCTGATTGGGTGATGATTCCAAGTTCTTCGAGTTCGACCACAAGGTCAGAAATCGTTGAACGATTCAGGCCAGTAACCGAAGTCAGCTGCGAGCGGGCGAGGGTTCCGCCCTTGTAGAGCAGGTTCATGATTATCGAGAGATTGTGCTGACGGATGTTCTCACGGTTTTGCCCCGCAGAACCAGCCGGCCCAGAATGTAAAACTTTGATAACAATCACCTCTCCACCTGAAATTATCGCACTGTTCCAGTGGTTTGCCCCTATTGTTGTCACAGGCAACAAATACCACTCTTTCAGCAAGGATAATCACGCATGTCGCTTAAGCCAACCCCTCAAGACAAGTTCTCTTTTGGTCTCTGGACCATCGGTTGGCAGGCGCAGGACCAGTTTGGCTCGGCAACCCGCAAGCCGCTGGACACCGTAGAGGCGATCCACAAGCTTGCCGAACTTGGCGCCTATGGCCTCACCTTCCACGACGACGACCTATTCGCGTTTGAGAGCAACGACGCCCAGCGTCGCCACGAGATCGACCGTACCAAGCAGGCTCTGGCCGACACCGGCCTGATCATTCCGATGATCACCACTAACCTGTTTAGCCACCCAGTATTCAAGGATGGCGGTTTCACCAGCAACGACCGTGGTGTGCGACGCTTCGCGCTTCGCAAGGTTTTGCGCAACCTAGACCTTGCAGCCGAGATGGGCGCCAAGACCTTCGTGATGTGGGGTGGCCGTGAGGGTGCCGAGTATGACCACGCGAAAGACGTCCAGGGAGCTCTCGCTCGCTACCGCGAAGGCGTAAACCTGCTCACTCAGTATGTGCTCGACAAGGGTTACGACATCCGTTTTGCAATCGAGCCAAAGCCAAACGAGCCACGTGGTGACATTCTTCTGCCGACCGTTGGTCACGCAATGGCATTCATCAACACTCTCGAGCACCCTGATCTTGTGGGCTTGAACCCTGAAACCGGCCACGAGCAGATGGCCGGTCTCAACTTCACCGCCGGCATCGCGCAGGCTCTAGACCACGGCAAGCTTTTCCACATCGATCTCAATGGCCAGCGTGGTGTCAAGTTCGACCAAGACCTCGTCTTCGGTCACGGCGACCTATTCAACGCCTTCTCGCTGGTCGACCTGCTCGAGTTTGGTGGCAAGGATGGCGGCCGTGCCTACGACGGACCTCGTCACTTCGACTACAAGCCAAGCCGCACCGAAGACTACAAGGGCGTTTGGGATTCGGCTGAAGCGAACATGCGCATGTACTTGTTGCTCAAGGAGCGCGCAGCGGCATTCCACGCCGACCCTGAGGTGCAAGAAGCTCTCGCAGCTTCTCGCGTTGCCGAGGTTAAGACTCCAACCTTGAACCCAGGCGAGACTTACACAGACCTACTTGCCGACCGTTCCTCGTACGAAGACTTTGACACCGAAAGCTACTTCAACGGCAAGGGCTTTGGCTTTGTGCGCCTGAACCAGCTGGCTGTTGAGCACCTAATGGGCGCTCGCTAGAGCCTCGGGTTCAACGTGCCACTTGTTGCCGGAATCGACTCTTCTACCCAGAGTTGCAAAGTAGTTATTCGCGATGCGAATTCGGGCGAGCTAGTTCGCTCGGGTCGCGCCTCGCATCCCGCCGGAACCGAGGTCGACCCAAACGCCTGGTTTGAGGCGCTTGAGGTAGCAATCGCCGATGCCGGTGGCTTCGCTGACGTATCGGCGGTATCGATCGGCGGGCAGCAGCACGGCATGGTTCTCCTCGACCAGGATGGCCGAGTAATCCGAAAAGCTCTGCTTTGGAATGACACTCGGTCGGCATCGACGGCAACCGAACTCATCGAACACTTTGGTGCCGAATATTTGGTGATGAACACGGGCAGTATTCCGGTGGCTTCATTCACGAGCACCAAGGTGCTTTGGGTTGCTCGAAACGAACCTGAAAACGCCGCTAAAGTCGCCGCAGTTTGCCTTCCGCATGATTGGCTTTCTTGGAGGCTCGCGGGTTATGGCCCGGCAGGCGAAAGTAAATTTGGGCCAGACTTTAGTGCCTTGGCAACTGATGCTTCTGACGCCAGCGGAACCGGCTATTTCAACCCAGTAACCGGCGAGTACTTGGACGAGATTTGGCAGTTCATCCTTGGTCGAATGCCGGCGCTGCCGAAAATTATTAAGCCAGGGGAATGGGCCTATGCCCCGGATACAGGAACCCATTTTGGTATCGCCTGCGGAGCCGGAGACAATGCTGCGGCGGGTCTTGGTTTGGGCGCCGACATTGGTGATGTGGTGGTATCGCTCGGTACCAGTGGAACTGTATTTGCGGTTACTGGTCAGCAAGTTGCGGATCTCACGGGAACCGTTGCCGGCTTTGCCAGCGCCAGCGGTAGTTTCTTGCCTCTCGTCTGCACCCTAAATGCCGCACGAGTAATGGACAGTTTTGCTTCGTTGCTATCCGTGAACCACGAGCACTTGGCCGATCTTGCCCTCGCCGCAGATGCTGGAGCGGGTGGAGCAGTCGTGATTCCCTATTTCGAGGGCGAACGCACACCAAACCTTCCAAACGCTAAGGGAGCGGTTCTCGGGTTGACCCTGGAGAACAACACTCGCGAAAACATGGCTCGCGCTGCGATTGAAGGAATGCTCTGCGGTTTAGCGGATGGGTTTGCGGTGCTCAGGTCTCATGGGGTTGAGGCCAAACGTGTTTTGCTTGTTGGCGGTGCGGCGGCCAATCCGGCCGTTCAATTGGTGGCTTCTCAGATATTTGGAGTTGACGTCGAAATACCAAAGCTAGGAGAATATGTCGCCGATGGCGCAGCGCGCCAGGCTAGCCACTCACTTACCGGCGCGGCCCCGGCTTGGCCGGTCGAAATGCAAGCCAGGGTGGCTGCAGATCACCGACCTGAGATTCTGCATCAGTATCACGCAGCGCAGACTTCGATTTATAAGATCTGAGCCACACAAACGATTAGTTGTTCGTAACAACAAATCGTTTAACGTTACAAGAACGTTAGCAAACCTAAAGCGCTTTCTGTAGAAGGGGTTTGTTGTTTGTGGCAACCTTTTGTATGAGGTTCGATTACTCGCTAAATGTCTGCGCTTTGCAGTCGAAAACGCGTGATCGACCGGCCCAACGATTTCAAATAAATCGAAACGGCTTCATGTGAATAGGTCACTAAGAAAAGAGAAAGCTATGGAAGGTCCAGTAATCGAACTGGCAGGAATCAAGAAGAGCTTCGGCCCTGTTGACGTCCTGAAGGGCATCGACCTAAAGGCATACGCAGGACGCGTCTTGGCTCTGGTCGGCGACAACGGTGCCGGTAAGTCAACCCTTATCAAGGGTCTCTCGGGCGTGCAGCCTTTCGACGAAGGTGTCGTAAAGTTCGCCGGTGAAACTGTAAACATCCACACTCCACGTGGAGCTAGTGCTCTAGGTATTGAAGTTGTTTATCAGGACCTTGCTCTCTGCGAGAACCTAGACATCGTTCAGAACATGTTCCTAGGTCACGAAGAGATGCTCACCGGAACTCTGCACGAAGCGGAGATGGAGCTTTTGGCAACTAAGGCGCTTCAGAGTCTCTCGGTTCGCACCGTGAAGTCGGTTCGTCAGAAGGTTTCATCGCTTTCTGGTGGCCAGCGTCAAACCGTTGCGATTGCTCGTTCGGTTCTCCGCGAAGCGAAGCTCGTCATCCTCGACGAGCCAACTGCAGCACTGGGTGTTGCGCAGACCGAGCAGGTATTGAACCTGGTTCGTCGTCTCGCCGATAGTGGCGTAGCCGTGATCATCATCAGCCACAACTTGAGCGACGTGTTCAAGGTCTGTGACGACATCGCGGTTCTCTACCTAGGCCGCCTAGTGGCGCAGGTTAAGACTTCAGAAACTAACAGCACCGAAGTGATTTCATACATCACCGGTGCAAAGACCCAGGAAGGCTAGGCACAAGAATGTCTAACGAAGTAGTTTCACTGGCTAGCGGCAATGAAGGCACGCTCAAAGACCAGTTCAGCGCTTACCTCAGCCGCTTGCGCGCGGGCGAGATGGGTTCACTCCCAGCAGTAGCAGCCACCATCGTTCTCGCACTCATTTTTCAGATCGCGAGCCCGTTCTTCTTCACCAAGCTGAACTTCACCAACATGTTCGTTCAAGCTGCCGAGCTGACCATGCTTTCGGCAGCTCTCGTGTTTGTGATTTTGCTTGCCGAGATCGACCTTGC
>JBEGKW010000011.1:0-72758 GCA_041183865.1 Actinomycetota bacterium | reverse complement strand
ACTACCTCTGCGGTAAAGGCTTTCGAGACCGCAGATGCAATCAAGAATGGTGCCGTCGAGATCGACATGGTGATCAATGTTTCGGCGCTACTGTCTGGTGATTATGACTTCGTAGAGCAAGACATCCGAGGTGTGGTCGAAGTTGCTCATGCCGCCGGCGCTTCGGTCAAGGTGATTTTTGAGACCGCATTCTTGAACGACGAATTGATCGTCAAAGCCTGCGAGCTAACCGAGCGCGCTGGCGCCGACTATGTGAAGACCTCGACCGGTTTTGCTAGCGAGGGCGCAAGTCTGCACAACGTCAAGCTAATGAAGGCCACTGTTGGCGATCGACTAAAGGTAAAGTCTTCCGGTGGCGTGCGCACCCTAGATCAATTGATTGATTACATGGATGCTGGGGTCACTCGCTCTGGTTGCTCAGCCACTCAGCAGGTTCTCGAAGAGTTCATCGCCAAGGCTCAGTAATGGCGGTAAACCCAAACGACACCAGTCGTCCTCACGTTTGGCGACCGGCGGCTGAACCTGGGTCGGCTCGCACTCTGTTGCTTTTGCATGGCTCTGGCGCCGATGAGTTCGATCTTCTGTCGCTTGGCAAGTTACTCGACCCTTCTGCCAACCTGCTTTCGCCGCGTGGGCTCGTTCGAGTCGATGGTGCAAGTCGTTTCTTTCTCCGTAACGATGATGGCAGTTTTGTAGAAGACGACATCGTGAAGAATTCCGCAGAGTTGTCCGAGTTTCTCTGGGCGGCATCTGGTGAGTATGGTTTCGATGCCAATAACGTTTACGCCGTTGGTTTTTCAAATGGCGCCAACGCAGCCGGGGCGCTTTTGTTGCTTCAACCGGATTCGGTGCAGGGCATTGTCGCCTTCGGAACCACCAAGTCTTTCGTGAAGACTCCATTCAAGAAGGTTCCTGACCTAACCGGTAAGCGTGTCTGGATAGCAAACGGGGTTCAGGATCACTACTCACCAGCCGAGCGCACTGCAGCTATGGTCGAAGAGTTTGAATCTTTGGGAGCTTCCGTTTCATTGCGCATGCAGCCTGGTGGTCACACCATTAGCCCGCAGCACGTTCGTGAAATTGCGGCCGAGCTTTAACCCACTGTTGCCACATCTCTCTTAGATCCCAGGCGTTTTCTGCCATTACCGAGACTCCGCGAACACCGGTTCTTCGGGTTTTGCCCGAGATTAGCAAAAGTCGGTTATTGAACAGGATGTGACTGCATCTGGCCTGAGCGTCATCAAAGAAAGTGCTGTCGCTGCAACCGGTGCCATCATCGAGACTGATAAAAACCACTCTTTTGCCGCTGCGCATCGGAGGGGTTTGAGTAGCCACTCTGACTCCGGCAATCAGCACATCGCTTTTGTTTCTTAGACCCACGAGTTCGTTTGCGTTTACGACGCCCATTTCTTCTAGCATCGGCCGATACATTTCGATCACGTGTTCGCTCACGTCTAGTTTCATCAGGCTAAGTTCGTTTTGAACTTTTTCGCTCAGGGTTGGCTCGGCGTGGCCGGTAGGTATTCTCTCGAGCACTTGAAAATCAAGCGTTGGTTGATTTGCCTCGCTAGCCGGTCGATTCTTGATTGCGTTTAGCTGCCGAACTCGAGCCAGGATGTCGCCTCTGGTTATCTCGGGGTCATCGCCGGCCTCGTCTGATCTTCGCTTGCCACCGAAACTGTCAAAGGCGCCCAAGAGAGCCAGTCGCTCGAGAGTTCTTCTGATTGGCTTGACTCGCAAATAGAAATCGGCGATGTCTTTGAAGGGTTGCTCTTCAATGATGCGAGCCACTTCGGCTTCGCTCACGCCCTGAACTTCGGTGAGAGCCAATCTGATTCCATCGGGCTCAACCAGGTATTCATCGGTTGATTTATTTACGTCTAGCGGCAACACCCTGACACCGAGTCGCCTTGCCTCGGCCATTAGTAGTCGCTTCGGATACATGCCCGGATCGTGGGTAAATAGACCGGCAAGGAACTCGGTTGGGAAGTGAGTCTTGAGCCATGCGCTTTGATAGGTCGGCAGGGCAAAGGCGGCGCCATGTGCCTTGCAGAAGCCAAAGCTACTGAATCCCTCGAGAATCTCCCAGACTCGATCGATAACCGCCTTGCTATAGCCGCGCTCTTGAGTCTTCTCGTGAAAGAACTTCTTGACCTGAGGTGCCACGCGAGGGTTTTCGAGCGAACGCCTCATCTCGTCGGCTTTGGCTAATGTACAGCCGGTCATTACGTTCAAGATTCGCAGAACGTGTTCGTGAAAGATGACCACGCCCCAGGTTTCTTTCAAAATCGGCACAAGGTCTTCGTGAATGAAATCGGCCTTGGCAAAACCGTGTCGCCCATCTAGATAGGGCGCAATCATGTTGCCTTTCATCGGCCCGGGTCTAAAGAGGGAAATCTGAATGGTCAAGTCGTTGAATTCTGTCGGTTGGTGTTTGCCGGTTAGCTCGCGTTGACCAGGGCTTTCGATTTGGAAGATGCCGAGAGTGTTGGTGGTGCGTATGGTCTTGAATGTGTCTGCGTCATCGCGTGGAATGTTGTCTAGGTCAAGGTTTTCGCCTCGCACGCGGGCGATCTCTCTAACCGCGTAGGCCATCGCACTCTGCATTCGCACACCCAAAACGTCTAGTTTCAGCAAGCCCATCGGGTCCATGTCGTCTTTATCGAACTGGCTCATTGGCAGCCCTAGCCCACTTGGCTCAACCGAAGTTCGCTGCAGCAGGGTCGAGTCTCCGAGAATGACGCCACACGGGTGCATCGAAATGTGTCTAGGTAGCCGGTCGAGTCTTTCGGTGATGTCGACCAAGAGATTCATGCGTCGGTCTTCTTCTACCGCCGAAGCTAGAGCCGACAGTTCTGGTTTGGTGCCAAGTGCTCCTCTGAAGCTTCGAGCGCTAAAGCGCCACATGTTCTTGGCTATGTCGTCGATCTCTTCGTCTTCGAGCCCCAGGGCCAAGCCAGAGTCGCGCATTGCACCGCGCCCTCGATAGGTTGACTGCATTGAGAGCAAAGTCACCCGGCTGCTGCCATAGCGTTTGAAGATGGCTCGATAGATGTCGTGGCGTCTGGCCGACTCTACGTCGATGTCGATGTCAGGCAACGTCGATCTTTCGGTGCTCAGGAAGCGCTCAAACAGCAGGTCATGTTCGATTGGGTCGACGCCGCTGATGCCGAGTAGATAGTTGGTCAACGAGCCGGCACCCGAACCTCTAGCCTGGCTTCTGATTTTCATATCGCGAATCATCTGGGCTACATCGGCAACCGTAAGAAAGTAGGTTGCGAAACCAAGTTTGTTGATTGTGATCAGCTCTTGGCCTAGGCGGTGATGAACCTGAGACAACAGCGCTGCATTTGCGCCACGGTAATAATGGTCGATTCCGGCATGGGCCTTTTGCCAAAGCACCTCGAAGGGATTGCCCTCGATGCCGAGTGCGCTCTTTTCGGGGGTTTTCGGTTTACCCCAACCGCAATCGGTTATCGGTTCTAGTCGGCACCGATCGGCAAGGCGTTCTGTTGAATCTAGAAGTTGCAATGCACGACTGGCCTCACCGCATATTTCGAGAGCCAGGGCTTGCATCGAAATGTCTGGCTTAAGCCAAGCCTGTGCGTTTGGCTGCGGGGTAAACAGGCCTAAAGGCTCTAAGTGCCTGGCTGCATCGAGAACATCGGCGGTCAGGGCGTCATCGGGCTCTAGGTAGCGAACGGCATTCGTCAAGACGGTCGGAATCGACATCGAATCTGCTAGTTGCAGCATTCGGTGAGCTTGTTCGGTCGAATAGGCGGTGCCCGGTTCGGTTAGGTGGCTGACAATCTCGACGCCGAGTGTTGCCGGATGCCTGAACATTTCACGCCAAGAACTTAGAAGTGAACTGGCCAGCTGTTTTGGCCCACTCAGAACCGCGCGACCGACATCGCTATCGGGACCAATCAAAACCGTGCAGCCGCCGTCTTCGGCTAAGAGCCTTGCTAGTTCACTTCGCTTGATGCCGATCTGCGCTTCTTTGCGCATTTGGCCTGATTTGCTTCGGGACGAATGTGCTGCCGAAACGATGGCACAAAGTTTTGACCAGCCCTTGCCGACATTTTGACCGTGGGCGAGGATCACGCTTCTCGCCAAAACCGAGCCGCTCTCATCGAGAATGGCAAGGTCAACGCCGGCAATGGGGGAGATGCCTAACTTCAGACAGGCTCCGATGTGTTTGACCGAACCGTATAGCCCGTCTCGATCGGTTATGGCGAGTGCGCTCGAGCCCGAAGCTGCGACCGCCTCTGCCATTGTTTCGGGTCTGGTGACCCCGTAGTGACCAGAGAATGCCGAAGCCACGTGCAAGTGGGTGAAACCGCTCACGATGACCTCCTTGACCTTCTAGTCGTAAACCCGCATCAGACGCCAAATGCCCTTTTGGTCATTGGCGTCATCTGAGCTGTGCACTATCTCGAACTGGGTTTTCTTAGCAGCCTCTGGCTCTTCGCCCTTAGACGCCACCATGCGCCAGACTTCAACTTCAAGAACGTTGGCACCGACCCCACGTTGAACACGGGTGGCTTCAAGCCACCAATCACGTCGGGCAAACCAGCGCACGGGTTTAGTTCGAACCTGATAGTTGGAGTTGCGCCACAGGAACCCAATAGGTTCGCCGCTGCGATTGGTCGAAACCAAGACTTTTTCGTCGATTCGCTGCATGATCCATCCTCTCATTTATTCGAACATATGTTCGAACGTTAAGAGTGTAGGAAAAGGGTCAGACAATTCAAATTGAGAGGGGGTTTTATGCAGCCCCGGGCGTGTCTGAGCGGGTTAGTGCAGCGGTTTAATGAGCTCAGGGGTGTTGTTGCGAACTTGTCCAACTTCGGTGCCTACCTTGAAGAACTCTGCTTCGGCAGCCACGAAATCAGAATCGATAGCAATCGCCTCGAGTAGATCTTGGTCACCCTCGATGTGAGGGTCTAGCCACGCTTCAAAGGTGTCTGGAGAGAGCAAGACCGGGTTACGGTCGTGAATGTGCGCCAACTCCGGGCAAGAAGCCTTAGTCAGCGTCGTCGCAGAAAGCAGCCAGCGTGATGGATCCTTGGCATCCTTGGTTGGGTCTGCCCACCATTCGTACAAGCCGGCGAGTGCAAACATGCCATCCGGGCCGGCATTGATGTAAAAAGGCTGCTTGGTGCCGTCGGCGGCAACGTGCCATTCGTAATAACCCGAAGCCGGAATCACGCAACGACGACGAACCACGGAATCTTTGAATGAAGGCTTTTCAAGCAAACTCTCGATGCGACCGTTGATCAGGGGAGCACCCTCGGCAGGACCCTTTGCCCATCTAGGAACCAGACCCCAACGAGCGGCGTGAATTTCGCGACTCAATTCGCCGAGTGGAGACCCATCCGGGGCCTTTTCGAAAGCGCGGTCGACGATGATGGCGATTGGCTGAGTTGGCGCGACGTTGAAAGAAACACCGGGAACATCGCCGATGATCTCGTCCGCTTCGAAGATGGTCTGAATTTCACCAACGGTTCGAGCAACCACAAAACGACCGCACATTAGTTGGCCTCATCCTTGCTAGCAGCGGGATTATCGGCCATTTTCTCGGCAGCGATTTCGAGCTTCTGCTTTCCGAAGTGGACAATGATCATGAAAATCAGGATGATTGCAACGAATGCCAGCCCGCCCCACTTCAGCTGCCCGGCGATTTGCTGGTAGGTGCTTCGAGCAAGATAACCGACGCCAACGTAAGCGCTAGCCCAGATGGCGCAGGCCGCTACGGTCCAAGAAATGAAAGTTCGGTAACGCATTTTGGTCATGCCCGACACGACCGGAACCAAAGAATGCAGAATCGGCAAGAATCTCGAGATTGCAACAGCGACGCCACCTCGTCGTTCAACAAAGCGGTCAGCTAGTTGCCAGTTCTTTTCGCCAAGGCGTTGGCCAAACTTGCTGTAGCGAATTCGCTTGCCGAAGAGTCGGCCAATGAAGAAGCCGAGCGACTCGCCGATTAGTGAACCAAGCAGTACGGCACCTAGCAGATAGAAGAAATCAGGGATGTCGGTTACGCCGGTAGCCGCTACAAGAACGACGGTGTCGCCTGGGATGATCAAACCGACAAACAGCGAGGTTTCGCAAAGGATTGCAAACCCGGCAAGCAGGTTACGTAGCATCGGGTCTACGCTCTGCACGGTGTCGAGAAGCCAGTTCAGAATGTCGTTCACGGCTCAATCCTAAGCATTGAAGCACTCGGAATCTCTGAGTCGACGAATGTGGCGATATAGAAAAGCGTTCTAGAAACTTAGGTTAGGCAAACCTTCGTTGCGTAAACGTTATAAACAGGAGTAGACCTAAGTTGAAGAAGCACTTTTAGCGTCTTCGGAAAGAGAGAAGGCAATGCACACCGCTATCCCAGCCGTGCTAACCGACCTCAGCGCGCTCGACTTATCGCGCTGGCAGTTCGGCCTAACCACCGTTTACCACTTCTTATTCGTGCCGCTCACGATCGGCATGGTTGTCTTGGTCGCGATTCTCCAGACCGCCTGGGTTCGCACTAACAACGAGAAGTTTCTTAAGCTAACGAAGCTTTTCGGAAAAGTATTCCTGATCAACTTCGCTATGGGCGTTGTCACCGGAATTGTTCAGGAATTTCAATTCGGAATGAACTGGTCTGACTACTCGAGGTTTGTCGGAGATGTCTTCGGAGCCCCGTTGGCGATGGAGGGTCTACTTGCCTTCTTCTTCGAGTCGACCTTCATCGGTCTCTGGATTTTTGGTTGGGATCGTCTCCCAAAGAAAGTTCACTTGGCAACCATTTGGATGACCGCACTCGGCGTTTGGCTATCTGCGTACTTCATCCTTGCGGCGAATGCTTTCATGCAGAACCCGGTTGGCTTTGAAATCAATGAAGCCAAGAACCGCGCAGAGCTTGTTGACATCGGTGCCGTACTGACCAACATCGTCGCGTTGAACCAATTTCCCCACACCATCACCGCTTCATTTATGTTTGCGGGTGCGGTAGTCGTCGCAGTTGGCGCCTACCACCTGAAGCGCAAGCAGTTTGTCGAACCGATGCGCACTGCGACTCGTTTCGGTCTATGGACTGTGTTGCTCGGTGGAATCGGTACCATCATCACCGGTGACGGTCTGGGCCTAGCGATGGTTCAAACTCAACCTATGAAGATGGCGGCTGCCGAAGCGCTCTACAACACTTCAACCGGCGCCGACGCCTCGTTCTCAATCTTTACCCTGGGAACCCCAGACGGCGTGAGCGAACTCTTTTCGGTTCGCATCCCTTATCTGCTCTCATACCTTTCAACACACACCATCAATGGCACGGTTGAGGGCCTAAACGATCTTCAGGCTCAATACGTGCACCTGTACGGCCCAGGCAACTACATGCCAGTGCTTTGGATTACATACTGGGCATTCCGCTGGATGATTGGCCTCGGTCTGCTTTCGATGTTGATCGCGGTGACCGGATTGGTGCTTACCCGAAAATGGAAGTACAACCTACCTAACTGGGTATGGAACGTTGCCATCTGGGGTGCACCCATCCCAGTGCTTGGTATCTCAATCGGTTGGATGTTCACCGAAATGGGCCGCCAACCATGGATCGTCTTCAAGCTCATGAAAACAGCAAGCGCCGTTTCCCCGGGCATCAATGGTGTCGACGTCTTGATCTCGCTTATTGTCTTCACGCTGATCTACGGCGTGCTAGCAGTAGTCGAGTTGAGACTGCTTCTTGCCGCAGCCCAAAAGGGTGTCGAAGAGCAATCAGTTTCTGAAGACGCCGACAAAATGGCCGTTGCCTACTAGAAACCAGAAGGAGAAAACAAAATGCAACTAAACGAAATTTGGTTCCTGGTAGTCGGTTTCCTATTCATTGGATACTTCGTACTCGATGGCTTTGACTTCGGTGTCGGTATGTCGCTGCCTTTTCTTGGCAAGGATGACACCGACCGCCGCGTTCTAATCAACACCATTGGCCCAGTTTGGGATCTTAACGAAACTTGGGTCTTGGTCGCCGGCGCGAGCTTATTTGCCGCGTTCCCAGAATGGTATGCCTCGCTTTTCAGCGGGTTCTATTTGCCATTGCTGCTCATCCTGGCTGCTCTTATTGCCCGCGGTGTGGCTTTTGAATATCGCGGAAAGGGTCACACCATTGGTGCAAATGAAGCCAAGTGGAAGTCGCGTTTCGACTGGATGATTGTTGTCGGTTCGGCATTGCCGGCTCTGCTTTGGGGTGTTGCGTTCGCCAACATCGTTCAGGGTGTGCCGCTAAATAAGGATCACGTATTCACCGGTAATCTCTTCACCTTGCTGAACCCATACGGTTTGCTTGGCGGCTTGGTGACTCTCACCTTGTTCTTCACTCACGGTTTGGTGTTCATCACACTAAAGACTGATGGAGAGATCAAAGATCGAGCACGCGCATTGGCCTCGAAGGTCGGTGTCATTGCCACCGCCCTGGCCGCAGTGTTCTTGGTCTGGACTCTGCTAGCCCACTTCAGTGTGATCGGATTCATCTTGACCGCGTTGGCTGCACTTTCGCTGATCGCGGCGCTATTTGCCAATCACTTCAAGCGGGAGGGTGTTTCATTCTCGCTTCTCGTGTTCACGATCATGACTGCAGTAGGTTCAATGTTTGCTGCGTTGTTCCCTAACGTGTTTCCATCGACAACCGACCCTGCATTCAGCTTGACCATTGATAACGCTTCATCTAGCCAGTACACACTTACTGTGATGAGCTGGGTAGCCGTTGTCATGATTCCACTAGTGCTGCTGTATCAAGGATGGACCTACTGGGTCTTCAGAAAGCGTGTGAGCCGCCAGTCAATTCCGGCTGGTTCGCACTAGATTCGAGCAAATCATCAAACCGATTGATTCAAGACTCCTTCGGGAGGCAGGGGCGGCCCGCTGGTTTATCACCGGCGTGGTCGCCCTTGCCATGCTTGGGTCAGCCGCAACCATCACAATTGCCTGGGCCGCTTCGTTCTTCATTAGCCAGGTTTTCATCGAACATGCCACCGTGAAATCTGTTTCCTATAGTCTTGGCTGGCTCTTGGCTGGAGGCACCGCAAAGGCTTTGACCATTTGGCTTCAAGAAGTAATGGCGGTTAGGGCAACGGCTGCCGTAAAGCTAGAGCTTCGAAAGAAGTTCTTCGAGGCCGTCAACCGCCTTGGGCCAGGTTGGGTGGCAAAGCGAAGTGTTGCAGAGTTGAATCTGCTTGCCACAGTGGGTTTGGATTCACTTGACTCCTACTTTGCCAAGTATCTACCTCAAGTGGTTTACACCGCTCTGGTAACCCCAGCCTTTGTCTTGATTATTTGGTTTAGTGATTTTTCGAGTGGTTTAGTTTTGCTGCTAACCCTGCCACTCGTGCCAATTTTCATGATATTGATTGGCTGGGCTACGCGCAGTGTCCAGCAGAAGCAACTCGATGCTCTCACAAGCCTTTCTAGGCACTTTCTAGAGGTCCTCCGGGGACTAACCACTCTAAAGATCTTCGACCGGGCGAAATCGCAGGTGGAAATTCTCACTCGAGTAAGCGAAGAACATCGAGTTCGCACAATGAAGGTGCTTCGCCTAACTTTTCTCTCGGGGTTCGCTTTGGAGCTGATTTCGAGCCTTGCCGTCGCGCTCATAGCGGTTTCGATCGGCCTTCGCCTGCTAAGCGGTGACATTACCCTCGCCGTTGGCTTGTTTGTCTTGCTGCTTGCACCTGATGCATTTCTTCCGCTCCGGCAGGTAGGTGCTCAATTTCATGCTTCAGCTGATGGCGTTGCGGCATCAACCGGAATTCTCGATGTAATCGATGGTGCTCGAGCCAAACGAGTGGCGGCTGCGACCCCTCATCTGCCGAACTTTGAATTGGGTCACTTCTACGCGATAACCGGCCCATCGGGGGCAGGTAAATCAACGATTTTTTCCAACCTATTAGGGCTGGGCGACACTGCTCCGGTGTTGTCGTTTGATGAATCTGCCTGGATGCCTCAGCAAAACAAGTTGTTTGCTGGAACTGTTGTAGAAAACATCGTTGGCATCGGTGTTCCTTTCGACTCCACGAAATTAGACCTAGCTATCAGGCGCGCGGCTCTTGATGATCTCGATGGCTTAACTCTCGTGGGTGAAAACGGATCATCCGTGTCTGGAGGGCAAGCTCAGAGGATATGCGCGGCTAGAGCTTTCTACCGCTCGTTGAATGAGAAAACCAAATTTCTATTGCTCGACGAGCCAATTTCGGCTCTCGATGATGAGAGGGCTAGAGTCCTAGTCGAATCGCTTACTCTGTTTGCACGAGAAGGCAAAGCTGTCGTGGCCATCTCTCATCAGGCAGCGATAATCAGTGTCGCTGACCAAGTGATTGAGGTTGGCGTTGTTTAGATCTCATCGACAAAACATCCGACTCGGCATCCCAAAAGATGGGTTATTCAAACTCGGCCTCTTGGCTTCAGTTCTACAAGGATTATCGGCAGTTGCTCTGCTCGGAGTCTCAGCCTGGTTGATTTCTAGAGCCGCCGAAGTAAATTCGATCGTCTATCTGGGTATCGCAATCGTAGGTGTGCGCGGCTTTGCGGTTGGGCGGGCGACGTTTAGATATCTCGAGCGTATTCTCCTCCATGACTCTGCGTTTCGAATGTTGGCGAAGCGCAGGCCAATCTTGTTCTCGCGGCTCGTTCCATTCTTTCCTGGCGGCATCGCTCAGCTAGGTCGCGGCGAAACCCTCTCTCGGGTGGTAAGTGACGTCGACGAGCTTCAGAATCTGCCATTGCGGGTTATTGCCCCGCTTTTGCAAGCCATCTCCATTTCACTGGCCAGCATCGTATGTGTCTGGTTACTGCTGCCCTCGGTGGGCTTCTTGCTATGTGCTGCGGTTCTACTCGGTTTCTTGCTTGCTATTCCATTGAGCGCAAGGTCTTCAAGACAAAGCGACACTTTGATTTCGCCGCTGAAAGCGCAGCTTTCGGATCTCAGCCTGAATCTCATCGAGAATCAGGACGTATATCTTGCCTATGGCTGGATGCCGCAAAAAATGGACGAGCTAAGAGAGACTGATATTCGCCTGCGCGCTGCAGTTTCGAAGACCAATACTTCAACTGGCATCGGCCTGGCGTTATTGTCTTTGCTGGCTACTTTGGCGATGCTATCCGGTGCCTGGTTCGGTGGTTTGGCTGTTGAATCTGGTCGATTGCAAGGGGTCTGGCTAGCTGTTTTGGTGCTGTTGCCCTTGGCGATTTTTGAACTTATTCAAAACGCGCAGCCGGCGGTATCTGCTTATCGCCGCTACTCTTCGAGCTCCGGCCGGGTGCGCGAATTATTAGAACGCGAAATACCTGATTCGCTGAAGATCACGACTGGAGCACTGACAGTACGAAACTTTGAATCGATCGATTTGCAGTCAATCAGTGTTCGCTATCCAGGTGCAGAGGTTGATGCGGTTAGCGGCGTGAATTTGCGCATTGAACCCGGCAAGAAACTGCTACTAAGTGGTGAAAGCGGCTCGGGTAAAAGCAGCGTAGCACTGGTGCTGAGCCGGCTAATGAATGCACATTCGGGTCTGTATTTGATTAACGGAAAACCCGTGGAGCAGTTCGACTTCGAATCGGTCAATAAATTGATTGGTTTGGTTGAGCAGAACCCAACGGTATTCATTGGTGACGTGAGGGCAAACCTGCTTATTGCTAAACCCGATGCAAGCGATCCCGAGCTCATGGCGATACTCTCGCGAGTCGGGCTGTGGAAGATGTTTGAATCTCGCGAGGGGCTCGACACTCAACTGGGTGACCGAGGGGTGCTCATTTCCGGGGGAGAGGCACAGAGGTTGGCGCTAGCCCGCGCCCTCCTAGCAAATTTTCAAGTTCTGATTCTGGATGAGCCAACCGCGAATGTTGACGCAACCCAGGCTAATCGATTGATGGAGGACATTTTCGACATTCTTCGCGACGACCAATCTAGGGCAATTGTGTTGATTAGCCACGAAGGCAAATATCGTTCATTGGTTGATCTCGAAATACGTTTGCCGTAGAGCAGTAAGTCGCTCGACTATTGGTAAATCGAGGTTGAAAGCATTCGCAATCTTCTGTTGAAGGCTTCGAAATGTACCGATCTACCAACTGGTGCGCCGAGATCAATCCACTCGCTAACTACACGGATGCCCTGCAGCGAGCTCAATGCCCATATTTCGAGGCCGACTAGATCGGACGGCTTAACCTTTTCGGTCTTGGTGGCGTAACCCATCTGCTTTGCGATTGAGAAAACCTCTTCGCGGGTCACGCTCGGTAACCAAGGCTGATTCTCACTTGACGAGCAAAGTGTTTCACCGCGCCACCAAACCAGTGAACTGAGTGCACCTTCAAGGATGAAACCTTCTGCATCCAGGATCACGGCCTCGTCAGCTCCATGCATCTTGGCATTGCGACGCATTTGCATCCCCAGGCTTAGATCCGGTCCCTTGACTGTTGGGTTGATGCGTGGGTCGGGTTCTGGCAACGTCCAAAGGATTACTTCGCCGAGCTGATCTGGCGCTTCTCGAAGTCGAAGATAAAGGTGGTGTGGAGATTCGGCTTCGGCGTGGAATTCAATTCTCGGAAACCAGCGGCCGGTTGGCGGGATTTTTTCGATGACCTGTCGAAAGAACTCTTCAAGCGAGGGCTCACAGGCCGGGCTGATTTCGGTCACCCAGGATGAGAATCTATCGAGGTGCGCACGCAGGCTGCGGCACTTACCATCCTCGACCAGCCAACTGTCGGCAACTTCTAACTGCACTTCAAGTGCAGAGGCCTCGTGGATTGGTGTCAAAACACCCGCGCGGAACTGGAAGAACTGACTAGTGTCGGTCATCTCGCTCCCCAAGGATAAGTGGCTAATGCGTCTAATCTAGATGAAGAATCAAACTCTTCCCAATCGCCATCCACAGAGGAACCCTATGCAGTTGCACAGTGCCTTTCTTGGGGGTTGGGTGCACCCTGCGGATGTGTTTGTTCAGCTCTATTCGACGGAAAAGAATGCGTTTTGGTTGGACGGCGAGAACAGCCCCGACTCGAACTTCTCGGTGATTGGCGCGGGGCCGCTTGCAGACTTTGCAAACTCGTCTATCCCTGAACAGCTGACTCGACTCAAGTTTGATGGTTCACCGGATCTTCCGTTCAGCTGGCGTCCTGGTTTAGTCGGCGTTCTCTCTTACGAGTCTCAGCCAAACTTCATCCTTGCCGACCGTGCGATTGTTTTTGATCATGCGAAACAGGGGCTCTATTTTGTGGGCGCATTTGAATCGACCGCTGAATTCGAGTTTTGGCACCAAGCGGCACTTCTACGCCTCGGATTTTCCGGTGGCCAAGTCGCCACCTATCTGCACCAGCAACCGATAGAAGGTGTTCCGGCTCCTGCACGAGTTCGGCACCAGTCAACCGACTATCTTGCATTGATCGAACGAGCCCAGCATCACATTGAGATTGGTGATGTTTACCAGGTTTGTCTAACTAACGAGATCACCATTGAGGCCGTGCGCGACCCACTGGCCGTTTTGTTGCGATTGCGGCAGTCGAACCCCGCGCCATACTCAGCATTTATCAAATTTGGTGACCAAGCCTTGGTTTCATCATCACCGGAACAGTTCATCCGAGTCTCGACCGAGGGTCTCGTATCTAGCAAACCGATAAAGGGCACCAGACCAAGGGGTGAGACCGCCGACCAGGATGCGGAAATCGCGGCCGAGCTTCAGCAAGACAAGAAAGAGCGCGCCGAAAACCTGATGATCGTTGACTTGATGCGTAACGACATTGGCAAGGTTTCTGAGGTTGGAAGCGTTTCAGTTCCGCTGCTGTTTGACATCGAAAGTTACGCGACGGTTCACCAACTGGTTAGCACCGTAACCGGCAGACTAGCGCCGGGGGAGTCGGCATGGTCTGCCATCCTTGCCGCTTTTCCGGGTGGCTCGATGACCGGTGCGCCGAAACTTCGAGCGATGGAAATCATTCGCGAGTTAGAGCAGGGCCTTCGTGGAATCTATTCAGGCTGTGTTGGTTATCTCGCCGCCGATGGCTCAGCTGAGTTTGCAATGGTCATTCGAAGCATGGTTTTCGAAGGGGAAATCATCAAGATTGGAGTCGGCGGCGGCATCACCATCGACTCTGATCCGACCGCCGAACTAGAGGAAACAAAACTTAAAGCCCAAGCGTTGCTTAGTGCCCTAAACGCCACCGACCCATGGGCTTGATTGGTAACCTTGAAGAACGGGTTTTTGACCCACAGATTTTATGAAAAGCGAGTAAATGACTGAGCAAAACGCGCCTGAAATGGCCGAGAACGAATACGACGTAGCTGCGATCCAAGAAAAGTGGCTGCCAGTTTGGGACGAACTGCGCCCATTCGCTTCTGGTAAGCCAGGCGATGAGCGTCCAAAGAAGTACGTTCTCGACATGTTTCCATACCCATCTGGAGACCTTCACATGGGTCACGCTGAGGCATACGCCCTCGGTGACGTTATCTCTCGCTACTGGGTTCAAAAGGGCTTTAACGTTATGCACCCGATCGGCTGGGACAGCTTCGGACTTCCTGCAGAGAACGCAGCTATCAAGCGTGGGCTAGACCCGAAGGGTTGGACCTACGACAACATCGCCCAGCAGAAGTCATCAATGCGTCGCTACGCATGTTCGTTTGACTGGGACCGAGTGCTAGTCACCTCGGATTCGAGCTATTACCGCTGGAACCAGTGGCTGTTCCTAGAGTTTTACAACAAGGGTCTCGCCTATCGCAAGAACTCGAACGTCAACTGGTGCCCTAGCTGCCAAACCGTGCTGGCTAACGAGCAGGTCGTGCAGGGTCTTTGTGAGCGCTGCGACAGCGTAGTAACCAAGAAGGCACTTACCCAGTGGTATTTCAAGGTGACCGAGTACGCCGACCGTTTGCTCGATGACCTAGACACACTTGAGGGCAACTGGCCAGCCAAGGTGCTTTCAATGCAGCGCAACTGGATCGGTCGCTCTTACGGCGCAGATGTTAACTTCGAAATCGAGGGTCGCAGCGAACCGGTAACTGTGTTTACTACACGCCCAGACACACTCTTCGGTGCAACTTTCATGGTGGTTGCCGCCGACAGTGCGTTGGCTGCCGAACTTGCCGCTGACTCTAACCCAGATGTTCAGAAGGCCTTTACCAGCTACCTTGAAGTGGTCAAACAGTCGAACGACATTGAACGTCTAGCCACCGACCGCCCTAAGACCGGTGTCGACCTTGGCCGTTTTGCCATCAACCCAGTAAACGGTGAGAAGTTGCCAATTTGGGCTTCAGACTACGTACTAGCCGATTACGGCCACGGTGCCATCATGGCCGTACCTGCTCACGACCAGCGAGACTTCGAGTTCGCAAAGGCAATGGGCTTGCCGATCAGAACCGTAGTTGACGTCAAGGATGAAAACGGTGTTTCTCTAGACCCTTCAACCGGCGAAGCACCGACCACTGGTTCTGGCACCCTAATCAACTCAGGTCCACTGAACGGTCTAAGCAAAGAAGAAGCAATCGACAAGATCGCTGAACTGCTGCAGGCCGAGGGCAAGGGTAAGAAGACCAAGAACTTCAGACTTCGCGACTGGCTAATCTCGCGCCAGCGTTACTGGGGCACTCCGATTCCGATCATCCACTGTGACAAATGTGGTGAAGTTCCGGTTCCTGCCGACCAGTTGCCAGTGCTGTTGCCTTCAGCCGAAGGTCTAGACCTAAAGCCAAAGGGTACTTCACCGCTAGGTGGAGCAACCGATTGGGTGAACGTCGACTGTCCGAAGTGTGGTGCGGCTGCGAAGCGTGACACCGACACCATGGATACCTTTGTCGACTCATCCTGGTATTTCCTGCGCTTCTTGTCGCCAAACTCGGATGAAGTTGCCTTCCCTAAGGACGAAGCCAAGGCTTGGGCGCCGGTTGATCAGTACGTGGGTGGAGTCACCCACGCAATTCTTCACCTTCTTTACGCACGCTTTGTCACCAAGGTATTGCACGACCTCGATTACCTAGATTTCGAAGAGCCTTTCACGCGCCTCCTAAACCAGGGCATGGTTCTGATGGGCGGAAGCGCAATGTCGAAGTCACGTGGAAACCTCGTGGCACTTAGTGAGCAGCTCGACGAGCACGGTGTTGACGCCGTGCGCCTCACCATGTCTTTCGCTGGACCACCTGAAGATGACATCGACTGGGCGGAGGTTTCACCTGCCGGCTCGGCCAAGTTCTTGGCACGTGCGTGGAGAGCCGCCAATGATGTGAAGTCGTTACCTGGTGTTAGCTTCGCTGGCGGCAATTCAGAACTGCGCAAGGCAACCCACACCTTCCTTCGCGACTTCGGACCATTGATCGAGAACTTCAAGTTCAACGTTGGTGTTGCCAAGATCATGGAGCTCGTAAACGCGCTTCGCAAGGCTATCGACGGTGCTGCAGGTCAAGCTGACCCAGCAGTTCGCGAAGCTGCCGAGACCGTTGCCAAAGCCTTGTCTCTATTTGCTCCATACACCGCTGAAGACATGTGGCAGAAACTTGGTCATGAACCAGGCGTCGCCTTGGCGCAACTTCCAGAGGCAGATCTATCGCTCTTGGTAGAGAGTTCGATTGTTGCGATCGCGCAGGTCGATGGCAAGGTGCGTGACAAGTTTGAGGTCCCAGTCGGCATTTCCGAAGACGATCTACGCGAGCTCGCGCTTGCTTCCGAGGCAGTAAAGAAGGCCATTGGCGACAAGGAAATCGCTAACGTCATCGTGCGAGCTCCAAAGCTTGTCAACATCGCCACCAAATAACTCCCTGTCAACAGAATAGAAACTAGGCCGGTTCCGCATTTGCGGGCTGGCCTATTTTCTTTCACATGGATGACCTAGTCGCGCGAGCTCGAAAATATTTCACTCAAGTCAGCACTAGTAAAAAGCTGGTGGCTTTAGTCTTCGTTGTAATTTGCGCTCTGGCTACCATGGTCGGAACTCTTTCGAGTTCGGGTTCCCAAACGATATCCGCGCCAAGCGGCAATCCCACCGGTTCGGCTGTGGTGCATTCACCTATGTTTTACGTTCACGTGGTCGGCAGGGTCAAGGTGCCTGGGGTCTATGAACTCGAGGTTGGGTCAAGGCTCTTCGATGCCGTAGTCGCTGCCGGTGGTTTCATGGAGGACGCCGATCAAGCAAGTGTGAATATGGCACGACCGCTCAGTGACGGCGAACAGGTGATCATTCTTAAATTGGGAGACCAGCCAAATAATGTCGGGTCTCACTCTGGGGCAAATGCGCAAATTTCCCTAAACCGGGCAAGCGAATCTGAACTTGAGTCGTTGCCTGGAGTGGGACCAGCCCTTGCCAATCGCATCATCGACTGGCGAACTGCCAATGGTGGTTTCAAACGCAAGGAAGATTTGCTGCAAGTTGGAGGCATCGGCTCTAAGTTGTTTGCCAGCTTAGAGAAACTTGTGTCGCTGTGATGTTAATCATTGTTGCCATCTTGATTTGGCTACTCTGTGGCTTCTTGACCGTATGGCAGACATGAAGAGGTTTCTAGTCGTCTTGGTGGCAAGTGGTCTACTGGCCAATTTTTCGTATGGGTCCCATGCGCCCCAGCACCGGGGGTGGCAACGGCCAGAGGCCTACCAGGGGCCTTTGGGCTTCATGAGAGATGCATTCATGTCGCACCTTGCTGGCGTAAGTTCAGACGCCAAAGCTCTGGTTGCTGGCTTGGCAATTGGTGATAAGTCGGCTCTAAGTTCTGCTACCGCCGAAACGATGAAGGTGGTGTCTCTGACACACCTCACCGCCGTATCAGGTGCGAACTGCGCGATAGTCATCGGAGCGGTCTATCTTCTTCTCTCGAGATTCGCGTTGGTTCGCCAGGTAAGGCTGGTGCTCACTCTCGTGGCGCTATTGGGTTACATCCTTCTGGTGGGACCTCAGCCCAGTGTGTTGAGAGCGGGGCTCATGGCGGCCATAGTGATCGGCGCAAGAGCCTTGGGGCGGAACACATCGGCGATGAGTGCTCTAGCGCTAGCCGTCATTGTTCTTCTCGTCAGTAACCCTTGGCTGGCAGCCGACTACGGCTTCATTCTCTCGGTGCTGGCCACGATCGGTATCCTCGTGCTTGCGCCCTCCTTAGCCAGGCGTTTGGAGGCTCGGCTACCGCGTTGGCTGGCGTTGCCACTTTCGGTATCGGTCGCTGCGCAACTGCTTTGCACCCCAGTCTTGCTTCGACTACAACCTGGGCTTTCAACTTATTCGATTATTGCCAACGTGCTTGCCGAGCCGCTGGTGGCACCGGTGACTGTCCTAGGCATGTTGAGTTGTCTCGTCGCCCCCGTTTTCCCATTCCTAACCTCCGGATTAACTTGGCTAGCCTCTTTAGCCACCTGTTTGATTGTTTACTTGGCCGATTTCTTGGCCAATGCTCCGTCCGCCACGATTTCATGGCCCGATGGGCTACTCGGAGCGGCGCTATTTACTGGAATCGCGGCCATGGTAGCCGTATGGATAAGTTCAACGCACATCGCATTGCGTAGAGTGCTGGCTATTCTCTTGGCTCTAGTTCTATCGATCACCATAGGCAGTTGCGCAAGCAATCAAATTCGAATCGGTAGTTGGCTGAAAGGGGACTGGGCTGTGATTTCCTGTGATGTTGGGCAGGGTGATTCCACTTTAATTCGGTCTCAGGGGTTGGTCGCGCTGATCGACGTCGGCCGAAAGCCTCGTCCAGTTTCAGGATGCCTAAAAGAGTTGGGTATCAAGACGATTGATCTATTAGTGCTGACGCACTTTGACCTCGATCACGTGGGAGGGCTGGATGGAGCTCTATCTGTTGCCCGAGTGAAATCCGCGATAATCACGAGTTACCGCGACGAGCGCCCTGCCGCCGCCATTACTTATCGAAAACTAAGAAAGGCAGCCAGTCAATTGATTGAGGCAGGAGTTGGTCTAACGGGGCAACTCGGCCAATTCACCTGGAAGGTTCTGTCGCCTCATCATGGCGCCGCCGAAGCGGAAGATTCAAATGATGGAAGCGTGACTATGTTGTTCGAAAGTGCAGTCGTTAATGTGCTGACTCTTGCTGATTTAGGTGAAAAAGGTCAGATGAGATTGGCTCGTGAATCAGCTGGTTGGCTGGGAAATGGGTTCGGGTCAGTGCCGCTCGTGGTGAAGGTATCTCATCACGGTTCTGCTGATCAGTATCCTGAACTGTACGAAGCTCTCAAGCCAGATGTAGCTCTGATTTCCGTCGGAGCACATAATGATTATGGGCATCCAACACAAAGAACGCTAAATTTCTTGGCGCGAATCGGCTCGCACGTTTACCGCACTGATCAACTCGGTTCCATCGGAGTCACGCCATCATCAGAGGGTCTGCGGGTAAGTACTAGAGGCCACGGCTAGGCTGTGATGGTGACTAAGGCGATGCAGATGGATTGGCGAAAGACTTCGCCGCACCCGGTTGTATTTGTGTCAGGTCCTGAAGATTACTTTGCCAGCCGAGCCATCCGAGATTTGCGCGAAAATCTAAAGAAACTTGACCCCGCGCTTGAGATTCACGAACTCGACGCAGCCGATTACCAGGCTGGTCAACTGTTGAACATTACGAGCCCATCCCTCTTTGCTGAGCCAAGACTGGTTATTATCTCTGGCTTTGAGCGATGCAGCGATGACTTGATTTCGGACGGCTTGCAGTACATTGAAAACCCAACCAGCGACACCACAGTGATTCTTCGACACACCGGTTCGAGCGTCAGAGGCAAGAAGCTAGTTGATGCGATCAGGGCAAATTCGAACTGCGCCGAAGTAGCCTGCCTAGCAATAAAGGGTGATGGCGAGAAGTTGGCGTTTATTCAAGCCGAGTTTTCCCACGCAGGCCGAAAGATTTCCCAGGGAGCGGCAAAAGCTCTGCTCGATGCCTTCTCTGATGATTTGGCTGAATTAGCCGGGGCTTGCCAGCAATTGCTCCAAGATAGCGCCGAGACAATTTCAGAGGAAATGGTCAACCGATACTATGGCGGTCGCGTCGAGACCAACGCTTTCAAGGTGGTTGAAATGGCGTTGGCTGGGCAGACCGGAGCGGCTCTGGGTTTGTTGAGGCACGCGATTGCAACCGGCGCCGATCCGGTTCCTTTGGTGGCAGCCATTTCGATGAAAATGCGTCAGCTTGCAAAGATTTTTGGCAATCGAAATGCGTCCGCAGCCACTGTAGGAATGGCACCTTGGCAAATGGATAGAGCCAAAAAGGACCTCGCGGGCTGGTCTGAGGATGGTCTCGGGCTAGTGATTCAACGCCTCGCGGACGCAGATGCCGCGGCCAAGGGTGCTGAGCGTGATCCAGTATTCACGCTAGAAAAGCTAGTAACTCTGATTTCAGAAAAAGGTGTGGTGCGATCTTGAGTAAAACCAAGAGTTTTGGTTTCATTGGATTTGTTGCGCTCTTTTTCATTTCATTTGTGCTCAGGCCGCCGGTTGCATCGGTAGGCCCGCTGCTGCATGAGATTGTGGCGAACTTGGGTCTTAGCGCGGCGGAGATGGGTCTATTAGCTTCCGCACCGGTGCTTTGTTTCGGAATTGGCGCCTTTGCTAGTCCAGCATTGGTAAGACGTTTCGGAGTCAACCACTCCATGCTGATCGTGCTGGGCATCTTGACGGTTTCAGCGTTTGGGCGATTGTTCTTTGGTTACCCGGGATTGCTGATCGGAACTATTGCCGCCGGGCTCTCGATTGCGGTCGCTAATGTGCTTCTGCCGACGATCGTGCGCGTGGAGTTTCCGAACCGCGTGCCTCTTATCACCGGCGCTTACACGACGTTGCTCGCCTTTTCAGCGAGTTTCGCGGCCTGGGTGGCGGTTCCAACCAGCACGGCTCTTGGCGGGTGGCGTTTGGCTTTGGCCGTGTGGTTGGTGCCTGCGATACTAGCTACCGTTTTTTGGGCGCCAAAGGCATTCGGTCAAGAGCCGCATGTTTCACAACCGGCGCATTCGGCGGCCGAGGAGCGAGCTGCGGTTCTGCGATCACCTATCGCTTGGGCCATTGTCGGATTCTTTGGGCTGCAATCACTAGGTTTCTATGCGATTCTTGGCTGGCTCCCAACGCTTCTAATCGCGAGCGGACAAAATCCAACTCTGGCTGGAAGTTACCTTGGTCTCGCCACAGCCGCTGGTATTCCAGCCGGTTTGATCTTGTCGAGCGTCATCGGCAGATTCAAGAGCCTTGCTTGGTGGGCCGCGGCAGCAAGTTCCATGACCCTAGTTGGCTATCTCTTGCTCTTGGCTGCGTTTACAAATTCTGCAGTAATCGTGCCAGCCTGCATTTTGATCAGTCTGGGTCAGGCTTCAACTTTCCCAATGTCGCTATCAATCATCGGTACACGGGCATCGACTAGGGCACAGACCACCCAGCTCTCTGCGATGGCCCAAGGTTGGGGCTACTTACTTGCTGCGGCTGGAACTTTCGCGGTTGGAGTCGTAGCAAGCAGCACTGGCTCTTGGGTGCCAAGCGTAGTTATCTTGGTCGCGTTGACGGCCATTCAGGTTGGCGTTGGCTTCTACTCAGGGCGCCCAGGCCAGATTCCAGCAAAATAATTAGCAAAAAGAAACCCGCCACCAATCGGTAGCGGGTTTCTTTTTGAAGACTCTTTAGAGAGCTGCAACCTTCTTAGCAAGAGCTGACTTGCGGTTAGCAGCGTTGTTCTTGTGAAGAACACCCTTTGAAACGGCCTTGTCAAGCTTCTTGCTTGCAAGAGCTAATGCAGCTGCAGCAGCAGCCTTGTCGCCAGAAGCGGTTGCCTCGCGAGAAGCGCGGATAGCGGTCTTAACCTCGCTGCGAACAGCGGTGCCAATGCGCTTGATCTGTGACTTGATGTTTGCCATGTTTCACTTTCTTGGTTTGCACGCTGCTCTTGCAGTCGCGCGGAACATATTCAAAACTTTTGGGAGTTTGGATGAGCTAGTCATCCGTATCGACCTCTAACTCTATCAGTTGGATTGCATTTTCGGCAAGCAAATCCCGAGGCGAGCCGTAACCTATGTGCGAGAATAGACGTACCGTCGTTACGGTCCCTTTCCCTGAACAACAGAGGTCTATTTTGTCGCCACGCGCTACCCGCCGTCTTGAACCAGCAAAGACAGATCCCGCGTTCATCCGCAATTTCTGCATCATTGCTCACATTGACCACGGAAAATCGACCCTTGCTGACCGAATGCTTCAGCTAACCGGTGTTGTCGACGATCGTTCGATGCGTGCTCAGTACCTAGACCGTATGGACATCGAACGTGAACGCGGAATCACCATCAAATCGCAGGCAGTCCGTATGCCATGGGAAGTTGACGGCAAGACCTACGCGCTAAACATGATCGACACCCCTGGTCACGTCGACTTCACATACGAAGTCTCACGCTCGCTAGCAGCCTGTGAAGGTGCCGTTCTGCTCGTGGATGCCGCTCAGGGTATCGAGGCTCAAACCCTCGCGAACCTTTACTTGGCGATGGAAAACGACCTAGAAATCATCCCAGTTCTCAACAAGATCGACCTTCCGGCAGCACAACCTGAGAAATACGCAGAGGAACTCGCCAACCTAATCGGCGGTAACCCAGAAGACTGCCTGCGTGTATCTGGCAAGACCGGTATGGGTGTCGATGCTCTACTCGACAAGATCGTGGGTACCATCCCAAACCCGGTTGGTGACCCAAATGCACCAGCTCGCGCGATGATTTTCGACTCGGTTTATGACTCTTATCGTGGCGTGGTGACCTACGTTCGAATGATCGACGGGCACCTGAAGCCACGTGAACAAATCACCATGATGTCGACCAAGGCAGTGCACGAAGCGCTCGAAATCGGTGTATCTTCGCCAGAGCCAGAGCCGACTAAGGGTCTCGGCGTAGGTGAAGTGGGTTACCTAATCACAGGCGTAAAGGACGTTCGTCAGTCCAAGGTCGGTGACACCGTCACGACCAAGCTAAACCCAGCCACAGAGCCACTCAAGGGTTACGCAGACCCTAAGCCAATGGTGTTCTCAGGTGTTTATCCGATCGACGGTAGTGACTACCCGGTTCTTCGCGAGGCGCTGGACAAACTCAAGCTTTCCGACGCGGCCCTGGTTTACGAACCGGAGACTTCGGTCGCGCTAGGTTTTGGTTTCCGAATCGGCTTCCTCGGCCTATTGCACCTTGAAATCGTCACAGAGCGACTAGAGCGCGAATTCGGTCTCGATCTGATCGCCACCGCTCCATCCGTGGTCTATGAAGTCACCCTCGAAAACGGTGATGAGATCATCGTGACTAACCCGAGCGAGTTCCCTGGCGGCAAGATCAAGAAGATCATGGAGCCATTGGTCCGTGCCACCATCCTGAGCCCGAAAGATTACGTCGGAACCATCATGGAGCTCTGCCAGTCTCGTCGCGGAACCATGATTGACATGCAGTACTTGGGTGAAGACCGTGTTCAGTTGCGCTACGAGCTTCCGCTAGCCGAGATTGTCTTCGACTTCTTTGATCAGTTGAAGAGCAAGACCGCCGGTTATGGCTCGCTCGACTACGAAGAAATCGGTATGGCTCAGGGTGATTTGGTGAAGGTCGACCTTCTGCTTCAGGGAGAGCAAGTGGACGCTTTCAGTGCAATCGTGCACAAGGACAAGGCCTACGCCTACGGCGTCATGATCACCGGAAAGCTTCGTGAGCTGATTCCGCGTCAACAGTTCGAGGTGCCAATTCAGGCAGCCATCGGAGCTCGAATCATCGCCCGTGAATCTATCCGAGCAATGCGCAAGGATGTTCTGGCCAAGTGTTACGGCGGTGACATCAGTCGTAAGCGCAAGCTTCTCGAGAAGCAAAAAGAGGGTAAGAAGCGCATGAAGACGATCGGTCGCGTCGAGGTTCCACAAGAAGCCTTCATTGCCGCGCTTTCAACCGACGGTGAGAAAAAGGGCGAAAAGAAGGGCAAGTAGTTGGCTGGCCCACTGCCAATCGCCGATCCGGCGCCTTCGGACGGCTTACTTCCCGCTCAAGCACTCACAGGGCAAGAGCAACGCAGTTTTCATGCCTATGTGCACATTCCGTTTTGTCGGGTGCGCTGCGGCTACTGCGATTTCAACACCTACACCGCAACCGAGCTAGATGGCGCCTCGCAAAGCGACTATGCCGAGGTGCTCATCCGTGAAATTGAGTTCAGCTCGGATGTTCTTGCCCGTTCCGGTGTCTCAAAGCGACCCCTAAAGAGCGTTTTCTTCGGTGGAGGTACACCTACGCAACTTCCAGCCAGTGATCTCGTGATGATTCTCAGAAAACTACGGGATGAATTCGATCTCGAGACTGAGGCCGAAGTCACCACCGAAGCCAATCCGGATAATGTCGATCTCGCTTACCTGAGTGAGCTTCGAGCTGGGGGATTCAACCGTGTTTCGTTTGGGATGCAGTCGGCAGTGGAGTCTGTCCTCAAGACTCTCGAACGAACTCACAATCCAGAAAACGTGCCCCTAGTGGTTTCCGCTGCAAAGGAAGCCGACCTCTCAGTCTCGGTAGACCTGATTTACGGCGCTCCCGGTGAAACGATGGATGAATGGCGAACCAGTCTTAAGGCAGCGATAGCAATGGAGCCAGACCACATCTCTGCGTATTCACTGATCGTCGAAGATGGCACGAAGCTCGCCCGTCAGATCAAGAGCGGCCAACTAGAGGAGCCGGACGAAGACCTACAGGCCGACAAGTATGAACTTGCTGACGCTCTACTCTCGGCGGCGGGATACCAGTGGTACGAAGTGAGTAACTGGTCGCGAGAGAGCGGCGCTAAAGACCAGCGATCTGTTCACAATCTCTCTTACTGGCAGTCGCAAGACTGGTGGGGTTACGGGCCCGGAGCGCACAGCCACATCGGCGGCGTTCGTTGGTGGAACGTGAAGCATCCTTCGGCTTACTCGACGAAACTGGCTGCCGGTGTTTCTCCGGCTGCGGGGCGAGAAACTCTCGATGCGAAGACCAGACTCGAGGAGCGAATTCTGCTCGAGATTCGAGTTGCCGATGGGTTGAGCATCGACCTCGCAAAGTCGTTGAATTCCGAGGCATCGAAGTTAGTGGCTGGATTCATCGCAGACGGGCTCGTCGAACCGAGGAATGCCTTGGCCGGTTCGCTTAATCTGACCTTAAAAGGTCGGTTGCTAGCCGATTCCTTGGTGCGCCAACTAATTGGATAACTTCGCAACCTCGAGTCGCCCAAAAATAGGCTGTAATGGCGGTAATATTGGCACTCAGGTAGTGCGAGTGCTAGTAGAACTCGTCACGAGATCATCTAGGAGGCGCGAATGATTCCAGAACGAAGTCTTGAAGTACTTCGCGCCATTGTTAACGACTACATTCAGACCAAAGAACCTGTGGGTTCCAAGTCGCTGGTAGAGCGCCACCAGTTCGGTGTATCTTCGGCGACCATTCGTAATGAAATGGCGATGCTCGAAGAAGAAGAGCTCATCCATGCCCCTCACACTTCTGCCGGTCGCGTTCCTACCGACAAGGGTTATCGTCTTTTCGTTGACCGTTTGGGCGAGGTAAAGCCACTCAGCGCCAGTGAAAAGGCCGCGATTTCAAACTTCATGATCGGTAGCGCCGATCTTGATGAGACGCTTGGCCGCACCGTCAGGCTCTTGTCTCAGCTAACCAATCAGGTCGCTATGGTCCAATACCCAACCCTAGGTCGCGCGCGAGTCCGCAACATCGAATTGATCCAAGCCGCAGATACGCGCGTGCTTTTGATTCTTATCACCGACAGTGGCCGCATTCAGCAACACGTCATCGAGCTCAGCGAAAACCTAGATGTTCAGCTAATCGCTGAGATTCGAGGCAAGCTAAACGAATCCCTGACCGGGTTTGCTCTGGGCGATGTTGCGGCCAAGCTCTTGAACTTTGCACAGAATTTTGCGCCTTCGGCTAGACAGCAGGTTGTACTAATCACCGAGAGTCTGCTTGATCAGGTTGATGCGAACCGCCAAGAGAAAATCATCCTGGCCGGCACGGCGAATTTGGCAAGACGAGAACAGGATTTTCCGGGAAGCATTTCTCCGGTGCTAGAGGCAATCGAAGAGCAGGTAGTGCTACTCAAACTGGTCACTGAAATGCAGGCTGAACAGCATGGTGTGAGTTTGAGAATTGGCCGCGAGAATGCATTCGAGGGCCTGAGCAACGCATCCGTGGTCGTATCTGGGTATGAAAACCAGGGTAACGAGATTGCCAAACTTGGAGTCATCGGCCCAACCCGCATGGACTACTCGTCAAATATTGCTGCCGTGAAAGCAGTAGCTCGCTATCTCACCAAGGCACTAGGAAACTGAGGTTCTAATGGCAGATCACTATGAGGTTTTGGGCGTCGAGCGCGACGCCAGCGCTGAGCAAATCAAAAAGGCCTATCGTAAGCTCGCCCGCGAACTGCACCCAGATGTGAACCCTGGTGCCGATTCTGAGGAGCGCTTCAAGGCTGTAACCCACGCCTATGAGGTCTTGAGTGATGCAGATTCTCGCCGTCAGTACGACATGGGCGGTCAAGACCCATTCGGAGGATCTGGATTTGGTGGTTTCGGCGACATCTTTGATACCTTCTTCGGTGGTGGCGGCCAGCGTGGTCCTAGGTCTCGTTCCGAACGCGGCCAGGATGCGTTGCTGCGAGTTGAGATGACTCTTGAAGAAGTGGTTTTCGGCGCTGAAAAGAGCATTGAGGTAGACACTGCGGTTCTCTGTGGTACCTGTGAGGGTTCTTGCTGCCGACCTGGAACCTCGCTCACCGTGTGTGATGTTTGCCGAGGAGCCGGACAGATTCAGCGTCAGGTTCGTTCACTGCTCGGCAACGTGATGACCTCCCAGCCTTGCGGTGCTTGCCGCGGCTTCGGCCAGGTTATTCAGGACCCATGCGTTGACTGTCGTGGTCAGGGTCGTGTTCGTGCGCGTCGAACCATCGACCTAGCTGTACCTGCCGGTGTAGAGGACGGATTGCGTCTTCAGTTGAGCGGCCAAGGTGAAGTCGGTTTCGCAGGTGGCCCAAACGGAGATCTATATGTCGACATCGCCGTTCAGGAGCACGATGTCTTCGGGCGCGCCGGTGATGACTTGACTGCGACCGTTGAGGTTCCATTGCACGATGCCGTGCTTGGCGGCTTTGCGAAGATAGAAACCTTCGATGGTGAAATCGAAATCGAAGTTGCATCGGGCCAACAAACCGGTGACATCATCACGATCAAGGGCAAGGGCGTAACTCGACTGCGTTCTTCGGGTCGTGGTGACTTGAAGATTGCCGTTCAGGTTCTAACTCCTACGAAGCTTGACTCAAAGCAGAAGGAACTTTTCCGAAACTTGGCCAAGCTGCGCAAGACCGACAGCATCAAGCTGGTAAAGCACCACCATGGCTTCTTCGCCGGAAAGCGCCGCTAATGGTTGAGCCCCTTTTCCGTACCGAATTTGCCACCCCACCAGCTGCGGGCCTCGCCGTTACCCTTGGCGGCTCCGAGGGTAAGCATGCAGTCAACGTGAGACGAATGCGTGTGGGTGAAGGCATTCAACTTTCCGACGGAAAGGGTCTTCGCGTGAGGGGAACCGTTTCGGCGTTGGGCAACAATTCGCTCACTGTTGCCATCGATACGGTTGCGCAAGAGACTGCGCCGACGGTTGGCCTGACCATTGTCCAAGCGTTGGCAAAAGGTGACCGCGATGAACTTTCGATCCAGGCAGCAACTGAACTTGGTTGCTGGGGAGTAGTTCCTTGGCAAGCAGATCGCTCGATTTCAAAGTGGGAAGGGGCCAAGGTCGCCAAAAGTGTCGACCGCTGGCAGACCATCGTTGCCGAAGCCGCGAAGCAATCACTGAGAGTGTTTGAGCCTATAGTGGCACAGCCAATCAACTCGAAGCAGTTGGCCAGCGCTGTCGGAGATTTTGATTTGGTGCTTGTTCTAGACCCAACCGCAGAAGTTGGGCTTGGAGGGTTTGACATCACCGGCGCACACAAATCGGTTGCCATTGTTGTCGGGCCGGAGGGCGGAATCAGCGATTCTGAACTGTTGGCGCTTGAACAAGCCGGCGCAAAGCGCGTGCACCTCGGCGAACCAATTCTTCGTACCTCTACCGCTGGGGTCGCAGCTATCGCAGTTATTCAGGCGAAGCTGGGGCTGTGGGGATAGCCTGATGATGGAGGACTCGATGACCCAAGACAACTGCATATTCTGCAAGATTGCGCGAAAAGAAATTCCTGCAACGTTTGTTGGCGAGAACGACCTGGCCATTGCCTTCTGGGATGTTTCACCACGCCAACCACTGCACATTCTCGTGATTCCAAAACTTCACTACGCAAACGTTGCCGACTTGACTCTGAGCGATGAAGCCTCTCTCGTTGCTTTGATGAAGCTCGGTAGCGAACTTGCCATCGAGCTCGCCGATGAAAGTTTCAGGCTTTCGTTCAACACTGGCGAGGCCGCTGGGCAGACCGTGTTCCATGCCCATGGGCACTTGACTTCAAGAACCCCAAGTGGTGAACGTGCCTAAGTCTTCTGCAGATCGTCTTTCAACCGCGCGCATCGAAGTCGAAGGCGTGCTCATGGTGGCGCTCTTCGGTACCGAAGATCGGCTGCTGAAGACTCTGGAGACTACCTACCCAGAGGTTGAGGTACATGCTCGAGGTAACTCTGTAGTACTGAAAGGCAAGGCATCTCAGGTATCTGCAGCAGAGTTACTCGTTCAAGAGATGATTGAGCTAATTCGTGCCGGCAAAGACCTCTTGCCTCAGGACTTGACGCGTTCGGCAAAGATGATTCATGATGGCGAGTTGAAGCCCGCCGACGTCTTGAGTCAGAGCATCATAAGTTCGCGCGGCAAGACGATCCGACCTAAGACCCTCGGTCAAAAGACTTATGTCGATGCAATTGACAACAACACCATTGTTTTCGGAATCGGCCCCGCCGGTACCGGTAAGACCTACCTTGCTATGGCTAAAGCAGTGCAAGCTCTTCAGCGCAAAGAGATTAGCCGCATCATTCTCACTCGCCCCGCCGTAGAAGCCGGCGAAAAGCTTGGCTTCTTGCCAGGTACACTCAACGACAAGATTGACCCATACCTGAGACCGCTTTTCGATGCTTTACACGACATGCTCGATCCGGAGTCGATTCCTAAGCTGATGACTTCTGGCACCATCGAGGTTGCGCCGCTGGCCTACATGCGTGGCCGAACCTTGAACGACGCGTTCATCATCCTGGATGAGGCTCAAAACACTACCCCCGAACAGATGAAGATGTTCCTGACCCGCCTGGGCTTCAACTCGAAAATGATTGTCACGGGTGACGTGACTCAAATTGACCTGCCTAATGGCACATCCGGGCTGCGTTTGGCCGCGGAGGTGCTCAAGGATGTCGAGGATATGCACTTCTCAACTCTTACCTCCGAAGACGTAGTGCGTCACACACTAGTTGCCAAAATCGTTGACGCGTACTCGAAGCATGACGACGCCAAGTTAGCCAAGAAAACCGCTGATAACGAAGCGGCGCAAAGGCGCATAGCAAAGAAAGCGACCGACAAATGAGCATCGAAATAAATAATGAGTCTGCCGTCGCAGTCGACGAGGTCAGGGTCTTAGCGCTAGCGACCTTTGCTTTAGACCACATGCACTTGCACCCAGACACCGACCTTGCCATCGTTTTTGTCGATGAACCTGCAATGGAAGTCCTGCACGTTCAATGGATGGATGAGCCGGGGCCGACCGATGTCCTTAGTTTTCCGATGGACGAGTTGCGACCGGGTTCAGAAGGACAACTAACTCCTGCCGGTCTGCTGGGTGACATCGTCGTTTGCCCGCAGGTTGCAGCTGCGCAGGCAGAGGTGGCTGGGCACGACACAATCAATGAGATTTTGCTGCTAACCACCCACGGAGTTCTTCACCTGCTCGGCTTCGACCACGCAGAGCCAGAAGAAGAGAAAGAAATGTTCGGTTTGCAACGCGAAATTCTAGAAGCGTTTTACGCGAGCGAACTCGGTGCCTAATTGTTGGTAGTCGCGTTCTGGTCTGCGTTGGCAATAGCATTACTCACGCTGGTCACCGCGGTCGTAAAGGCCGCTCTCGAAGCCAGTCAGGATGACGTTGCAAAGGCCGAGTCGCTCAGTTTCGTTCGTTTGACCCTCACCGGCATATTCGGTGTCGTCGTTGGAGAAGCATTTACGCCGCTGGGTTTGGCCTGGTGGTGGTCTGCTGCGGTTGCCACCGGTCTAATGTTCATTCTTTTGTTCGGTTCGCAGATCGCAAGCCGACGTCTTGGCCACTTGATTATCGGCCGGAAACTTGCCATGGCGCTAATGCCGCTGGTTAACTCTGTGCACCTGCTTTTCACGCCGTTATCACTGCCTAAAATCGATGAACCCGAAGAGTTCGAACAAGAGCTCTTGGATTCGGTCGAAGATTTCGGTGAGACCATCGTGCGCGAGATCATGGTTCCGCGAATCGACATGGCGACCATCTCGGCAGAAGCCAATTTGACCACCGCAATGAGCGTTTTCTTCAGTCGCGGATATTCGAGACTTCCGGTGGTCGGCAAAGACGTAGACGATGTTCGAGGCGTTCTTTACATCAAGGATGTTGCGCGATTGCTTCACGAGTCGGCGAACTCCATGGCCACGACCACTGCAGAATCCGTTGCCAGGTCAGCGATTTTCATCCCTGAGTCCAAACCCGTGGATGATCTTTTGCGAGAGATGCAGAAGAGTAGCCGCCACATTGCCATCATTATTGATGAATACGGGGGAGTCGCCGGTTTGGCAACCATGGAAGACGTGATCGAGGAGATTGTTGGCGAAATCTCGGATGAGTACGATCGAGATGTTGCGGATGTTGAAACTCTGGCCGATGGCTCAATGCGCGTCAATGCACGTTTCTCGCTCTTTGAACTCGGTGAGTTATTTGACCTGGAACTAGAGGATGAAGACGTAGACAGCGTTGGCGGTTTGCTCACCAAGGAGCTCGGCCGATTGCCAAAGCGTGGCGACAGCGTGACCTTTAGCGGGCTTAGTTTCACTGCGGATCGAATCGAGGGTCGTCGCAAGCGCCTCATCACCGTTATGGTTAGCAAGCAACAAGATTTGGCCGACATGGAGTCTGCCTTCGAGTCAATCGAGCAGGAGAAATAATGGTGGATCACAGATCAGGCTTTGCGTCCTTCGTGGGGCGCCCAAACGTTGGCAAATCGACCCTTACCAACGCGTTGGTGGGTGAGAAGATTGCGATCACCAGCTCTAAGCCGCAAACTACGCGTCGAGCAATTCGCGGTATCGTGCACCGAGACTTCGGGCAGTTGATCCTCGTTGACACTCCGGGTTTGCACCGACCTCGCACTCTTTTGGGTCAGCGTCTGAATGATCTCGTCGAGCAGACCCTCGGCGATGTTGATGTGATTGGGTTCTGCATTCCGGCGAATGAAAAAATCGGCCCGGGTGACAACTTCATTAACGAGCAACTGAACGAATTCAGACGAGCAAAATTGGTCGCCGTGATCACCAAGAGTGAATTGGTTGGTCCCGAGCAACTTGCAGAGCAGTTGGTTGCCGTTGCGGCCTTGCGTGACTGGCGAGCAATCGTGCCCGTCTCTGCGGTGGCTGACGACCAGCTTGAAGTCTTGACCAAGGTGCTCATCGACTTGATGCCTGAATCTCCTGCGCTTTATCCACCAGAGGCAGTGACCGACGAGACTCTAGAGAATCGCATCTGCGAACTCATCCGTGAAGCCGCGCTTGAGGGAGTTCGAGACGAACTGCCGCACTCGATCGCTGTAACCATTGACGAAATGTCTCGTCGCAAGGGTCAAAACCTGACCGACATTCACGCAAATATTTTTGTCGAGCGCGATAGCCAGAAGGGTATCATCATCGGACACAAGGGTTCTCGGTTGATTGATGTTGGCAAGCGTTCAAGACTCGAAATTGAGAAACTCATCGGGCACAAGGTGTTCCTTGGGCTTCGTGTGAAGGTTGCCTCTGAATGGCAGCGAGACCCGAAACAGCTGGGCAAGCTCGGCTTCTAGTGCTAACCTGAAAGTGTGTTCTTCGGTCTACTTCTTAGTGGCCGCGACGAGGCCTAATCTGGCCCTCCTCGTCGCGGAGCCTTCTGCTGGCTGACCCAACACAAATCAAGGAAGAACTTTCTCATGGAAAACACCCAGCGCCCATCGGGCATGCCGGTTCACAAATACGTCCCGTTTCACGAGCAAATCGCCGTAGACCTACCAGATCGCACCTGGCCAGCAAAGCGAATCACCGAGGCGCCACGTTGGTGTGCAGTTGATCTTCGCGACGGCAACCAGGCACTAATCGACCCAATGAGCCCAGAGCGCAAATTGAAGATGTTCAAGCTGCTTGTCGAAATGGGCTACAAAGAAATCGAAGTTGGTTTTCCATCTGCAAGCCAGACCGATTTCGATTTCGTGCGCATTCTCATCGAAGACGGCCACATCCCAGCGGATGTCACCATTCAGGTGCTAACTCAGGCTCGAGATGCACTCATTGAGCGCACTTACGAATCGCTTAAGGGCGCCAAGAAGGCTATCGTGCACTTCTACAACTCGACCTCGGTGCTTCAGCGCCGCGTCGTATTCAACCAGGACAAGCATGGCATCATGGAGATCGCCTTGGCCGGTGCTCGCAAGTGCCGCTCTATGGAATCGCTTATCCCGGAAACCGATGTCTACTACGAGTATTCGCCAGAGTCTTATACCGGCACCGAGCTTGAGTACGCGGTCGAGGTCTGCAACGCTGTTATCGAAATCATCGACCCTAAGCCAGGTCACAAGATGGTTATCAACCTTCCGGCTACCGTCGAAATGGCAACCCCAAATGTCTATGCCGACTCGATCGAGTGGATGCACCGCAACATCGCTCGCCGCGACAGCATCTTGATTTCACTCCACCCGCACAACGACCGTGGCACCGCGGTTGCGGCGGCGGAACTCGGCTACCTAGCCGGCGCTGACCGAATCGAAGGCTGTCTTTTCGGCAACGGTGAGCGCACCGGAAACGTAGACCTAATCACCCTCGGTCTAAACCTGTTCAGTCAGGGCATCGACCCGCACATTGACTTCAGTCAGCTAGATGAGATCAAGCGCACCGTTGAATATTGCAACCAGCTACCTGTTCCTGAGCGAGCTCCTTACGGTGGTGACCTCGTTTACACGGCTTTCTCTGGTTCTCACCAGGACGCAATCAAGAAGGGCTTTGAACTCATGCACAAGGAGGCAACCGACAAGGGTGTCTCAGTGGATGACCTTGTCTGGGCGGTCCCTTACCTTCCGATCGACCCAAAGGACGTCGGTCGCTCGTATGAGGCCGTCATTCGAGTGAACTCACAGTCGGGCAAGGGTGGTGTGGCTTACTTGTTGAAGACCGACCACAGCCTCGACCTTCCTCGCAAGCTTCAGATTGAATTCTCGAGAGTCGTCCAGAACAAAACCGACCAGGATGGCGGCGAGGTATCGTCGACCAAGTTGTGGGACATCTTCATCGACGAGTACTTGCCAGCCCCTGCCGATCGCATCGACCTAAAGTGGGGTCGCTTCGAGCTGAAGAAGATGCGCACCGAAAGCAACATGGATGGCCACGTTGAACTCAACATCGTTCTCCGTGATGGTGCCGGCGAGCTTCAAGCCACCGGAGCCGGCAATGGCCCTATTTCGGCGTTCCTCAACGTCCTCGACAAGCAGGGCGTTGGCGTTCGTTTGCTGGATTATGTTGAGCACACCTTGAGCGAGGGTGGCGACGCTCAAGCGGCCGCCTACGTAGAGCTTGAAGTCAACGGCCACACACTTTGGGGTGTTGGCATAGACGGTGACATCTCAACCGCATCGTTGAAGGCTGTCATTTCAGCCGTAAACCGCGCACTACGCGTCTAATCACGTCTGCGAGTTCCCCCGATAGCTTCCGCTGTCGGGGGATACTTGTTTGGTGCCCACATACAAGGATGAAGCCGTTGTCTTGCGCACCCACAAGCTGGGTGAAGCAGACCGTATTGTTACGCTTCTTTCTCGATATAACGGGCAGATTCGTGCAGTTGCCAAGGGTGTTCGCCGAACCGGTTCAAAGTTTGGTTCTCGCCTAGAGCCGTTCATGGTGGTTGAGGCCCAGTTTTACGAGGGGCGAACCCTAGACATCGTCAATCAAGCCGAAACAATCGGCGCATACGGTCGAGAGATCATTGAGGACTACCGAACCTATACGGCGGCGACCGCGATGGTCGAGACCGCTGAGAAACTAACCGGAGACGACTCAACTCCGCAGCAGTACTTGCTTTTGGTCGGTGCGCTTCGCTCGCTCGCGAATAAAGAACACGACGCTTCACTCATCCTGGATTCATACCTGCTTCGAGCCTTATCAATCGCCGGTTGGGCTCCAAATTTCGTCGATTGCGCGCGATGTGAAGCACCTGGACCTCACCAGGCCTTCGTGATGCAACTCGGTGGAGTAGTCTGCCGTGACTGTCGACCAGCAGGTGCGGCCGTGATCGACCCGCACACTGGTGAACTCCTTGGTGCGCTTCTGGCTGGCGATTGGGCGATTGCCGACGCTGCTCCTGAAAGCATCCGTGGTGCGGCATCGGGTATTGTTTCTGCTTATAGCCAGTGGCACATCGAACGCGGGCTCAAGTCCTTGCAACACGTGGAGCGTCAATGAACGAATTTGTACCGGTCAAGAGGCCCGGCGTTGACTTGCCGGCGTTTCCTGAAGGATCGGTTCCTAAGCACATCGCCATCGTGATGGATGGCAATGGTCGCTGGGCAAATGAACGTGGACTCACTCGAATCGAAGGCCACAAAGCCGGTGAGGCTGCGCTCCTGGATGTGGTTGCTGGCGCCTTAGAGGCCGGAGTAACGAACCTAACCGTCTACGCATTTTCTACCGAGAACTGGAAGCGTTCACCGGACGAGGTCCGGTTCCTAATGGGCTTCAATCGCGAGGTGCTTCGCCGCCGTCGCGATCAGCTAAATGCTTGGGGCGTTCGTATTCGATGGGCTGGTCGTCGCCCTAAGCTCTGGCTGTCGGTCATCGACGAGCTCAAGGCCGCAGAGACGCTAACCGAAAAGAACACCAAGCTCACGCTGACCATGTGCGTCAACTATGGCTCGCGGGTCGAGATCACCGACGCGATAAATGCAATCACCCAGGATGTGGCCTCAGGTAAGCTCAAACCTGGTTCGGTGAGCGATAAAACCGTCAGTCGTTACCTCAACTCAAGCTATCTGCCAGATGTTGATCTGTTTCTGAGAAGCTCGGGGGAGCAGCGCACCTCAAACTTCTTGCTCTGGCAATCGGCCTATGCCGAGTTCGTCTTCATGGATACCCTCTGGCCAGATTTCGACCGCACTTCACTGTGGGATGCCATCGGCCAGTATGTCAGTCGCGACCGCCGATTTGGTGGGGCAATAGACAAGCCAAAAACCAAGAAGTCAAAGTAGACTTAGAACTTCGAACAAGTGCCAGGCATCCAGCTTGGGCAAGGAGTTTAAGTGGCTACCCCAAATCGTCTAGATTCAGTAATTTCTCTCGCAAAGCGTCGTGGATTTGTTTTCCAGGCCGGCGAAATCTACGGCGGTAGCCGTTCGGCGTGGGATTACGGACCCCTCGGTGTAGAGCTGAAAGAAAACATCAAGAAGCAGTGGTGGCGCACCGTGGTTCAGAGCCGCGAAGACATCGTAGGCCTTGACTCTTCAGTCATTCTTCCTCGCAAGGTTTGGGAGGTATCCGGACACGTTCGCGAGTTCTCAGACCCGCTAATCGAGTGCACCGCTTGTCACAAACGTTTTCGACAGGACCACCTTGAAGAAGCCTTCGAGGAGAAGAAGGGCCGTGCTCCTGAGAGCATGAACGACATTGCCTGCCCTAACTGTGGTGGCAAGAACATCTGGACAGAGCCAAAGGCATTCAACGGCCTGCTACAGACCTTCTTGGGTCCAGTTGCCGCAGAAGAAGGCCTGCACTACCTTCGCCCAGAGACCGCTCAGGGTATCTTCGTGAACTTTGCCAACGTTCTCGGCGCCGCTCGCATGAAGCCGCCGTTCGGCATCGGCCAGATCGGAAAGTCCTTCCGCAACGAGATCACTCCAGGAAACTTCATTTTCCGCACTCGTGAGTTCGAGCAGATGGAGATGGAATTCTTCGTCGAGCCTGGAACAGACGAAGAATGGCATGACTACTGGATCGAACAGCGAATGAACTGGTACACCGATCTCGGTATCAATCCAGACAATCTTCGTCTCTACGAGCACGCCAAAGAGAAACTCTCGCACTACTCGAAGCGCACCGTCGACATCGAGTACCGTTTCGGCTTCCAGGGCAGTGAGTTCGGTGAGCTTGAGGGCATCGCTAACCGCACCGACTTCGACCTAAGCACGCACTCTCGCGAGTCAGGTGTCGATTTGAGCTACTTCGACCAGGCCAAGGGTGAACGTTGGACTCCATACGTCATCGAGCCGGCCGCTGGTCTTACTCGTTCACTGATGGCATTCCTGGTTGACGCTTATCACGAGGATGAAGCGCCAAACACTAAGGGTGGCGTGGATGTGCGCACGGTCTTGCGACTTGACTACCGACTCGCTCCAGTCAAGGCAGCAATTCTTCCGCTTTCACGAAACGAAGATCTATCGCCGGTTGCCCGCAACCTTGCGCAAGAGCTTCGCGGCTACTGGAACATCGATTTCGACGATGCCGGCGCTATCGGCCGCCGATACCGTCGCCAGGATGAAATCGGTACACCGTTCTGTGTCACCGTTGACTTCGAAACTCTTGACGATCAGGCAGTTACCGTTCGCGAGCGCGACACCATGCAGCAGGAGCGCGTCTCGCTCTCGAAGCTTCGTGAATACCTAGGCGCAAAGCTAGTTTCCTAAGGCAAAATGACGCAGCAGATTTCAGCGCCGGCATTGCAGTACGGCAAAATCGGGATCAAGACCCCCGTGGTCTTGGCGCCGATGGCTGGCATCACCAATACTGCGTTCCGCTTGCTCTGCCGTGAATTCGGCGGTGGTCTATACGTTGCAGAAATGGTGACTTCACGTGCGCTCGTCGAGCGAAACGAAGAGTCGCTGCGTTTGGTCGGGCATCACCCTTCAGAAGAGATTCGCTCGGTTCAGTTGTACGGCGTTGACCCAAAGACCATTGCCGAGGCTGTCACCATCCTTGTCGCTGAAGATCGCGCTGATCACATCGATCTGAATTTTGGTTGCCCAGTGCCAAAGGTCACTCGAAAGGGTGGCGGCGCAGCTTTGCCTTGGAAGCAGGATCTCTTCGCGTCAATCGTGAATGCCGCCGTAAAAGCCGCCGGAGACATCCCGCTAACGGTAAAGATGCGCAAAGGCATCGATGACAATCACCTGACCTACCTCGACGCCGGTAAAGCGGCTAGAGACGCCGGCGTGACCGCTATTGCACTGCACGGCCGCACTGCTTCCGAGTATTACTCAGGCACGGCAGACTGGGGTTCCATCGCCACTTTGCGTGAGTCGCTCCCGGATGTCCAGGTGCTAGGCAACGGTGACATCTGGTCGGCAGCTGACGCTATCCGAATGATGCGCGAAACTGGCGTCGACGGTGTCGTAGTGGGTCGAGGTTGTCTCGGGCGTCCGTGGCTATTCGGTGATCTTCAGGCCGCCTTTGACGAGTACCAACGCGATCCAAACTCGAACGCAGCAATTGACCCAATCCAGCCGAACTTAGGCCAGGTTGCCGACGCATTCAAACGCCACGGTGAGCTATTGGTTGACTTCTTTGAAGACGAAGCTAAGGCCTGCCGCGACATTCGCAAACACGTGGCTTGGTACTTCAAGGGTTACCCGGTCGGCGGCGAATTCCGCGCGACTCTAGCCCAGGTCGAATCGCTAAGCCACATGGATGAAATCCTTGGAACTCTAGATCGCAGTCAGCCTTATCCTGGCGAAGAAGCCGAAGGCCCTCGTGGTCGCCTCGGAGGCGCCAAGCAAACAGCCTTGCCAGAAAACTGGCTAGACTCCCGCGAGTTGGTCGGCGACCAGCGCAAGATGTTGCAAGAGGCAGAGCTTTCTGTCTCGGGAGGCTAAATGGACAACCGCGAAACTCAAGAGTTCGGCTATAGCGACTTCGACCGCGAACGTTTTCTTCCAGAAGAACGTAACTCGGCCGGACGTCGAGGCGAGTTTGCTCGCGACCGCGCTCGCGTTGTGCATTCATCGGCTCTACGGCGCCTTGGCGCTAAGACTCAGGTGCTCAGCCCCTCAGGAGGCGATTTCGCCAGAACCCGCCTCACGCATTCGCTCGAAGTTGCCCAAATTGGCCGAGAGATGGCTATCGACCTTGGCTTGAATGCCGACATGGTCGACATGGCCTGTTTGGCTCACGATCTAGGTCACCCTCCTTTCGGTCACAATGGCGAAAAGGCCTTGGATGCCTGGTCTCGAGATTTTGGTGGCTTCGAAGGCAATGCACAAACGCTGCGTCTACTTACCCGCATCGAACCCAAGGTAATCACGGCAGAGGGCCGCTCATACGGCCTAAACCTAACTCGTGCGAGCCTCGATGCTACCTGCAAGTATCCTTGGCGAAGACTTGACGCGGTGGCCGAAGTTGGCGCCGATCAGTCAGTAAAGTTCGGTGCCTACGATGACGACCTAGAGGTATTCGAATGGCTTCGCCAGGGTGCCCCACTTAAGCAAAAGAGCGTCGAAGCTCAAGTCATGGACTTTGCCGATGATGTCGCCTATTCGGTACACGACTTTGAAGATGCGATTGTCTCTAAATTCATTGATGTAACCGTTTTGGCCGACCAGGCGAGCGAGAGCGAACTTCTTGAGAAGATCGGCGCTTGGAATGGCGGAAAGATTTCAAAGGAAGATCTTGCTGCAGCTTTGCAACGTCTTCGCTCCAACCCATACTGGCTAACTAGCTTTGATCACTCAACAGTGGGGCTCGGTACCCTGAAAAACTTGACTTCGGCGCTAATCGGTTCGCTAGTCAGTCGAACAGTCGACGCCATCATGGATGCCTCCCCAGCAGAATCACTGGTTAGATTCGGTTCGATCTTGGTGATTCCGAAAGAGGTTGAGGCTGAGATCTCGGTTTTGAAGGGCATCGTTTCTGCATTTCTCATGTCGCACGAATCGCGCAGACCCTTCTACGAATGGCAGAGAAACCTCCTCACCGAGTTAGCTGACGCGCTGTTAGCGTCCAACGGCCAAAATCTCGATGCCTTCAGTTCACTCGCTTGGTCAAAGGCTTCGGATGATGCGATGAAACACCGTGTTATCGTCGACCAGATCGCTTGCCTGACCGACCAGAGCGCCCTCACTCTGCATCACCGTCTTTGCAGCTCGATCGCAAAATAGGATTGGGACATGGCCGGCAAGATTAGAGCGCGCGATATTGAGGAAGTTAAGACTCGTCTTAACATCGCCGATGTGATTGGTGAGTACGTCTCGCTGCGTCCTGCTTCGGCCGGCTCTCTGAAGGGCTTGTGCCCTTTCCACGATGAGAAGTCTCCCTCCTTCAATGTGAGGCCATCTCAGGGCTTCTACCACTGCTTCGGTTGCGGCGAAGGCGGCGACGTCTATAAGTTCGTGCAGCAAATGGACCAATTGAGCTTTACCGAGGCAGTTGAGAAGCTCGCAACTCGAATCGGCTTTGGACTTAGTTATGAAGAGGGCAGTGCAAGCCCAGAACAGGGCCAGAAGTCACGCATCCTTGAGGCTAATAATGCCGCGGCAGCGTTCTACCAAGAACAGTTGATGACCGATGCTGCGATTCCCGGAAGAGAGTTCCTGAAGGGGCGCGGGTTCGACAAGGCTGCTGCCGAGCAGTTCGGTATTGGTTTCGCACCCAAGGGCTGGAACGGCCTATTCGACTTCCTATCCAAAAAAGGCTTTTCAATCGAGGAGCTGGTGGCCGCTGGATTGGTGACCAAGAGCGAGCGCGGAGCGTACGACAAGTTCCGCGGCCGTCTCATTTGGCCAATCCGTGACACCACCGGTCAGGTTATCGGATTCGGTGCTCGAAAGCTCTTCGACGACGACCAGGGGCCTAAGTACCTAAACACAAGTGACACCTTGGTCTATCACAAATCTCAGGTCCTCTACGGAATTGATTTGGCGAAGAAAGACATTTCGAAGCAGCAACGCGTGGTCGTTGTCGAGGGCTATACCGACGTAATGGCTTGTCATCTAGCAGGTGTCACTACCGCCGTGGCAACCTGTGGCACCGCATTCGGGGACGATCACATTCGAATCATCAACCGTCTTCTCTCCGCCGACAAGGATGTGCCGGCAGAGGTGATCTTCACCTTCGATCCAGACGCCGCGGGTCAAAAGGCAGCTATGCGCGCCTTCGCTGATTCGAGCAAATTCACGGCCCAAACTTTCGTCGCTGTCGGTCCAGACGGGCTTGATCCTTGCGACCTCCGTTCGGCACGGGGCGACGAAGCTGTTCGAGCGATGATCGAGGTAAAGAAGCCGCTCTTCGAATTCGCTATCAAGCAGAAGCTAGCCAAGTTTGACCTCGGAACGATCGAGGGTCGCGTCGCGGCCGCTCGCGCTGCTGCACCGATCGTTGCCGGTATTCAAGACCCAGCGATGCGCCCGGCTTACACACGCGAACTTGCCGGTTGGGTAAATCTCGACGGTAACGATGTTTCTGCATTGGTTGAAGCGGCGGGCCGAGCTGGTCGTGAGCAGGCCGTTGCCGGTATGCGTAAAGATCGTCAGGCAGTCATCGAGACCGAAGAGGCCGCTCCGCCGGCGGATTCACCGGAAACAATTTTGGTCGCGCCGATAAACCTGAATGACCCGATCACAAGGTTCGAGCGGCAGACACTCGAGGTTTTGGTGCAACTTCCGCAGACCTTCAGCCAAGACCAGCTTCAGAAAATTTGCTCTGCTGGGATGAGCGCACCGGCTCATAATCAGATTCTGAAAGCGATTCAGGCAAGCGCCAGCGATCAACAGGCGCCGACATGGCTAAACTCAATCGCTTCTGAGACCGACCCATCTCTTCACCAGGTGCTTCGCGCGGTTGCAGCACAAGCACTTCCGGCTGCCGATGCAGATGGGCTGATTCGTTATGGTCAAGGAGTAATTGCTCGTGCGATTACGAATGCCATCTCTCGAGAAAAGGCAGATCTTCTGGCCGAGCTCCGTCGAGTCGAACCAGGTTCGCCTGAATCGGCAGAGGTGCAGCGCAAGCTCATGGCGCTAGAGGCGGATCGTCGGGCGCTGCAATGAGTTTGAATCCAGTAGTCGCGGTCTTGCCGAATCCACAGCCAGAGTATCTAGCTGCCGTCGCTTTAGGCGGGGGAGTAGCCGCTGACTTGGGTGAAACTACGAATGGACTGGTTTGGACTGATAGCTCCGATTCAGAGAGCTTAGCTAAGATTTTGGAATCTCACCCAAACATTTCCTGGGTCCAATTGCCGTTCGCTGGAGTAGATAACTTTCGTTCCGTGTTCGACCGGGAGTTGCTGAGGGCCCATACGCGCATTTTTACTTCGGCTAAAGGCGCATACCGAGAGCCGGTTGCCGAACACGCCTTGATGTTTGCCCTGTCGCTGGCGCGAGTACTACCCGAGCGATTAGCAGCCAAGAGTTGGGGTCGAAAATATGCCGATACTCTCTTCGACGCGAATGTCTTGATCGTCGGCGGCGGAGGAATCGCGCAGGAAATTGCTCGACTCCTGACCCCATTTCGTTCCAGAGTTACTATCGTACGGAAACACGACGGTGCCGTAGAAGGCGCAGAACTAACGTTGCCTTTTGATGCTCTAGATACCGCACTTGCAAACGCTGATTTCGTATTCCTGGCGGCAGCACTAACCGACGAGACCTTCGGGTTGTTTGATGCAAACAAGTTTGCCTTGATGAAACCAAGCGCCTATTTGGTCAACATCGCCCGGGGCGCCATGGTGGTTTCGGCGGATCTCGAGAAAGCACTCAGAAGTGGACAAATTGCAGGGGCTGGCATCGATGTAACCGACCCCGAACCACTGCCTGACGGTCACTCACTCTGGGGATGTCCGAACCTAATCATTACTCCACATACCGCCGACACGCCCGAAATGTGCATCCGGCTACTTTCGGAACGAATCGTGGCCAACGTCGGAGCTTTAATTACCGAAAATCCTTTATCGGGCGAGGTAAATCTAAAACTGGGGTACTAAATCTTTGCTAGTGGCGCATTAGTCGAGATTTATTTGGTAATGTTGTCTAGTCGCGAAAGCAACATTCCTCGGTAGCTCAATTGGCAAGAGCAATCGGCTGTTAACCGATAGGTTCTTGGTTCGAGTCCAAGCCGGGGAGCCAATCTTTCTGAAACCAGGAGGCCACGTGATTCAGTGGATCCAAGTTCACAAGTGGCTCTCCCCAACAATCCTGGCAACTTCTCTCTTTGCCCTCTTTGGCTCTCTAGACTTTTTCATTCAAGGTCCGAGCTCGCTTGTTCCAGGTCTAGTTTTTGCCCTTTCTCTTGTTATTGCCGCAAGACTTCCTCAGTATTCGGCGATTCTGATTGCGGTAGCAACCGCTGTCGAAATAACCTTCGGCCTGAGGCCGGTGGCTGCTGGCCTTATCGCATGCGCAAGCCTCTTTGTGGTTGCCGTATTCGGCAAGCAGCTCGTTAGACGGCTTTCCCTCGCGGTTACCGTTCTCTGTGGTGTCGTGATGAGCTGGCAAGTGAGTTTTAGTCTCCCGCTGAGCACCGATGTCTACGGACTTCTTCTACTAAACGAATCGGGTCGCTTCACCGGCCTAGTGCTTGGTCTAGCTGTAGTTTTCTCCTTCAACGGTTTGTTCTGGATTCTCGGTCGACTCGGTGCTACCCAGTATTTTCACGTCGGCTCGAGCCTCGATAAAGCCGTTGCAAGAAAGAATCAGGCGCAACTCGCCATTCAGATCGCCGAGCAGAATGAGCGTCTCGAAATCGCTCGCGACATCAACGAATTGATTATCCAGAAAGTTACCGCTGTTATCAGCCTTGCCGAGGGTGGTACCTACGCTGTGAAGGCAGATCCTGCGGCCGGTCTCCGTTCCCTAGAACGAGTCGCTATTAGCGCCAGAGATGCTCACACCGAACTGCGCAGACTGTACGACATGTTGCACAGAGAGCACACCGTCACCTCGGCCCCTCCTGGCCTGGATGACCTGCAGCCTCTCATGGTTGCCTATCGCGAATTCGGTTACAACGCATCGCTGCGTCACGAAGGACCTAGATTCGAAATCAACGAAGGTGCGGCTCTTACTATCTTCAAGTTGGTTTTTGACGCCCTAGAAAACATCAAGAAGCACACCCCGGTTGGCACGGATGTCACGGTCGATTTCTCATGGGTCGAAGACGGCATGCAGGTTCTGGTGAAGGACAATGGCATCGAAGTTTCCAACCGAGGTTTGCTTGAACTGAATCTCGAGGATGCTGGCTACGCCGCAGAAGATGACCTCAAGGCTTTGGTGGAACCCATTTCAGGTCCAGGTTTTACGGCGATGCGTGAACGCGCAGCAATCTACGGTGGCTCGGTCGAAGTAACGAAAGTGCCAGGCGTCGGCTTCACTGTGTCTGCGATTTTCCCTAGACTGCGCGAGTTCGCTGCAATCGCTCCACAGAGGCGCTAAATGGCTCTCGATCTGCGCATTGGTCTAGTCGACGGTGACGAAGACATCCGTTTTGGACGCCGCCTCATCCTAGATTCACAACGCGACCTTAAAGTCGTTCTCGAGGACAGCTCGTATGCGACTGCGCTCGAGAGGGTTCCTGAAGCCCTCATTGACGTCTTGGTAATCGACCATCGGTTGCGCGGCGGTGACGGCATCTCGCTGTCCTTGGCCGTAATTTCTAGATACCTAGCCGACAATTCGAAGATTCCAGCCATCATCATGACAGGTCCGTATTACACGGATGAGCTCAAGCTCGCATCCATGCGTGCCGGTGCATCTGAGTTGGTAACTCAAGAAGCGCAATCGGGCGATCTGTTGCGTGCTATTCGCTCTGCTGCTTCTAGAGACGATCAGCCAGACTACCTAAAACTTCGCGAATTTCTCGATCGCATGCAGCACAGCAAGGTGGCGTCGCCCGAGTTCCTGATGCGCCTGGGTGACCTAACCGAGAAGGAGAAATGGGTCTTAGACCTATTCGCTTCCGGAGTCTCTCAGGATGATGTTGCACTCGAGCTAGACACTCCTAAGTACCGAGTCCGGCAGATTTTGCAGTCGGCTCAGAGAAAGTGCGGTTTTGCCACGCTTTCGCAGCTCTACATCGCGCTATACGAGTCTGGACTGCTGGATGTCTAAAGGAAATCCACTTATCACGATGTCGATCGGAGTGGGACTCGCCACCGGGCTCTATGGCATTTCCTTTGGGGCGCTTTCGACCACCGCCGGCCTCGACGTCTGGCAGACGCAGGTTCTGAGCCTTTTGATGTTCAGCGGCGGATCTCAGTTTGCCTTCATTGGTGTAATCGCCGCCGGGGGACCAGCAGCGGTGGGTGCCGCAGTAGTTTCTGCTTGGCTGCTCGGTGTCAGAAATGGTTTCTACGCAGTGCGAATGAACCCAATCCTTGAGGCTATTGGTTTCAAACGGCTCATAGCTGCACAATTGACGATCGATGAATCAACCGCCGTGTCGACCGGGCAAACGAGCACACCGCAGCAGCGTCTCGGTTTTTGGCTGACCGGCGCTGCCGTATTCGTCTTCTGGAATTCAATGACGTTACTTGGGGCAATTCTGGGCAACACGCTTGGTGATCCAAGCGTCTGGGGTTTGGATGCGGCAGCCGCTGCCGCGTTTCTGGGTTTGCTCTGGCCGCGCCTAAGAGAGCGCCAGGCTCTGGCGGTTGCCGCCTTGGCGTTCCTGATCGCCGTGTTAACCACTCCTTCGTTGCCGGCCGGAGTTCCGGTCATTTTGGCAGGCATAGCCGCACTGGTTGTCGGTGGGTTCAACCTTTTTGGTCAGAAGGCCAAACCATGACCTTATGGCTCGGTATCTTGTTGGCAGCCGCCGCGGTTTACTCTTGGAAAATTCTCGGTTTCATGGTTCCCCACACCGTTCTAGACAAACCGATGATCAGTCGTGTTGCCACTCTGCTCACCGTCGCGTTGCTTTCGGCCCTAACAGGGGTTCAGATGCTAACCAGCAATGGTTCCATTCAGTTTGACGCGAGAATACCTGCCATTGCCCTCGCCGCTCTGCTACTTCGCTTCAAGGCACCATTCATCGTCATGGTTGCCGCGGCGGCGGCGCTAGCGGCACTGATTAGGTTCTTAACCTAGCCTTCTAGGTTGTCCTTGCCAGGCAGCCAAGTGAGGCCTGGCTTTCCCCAGCCATTGTCTTCGACCACATCTATAGCGATCTCGTGCCACGGCTCTGCAAGCCGATCGACATAAAGAATTCCATCCAAGTGATCGAATTCGTGTTGAAAGATTCGTGCAAACCATCCGTCAGCCTCTATGTGAACAGGGTTCTGCTCAAGATCTAGGCCGGTAATCACTACGTTCTCGGCTCGTTTGAGGGGGAATCGCTCGCCCGGCACTGAGAGACATCCCTCAATCTCGGTGTCTTCATCTGCCGGTTCATCAATGATTGGCCCGCGCTCAAGAACCGGATTGATGATAACACCGCGACGTTCGTTGCCGTCGTCATCTGCGTAATCATAGGTAAACACGCGAAGCCCAACGCCGATCTGCGGGGCAGCCAGGCCGACTCCCGGGGCCTTATCCATGGTTTCGTACATGTCGGCAATTAGACTACGCAGCTCGTCGTCGAAGACAGTCACCTCGATGGCACGTTGATGCAGTACGGGTTCGCCAGTGATACAGATCGGTCGGATAGTCATGTTGATAATTTACCTGTTGGTTAGTCAAATCTTGGGGTCAGTCGGGTTAGAGTCGTAGAACACCAAACGTCGGGAGGGACATGGGTCCGTCGGAGGGGTTTCGCTCCTTAGCCATCCTGCTTGCAGTCGCTGCGGCAGTCGCTCTGGCCTACGGTGCTCACTTTCAGAATGCAGCTGTTGTTGACGATAGCGCGCAAAAGGTAAAGAGCCAGGGCTCGCTGAGCCTCAAACAGCTGCTGTCCCTTGTGGCTCGACCTAAGTGGCTATCAGGCACGGCCTTCATGGTTGCCGGCATCGTTCTGCAACTCGCGTCACTATCTCTAGCTCCGCTCATCGTTGTTCAGCCGGTTGGTGCCGTTGCGTTGGTCATTACCTCGCTACTCAACGCACGCACCACAAAGACTCGCATCACCCGACCGACCTTGATTGCCGTTGGTTTTTGCACCGTTGGAATCGCTGCATTCGTTGCGATGGCATCGGGCGTGGCCCATGAGGCGGTAATCAATGACGATCGACTCAGAGAAGTACTTGGCGTTTTGCTGACCATCCTGGCCATATTCGGGGCCCTGTTTTTCACAATCGGTAAGCGCGCGAAGGCATTGACCTATGTGGCCGGTGCTGGTGTGCTCTATGGATTTGTCGCAACCCTTGCCAAGGTGGTTATCCAGCGCATTTATCAGCAACAGTTTGAGTTGCTAACCGTACTTTGTCTAATCGCTTTGATTGGCGCGGTTAGCCTGGGCGGCTGGTTCGTGCAGAATGCCTACTCATCCGGCCCGCCAGATCTCGTAATCGCCGGATTGACCGTTATCGATCCTTTAGTTGCTGTCAGCATTGGTATCGTCATCCTGGGCGAGGCAAAGTCTGCGAACTTGTTGACCATCTTCGGATGGCTGATCGCGGCTACGGTAGCTGTGATCGGCGTCTACCTGCTCTCGCGTGTGCACCCCGAATTAGCCACCAAGACGCTCAAGCGCAAACACCTGGTCTAGCGGCTCTTTTCAGCTAACCTGCGGTAAAATCGCTAGGTAGATCAGCGATACATAATCGAGAGAATAAGCGTGACCGAAGCCACTGCACAAACCGCGACAAAGGGTCGTTTGACCGTAGTCATCGGTTGCGACACCTTCCCACCAGACATCAATGGTGCCTCGCGCTTTGCAGAACGTCTGGCTGGCGGTTTGGCTCGCCATGGCAATGACGTACACGTCATTGCACCTGCTTTCGACAAGAACTACGGCACCTTTACCGAAATCATTGACGGTTCACCAATGACCGTTCACCGAATCAAGAGCTACAAGCTGCCTCAGCACAAGACCCTTCGCTGGATCTGGCCTTTCAACTTGCAGAGTAAGACCGCGAAGATTTTGCGCGAAGTAAAACCCGACGCAGTGCACATCCAATCGCACCTAATCATGGGTCGCGCACTCGTAAACAGCGCGAAGCGTCAAGGCATCCGGGTTCTTGCAACCAACCACATCATGCCTGAAAACTTGATCAAGTATTCGGTGATCATCCCAGGTTTTCTAGAGAAGACCGCGATGAAGTTGGCTTGGGCAGACGCGGGTCGAATTCTCAAAAAGGTTGACTTCGTCACCACGCCAACCAGGCGAGCCGCCGAACTTCTCGAAGCGGCAGCGGGCGTCAAGGATGTTCTAGCGATCAGCTGCGGTATCGACGCTTCGAAGTTCGCCAACACCACACCGACTTCAAACGCTCAGCCACGTGTTCTATTTCTCGGTCGACTCGACTATGAGAAGCACATCCACAACCTCCTAAAGGCTGTGGCAATGCTGCCGAAGAGCCTCGGAACCCAGGTTGAGATCGTCGGCGACGGTGGCGAACGCGAATACTTGCAGAACCTTGCTGTGGAGCTTGGCATTTCAAAGAATGTGCATTTCCTCGGTCACGTTTCTGAGAAAGAACTGCCATTGGCCTATGAGCGAGCGACCGTTTTCGCAATGCCTTCGATCGCCGAACTGCAAAGCATCGCAACCATGGAAGCCATGGCTTCCGGTCGCCCAGTAGTGGCCGCCGACGCTATGGCGCTTCCGCACCTGGTGCACGACGGCGACAATGGCTACCTGTTCCAACCCGATGATGTAGTTGAGTTCAGCGAGAAACTTAAGGCCGTTTTGACCGCGAGCCCAGAAGAACTTGAACGACTATCTGAAAACTCGCTTCACCTGATTCAGGCTCACGATATCGAGCGCACCATCACCATCTTTGAGGGACTTTACCGAGGTGAGGGGTTCTCGACGGCCACCTCTGACGACAACAGCGATGACTACAGCAAGCCAATTGGGCTTCTGACTCCAGCACTGCATAACCGAGTCATTGCACTCCGCGAGCGTGCTGCTGCTTTGCGTGAATCGGCTCAAGAGTTTCGCGAACGAGCCGAAGATGCGCGTGAAGAAGTAATCGAGAAACTCAGCGACCTGAGGGACGAAGCGGTTGAACGCACCAAGGCAGTGAACACTCGTGTGAAGAAGTCGGCGAAGAAGACAGCGCGCAAGGCAAAGAGTGCTGTTAACCGTGCCACCGAGTTGCTGAAGGGCGACGAAGACTAGATTTACCCCGACCGAAGTAACCGTTCGGTCACAGGGGGCGTTAGCTCAGCCGGTTAGAGCAGCGGACTCATAATCCGTCGGTCGCGGGTTCAAGTCCCGCACGCCCCACCAGCTACTCGAAATGAACAAATGGTTCGGCCGGAAGGTTAACCGCCACGACCTTGAGGTTGTGCAGCGCATCGCGCGAAACCGTGAATGGATTCTCGCTCAGCACCACGAACTCCGCCGGCGCACCTTCGCGCAGCAAGCCATCCCGCGCCGAGTTCGACATCTGCGCCGCAGCTCCTCGGGTGTAAGCCTGAAGCGCCTCGCGCGTGTCTAGAGCTTGATCCAAAGACCATCCTGCCTGACCTGGTAATGACCTCGTAACGGCCGTAGCGAGCCCTTGAAGGGCGTTTGGGCTAGACACTGGCCAGTCGCTGCCGAAAGAAATTCGAGCCCCGGAATCGGTGAGGTCGCGCATCCGGTACATTGTGTCGATACGCGAACGCCCAACCTGCGGGACACAACTCAATAGTTGGCCGTCCTCGCGCGCCCAAAGCGGTTCGAAGTTGGCCGTGACGTCCAAAGCTTTGAATCGAGAGACGTCCTCGTCTGAAACTAGCTCGGTATGCGCTATCACGGCTTGAAGTGTCGGTTGAACTTGTTCAATTACATCCAAGGCCGTCCTAACCGCGGCGTCGCCAATCGCGTGCAGGTGCAGTTGGTAAGCGAGTTCATTTGCCCTCGCAGCCGCTTTAAGTAGTTCGGCTAGAGGCCACACTTGCTCACCATGTTGGTGGATGCTTGGCCCGCTCACATAAGGTTCAAGCAGACTTGCCGTGCTGCTTCCTAAAACCCCATCAACGAAGAACTTAACTGCGTTTGCAGTTAGGTTTGGGTGGTTGAGCTCGATTACCGAATCGCGCATGCGGCCAAAGTACTCGAGGTCGGTCTCCCAGGTCGCTGGATCGGCCCTAAATGCTAGGTTGGTGCGAACTCGAAGACGGTTCTGTCGGGCGGCTTCCAAGTAAATCTCGGTCATGCCAGGGTCGATCCAGGCTTCTTGCACCTCGACCACTCCGGTTGCCAGCAGTTTTCGTTGCGCCCAATCAAGACAATCCAGTTCGGCTGCGAGGCTCAGGGGCGGAATTTTGTTGAGCACTAGTTGCATAGCCTCCCATTCCCTCAGAATGCCCGTAGGAACGCCATCATCATCTACATCAACCGAGCCCACTGATAGTTTGGGAATCGTCTCTAGAAGCCCACAGAGCTCGAGAGCTCGCGTGTTGACCCAAAGAGTGTGGTGATCCGCTCCATGTAGCACCACCGGCAAATCTGAAATGGCTTCATCAAGCTCAGATCGATGAAACCTAGCTGGGATACTGCGGTCGTAAGCAGCGCCATCAATCCAAGCGGCCTCGGGATTCGATTTCGCGTAGTCGAGGATAATTTCTTGGATTTGAGCGACCGACTGTGCGTCCGTGACATCCGGGCCGACATGTTCACGCCCGGCAAATAGCGGGTGGCAGTGGCCGTCACGAAAGGCCGGCATCACAAACGCGCCTGCGAGATCTAGGGTGTGATCTGGCGTGAGGTTGTTGTCGACGGGGTAGAGAACACCATCGGTCACATCGAAAGTTCGGATAGCAGGTTCCGATTCATCGCCAATCCAAAGATTGGCATTTAGGTATCGAACCCGCATTTGGCTAATCGATTTCTTTTTCGTCGAAGTAGCAGTTGGCGCAAAGCGATTCGTAGGTTACTTCTTCGCCATCGATGGCAACTTGTTCGCCGTCGAAGACAAATTTTCCGTTGATCTTGCGGGCATTGAACATGGCCTTGCGACCGCAACGGCAGATTGTCTTGAGCTCTTCTAGGGAGTGCGCAATTTCGAGCAAACGTAGACTGCCTGGAAATCCATTGGTTAGAAAGTCGGTGCGTATTCCGTATGCGAGCACAGGGATGCCGTCGAGAACAGCGATTTGAAGAGCTTGGTCGACCTGTTCTCGGGTTAGAAATTGGGCTTCATCAATGAGTAGACAGGCGACCGGCTTATGTGATGAAGCTGACTTCTGAGCACAGAGGCGAGCGAATTCCTTACGGAGATTGAGTTCGGGCGTAATCAGGAAGTCAACTTCACGATCGACGCCGAGTCGGCTAGTTATCGCCCGTGCACCCTTGGTATCAATGGCTGGCTTAGCTAGTAGAACTAGTTGATCGCGCTCTTCGTAGTTATGAGCGGCCTGAAGCAAAGCTGTACTTTTGCCCGAGTTCATCGCTCCATGGCGAAAGTACAGCTTGCTCAACGGACTAGTTGTAACTACGGAAGGCTACGACGGCATTGTGTCCACCGAAGCCAAACGAGTTGCTAATGGCCAGGATAGGACCATCTGGTAGCTTGCGAGGGCTGGTAACCACATCAAGAGGGATTTCAGGATCCTGGTTCTCGAGATTGATGGTTGGTGGAGCGGTTCGTTCGTGCAGTGCCAAAACGGTGAAGATCGCTTCGATTGCGCCTGCACCACCGAGTAGGTGACCGGTTGATGACTTCGTGGCAGAAACCGCGATGTTGTCCAGGTGGTCACCGAAGACGCGACGAAGTGCCGTGTACTCAGCGATGTCGCCGACAGGTGTCGAAGTTGCGTGCGCGTTGATGTGCACAACATCCTCGATCTTTGCGTTGGCCTGCTTTAGCGCGGCGAGAACGGCTCGCGCAGCACCGGTACCTTCTGGGTCTGGGGCAGTGATGTGATGCGCGTCAGAGGTTACAGAGCCGCCTACCAATTCCGCATAAATCTTTGCGCCGCGAGCCAATGCGTGTTCTTCAGTCTCGAGAACCATCGCACCAGCACCTTCACCCATGACGAAGCCGTCACGTGCAAGGTCATACGGTCTTGAAGCTCCTGCAGGGTTTTCGTTGTTGCGCGACAGTGCGTGCATTGCAGCGAAGGCGGCGATCGGAAGTGGGTGAATGCCCGATTCACAACCACCGGCAACGACGACGTCGATTTCTCCGGACTGTAGTCGGGTGATCGCATTTGCGATTGCTTCGGTGCTTGATGCACATGCCGAAACGGCGGTGCGAACTCCGCCACGAGCAGCGATGTCCATGCCGATAGCTGCGGCTGGGCCGTTTGGCATAAGCATTGGGATAGTCATCGGAAGCACGCGGCGAGGGCCACGTTCCTTCAAAGTTTCAAATGCGTCTAGCAGAGTCCAGACGCCACCGATACCGGTTGCGTACTCAACAGCTAGTCGCTCTGGGGTAACCTCTGGGCTACCAGCATCGGCCCAAGCTTCGCGAGCTGCGATGAGAGCAAACTGGCTTGATGGGTCGAGACGCTTGGCTTCCTGAGGTGTCAAAACCTCCGAAGCTGAAACTTTCGCTTGACCCGCGAAGGTAACCGGAAGTTCGTACTGAGCGACCCACTCTGCGTCAATCGTGGTGATGCCCGATTCGCCGGCTAGAAGTGCGCGCCAGGTTGACTGCACGTCGCCACCGAGTGGCGTGGTAGCGCCAACTCCGGTGACAACGATCTTGCGTGACAAGGTGAATTAACCCTGAGCTGCGGTGATGAAGTTAACTGCGTCACCAACGGTGATTAGGTTCTTAACTTCTTCATCCGGAATCTTTACGCCGAACTTGTCTTCTGCGTTTACAACGATGGTCATCATTGAGATTGAGTCGATGTCAAGGTCGTCGGTGAATGACTTGTCTAGCTGAACAGCCTCGGTTGCAATGCCAGTCTCGTCGTTTACGATCTCAGCAAGACCTGCTAGTACTTCGCTCTGCGAAAGTGCCATGTTTTATCTCCTTAGTTGGTTATTTGACCGCTTATAAGTTTAGGGCAGGACTACTACTTGAGCCCCGAAGGCGAGGCCCGCGCCGAAACCAATTTGCAGGGCGAGTCCGCCAGATCTAACGTCACCGTCCTTGAGCAATTGGTGCATGGCTAGAGGAACACTAGCCGCTGAGGTGTTTCCGGTGACAATGATGTCTCGAGCAACCACGACGTGTTCTGGAACAGCTAACTGCTTGGCAAGTTCATCGATGATTCGAATGTTTGCCTGATGAGTCACGATCGCTGAGAGGTCATCTGCGGTGACGCCGGCAGTCTCAAGCGCCTGCTTGGCGACCTTGACCATCTCCCAAACGGCCCACTTGAAGACGGTTAGGCCCTCTTGGCGTAGAGTCGGCCAGGATGAGGTGCCGTCGCGAAGCTCCAAGAGAGATGCGGTCATACCAACTGCGTCCCAGTGCGAACCATCTGAGCCCCAAACAGTCGGGCTGATTCCTGGAGTGTCCGATGGCCCGACAATCGCGGCACCGGCACCGTCGCCGAGCAAGAACGAGATGGTGCGGTCAGTTGGGTCAATGAAGTCTGATAGCTTTTCACCACCGACAACGAGAACATACTTGGCCATACCAGAGCGCACCAAGGCGTCCGCCTGCGCAATTCCATAGCAGTAGCCGGCGCAAGCGGCTGAGATGTCGAAGGCAGGGGCTGGGTTAGCACCAATCTTGTCGGCAAGAAGCGCGGCTGCCGATGGAGTCTGGTGGGGGTGAGTGATTGTGCTGAACAGAACCGCACCGATTTCACTCGGGTCTATTCCAGCAGACTTAATGGCCTCAGTTGATGCCTCTACCGCCATGTCCATGAGGCTACGTTCGGCTGATGCGCGACGTCGAGTCACGATACCGGTGCGCTGACGAATCCACTCGTCACTCGAATCAATCGGGCCAGCGATGTCATCGTTGGTTACTGTAAGGTCGCCTCGAGCGGCTCCAAGAGCGTAGATTCGCGAGAACTGAACAGGAGCGTATTGCTTCAAAACTGGCTGAGTCATGGTTTCCTATGCGTGATTTTCGATAAGTGCGAGAGCCGCATCGAGATTGTCTGGGGTCTTGATAGCTACCGACTCAATGCCCGGCATCGAACGCTTGGCCAGACCGGTTAATGTGCCAGCGGGTGAAACCTCGATCAGCGCTGTTACGCCGGCCTCTACCATCGCCTGCATGCACAAATCCCAGCGAACCGGGCTCTTGACCTGGTTGACCATGAGTTGAACAAATTCTTGACCCGAAGTGACTGACTTGCCACCGGCGTTGGTCCACAGCTTTGATACCGGGTCGCCAACTGTCATACCAGCAGCATAGGTAGCTAACGTTTCGACTGCAGGAGCCATGTAACGAGTGTGGAAGGCGCCGGCAACCTGAAGTGGAATGACGCGCGCGCCAGCAGGACCTTCGGCCTGCAGCTCGCCGATTGCTGAAGCTGAACCAGCGGCAACGATTTGACCGCCTCCGTTGTAGTTAGCTGGCTCGAGACCCAACTCTGCCAGTCTTGTCTCCACAACAGTTTGGTCTCCACCGAGTACGGCTGCCATCGAGGTTGGTTCTAGGCCGGCTGCCAAAGCCATGGCGTCGCCACGCTCTTTCACGAACTTGATTGCTTGCTCAGCGCTAAAAACACCCGAAGCTACAGCAGCTGTGATTTCTCCAACTGAGTGCCCGGCAACTCCAGCAATCTTGTTGGAGATCTGGCCTTCTAAGCCGAAGAGTGCGGCTAGTGTTGCTACACCTGCAGAAACAATTAGGGGCTGAGCAACCGCGGTGTCACGGATTGTATCTGCATCGCTGACTGTTCCATGAGCGATGAGATCAATTCCGGATGCAGCCTGCATTGATTCAATCGAGGTTCTAAATGCTGGTACATCAAGCCATGGAAGCAGGAATCCCGGCGTCTGAGCACCTTGTCCTGGGCACACAACAACAATCACTTAGTTACCTTCGCTTCCTTGAATCTGTTTCACTCATAGAGCCTAGAACCATAGCGACTTGAAGAATGAACGCCTCGCGGGGGCCGGTGGCATCCCAGCCGATAATTTCGCTGATTCGTTTCAAGCGGTAGCGCACCGTGTTTGGATGAACAAAGAGGTCGCGAGCCGTTGACTCGAGAGAACGTCCCGTCTCTAAGTAGGAGCCGAGGGTTTCAAGCAGTTCGGGCGAGTGCTCTGCCAGTGGACGATATATGCGCTGAATCAGGGTCGATTTCGCCAACATGTCGCCGGCTAGCGCGCGCTCGGCAAGTAACTCATCTGCGGCAATCGGTCTCGGAGCCTTTGGCCATGCTCGAACCACGGCGAACCCCGCAAGTGCGGCCTTCGCAGAGCGATGCGCCTCTGAAATATCAGTGACCTCCGGCCCCAATACGAGTGCACCGGCGCCAAAAAGTGGCTCGAGTTTGGCTGCTAGTGACTGGAAGCCATTGATTGAGCCGTTCACAGCCAGGGGAGTGACATGACCCAATACTGCAATTAAACGGTTTCCGTGAATTCCAACGAGGATGTCTGCCTCGTGCCGTCTAACCAGTCGACGGATTGCTTCGACTTCAAAACCTTCGGCCGTGTTACCTACTAGGACTGCTACTGATCCGCGGGCACGCCATCCGAGTGCTGCGATTCTAGAGGCGAGTTCTTCTTGACTCTCACCGCTGAGAATCGAATCCACGACGAGTGCCTCTAGTCGGGCATCCCAGAGACCTCGTGCCTCGGCTGCTTTGGCATACACATCGGCGGCCGAAAACGCGATCTCGCGCGAGTATAGGAGCACTGCCTCTCGAAGTGTCTCATCATGTTCGACAACTCGGTCTTCGACCACCTGTACTACAACACGGATGAGCTGAAGTGTCTCTTGGAGGGAAATCGAACCGAGAAGCTCACGAGGAGCGGCGCTGAAAACGTCGGCAGCAACCCAAGGCTGCGATTTTGGGTCACGATACCAGGCGACGAAAGACGAAATGCCCGCCTGCGCGACCAAGCCAACCGAGGCTCGTCGTGAAGCAGGCATGTCTCGATACCAGGGGAGTAGGTCATCCAAGCGATTAAGCGTGGTGGTTGCTAGCTCTCCTGATATCGATTTAAGCCAATCGAGGGTGGCCTGTTTAGCTTTCGCCACCGGCGTTTCCAGAGGTTCCGGCGGTCACATCGTGCAACTTGTAACGGTCAATTGCCATCTGTGGAACAGATGGGTCGATCTCGCCACGGGCAACGAGTTGCTCGAGAACTCGAACAGCAATTGATGGGCCATCGATCTTGAAGAAGCGACGGGCGGCTGCACGAGTGTCAGAGAAACCGAAGCCATCTGCACCTAGGGTGGCGAAATCGCCAGGAACCCATGGTCGAATCTGGTCCTGCACTGCGTGCATGTAGTCGCTAACCGCAAGAACCGGCCCTTCGGAACCCTGTAGCTTCTGAGTGATGTATGCCGGAGCAACATCCTCGTTAGGGTGAAGGAACTGGCGCTCATCGCGGGCTAGACCATCACGGCGTAGCTCGGTCCATGAAGTTACTGACCAAATGTCGGCCGAAACTCCCCAGTCATTCTGTAGCAACTGCTGAGCTTCGTAAGCCCAAGGGACAGCGACACCAGATGCCAAGATCTGAGCCTTACGGCCGCTGGTCTGGTTGGTGCTTACCTTGTGAATACCGCGAAGAATTCCATCGACGTCAACATCCTCTGGTTCAGCTGGCTGAACGTAAGGCTCGTTGTAAACGGTGATGTAGTAAATCACGTTCGGGTCTTGGTGCTGACCGCCATACATGCGCTCGATACCGCCACGGATGATGTGACCGATTTCGTAGCCGAAGGCTGGGTCGTATGAGATCACGCCGGTGTTGGTCGAAGCCAATAGTGGTGAGTGACCGTCAGCGTGCTGTAGGCCTTCACCGGTGAGGGTGGTTCGACCAGCGGTTGCACCGATCATGAATCCACGTGACAACTGGTCGGTTGCAGCCCACACCGAGTCGCGGCGGTAAAGCCAGCCACCGAACCAGCTTCGTTGATTCCGGTGTGCAGAATCTGACCCGAGACGCTCTCCTTGTAGTTGAGAAGAAGTTCGCGGTCTACCGAGATGTAGTGCTGACCATTCGGGTTATAAATCTTTGCGGTCGGGAAGAACGCATCCATACCGAAGGTGCGAGCTTCATCAGGGATGATTGGCACGATTCGGTCACCGAACTCAGGAGACTTTAGAAGGTCCTTCAAAAGGCGAACGAAGGCCATGGTGGTGGCAACTTCTTGGGTTCCTGAACCGCCCTTGGCAACCTTGTAGGTGGTCTCTTCTGGAAGCTTGAAGTCAACGTACTTGCTGCGACGCTCTGGAAGATAGCCGCCAAGTTCGCGACGACGCTCGTGCATGTACTGGATCTCAGGAGCATCCTGGCCTGGGTGGAAGTAAGGCGGCTGGTAAGGGTTCTCCTCAAGCTGTGCATCCGTGATTGGGATGTGAAGTTCATCGCGGAAGCCCTTTAGGTTATCCAGGGTCATCTTCTTCATCTGGTGGGTAGCGTTGCGACCCTCGAATGACTTACCAAGGGTGAAGCCCTTGATGGTCTTGGCAAGGATGACGGTTGGCTGACCCTTGTGCTCCATGGCAGCCTTGTAGGCGGCGTAGACCTTCTTGTAGTCGTGACCACCGCGCTTAAGGCCCCAAATCTCTTCATCGGTTAGGTGCTCAACCAACTTGGCGGTGCGTGGGTCGCGGCCGAAGAAGTTTTCGCGAACAAACGCGCCGTCTTCGGTCTTGTAGGTCTGGTAGTCGCCGTCCGGAGTCTTGTTCATCAGCTCGACAAGAGCGCCATCAACGTCGTTCTTGAGCAGAGTGTCCCATTCGCGACCCCAAACGACCTTGATTACGTTCCAGCCAGCTCCACGGAAGAAGCTCTCGAGCTCCTGGATGATCTTGCCGTTACCGCGAACTGGGCCGTCAAGACGCTGCAGGTTGCAGTTCACAACGAAAGTTAGGTTGTCGAGCTTGTCATTAGCAGCAAGCTGAAGCGCGCCACGTGATTCAACTTCGTCCAACTCGCCATCGCCTAGGTAAGCCCAGACGTGCTGTTCCGCGGTGTCCTTGAAGCCGCGGCCAGCTAGGTAGCGGTTGAACTGAGCCTGGTAGATCGCGTTGATTGGGCCGATACCCATCGAAACGGTCGGGAACTGCCAGAAATCAGGCATTAGACGAGGGTGAGGGTATGAAGATAGTCCGCCGCCGGCGTGTGACTTCTCCTGGCGGAAGCCGTCGAGCTGCTGCTCTGATAGACGACCTTCGAGGAAGGCGCGGGCATATGGACCAGGTGAGGCGTGACCCTGAATGAAGATCTGGTCGCCACCAGAAGGGTGGTTCTGACCCTTGAAGAAGTGGTTGAAACCTACTTCGTAGAGCGAAGCGGACGAAGCGAAGGTAGAAATGTGACCACCGACACCGATGCCAGGACGCTGTGCTCGGTGTACGAGCATCGCCGCGTTCCAGCGCATCCAAGCGCGGTAGGTGCGTTCAATCTTTTCGTCACCAGGAAACTCGGCCTCATTTTCAGGGGCGATGGTGTTGATGTAGTCGGTGGTCGGCACCATCGGAACGTTCAACTGAAGTTCGTGAGAGCGACGCAACAGGTTCAGCATGATTTCGCGCGCGCGGCCTCGGCCGTGTACGCGAGCGATCGCATCGAGTGACTCAAGCCACTCGCTGGTTTCCTGTGGGTCTTGGTCAGGGGTGTTGACCGCAAATGCATCCTGGTTGTTAATGGACACCGACATCCTCTTTCGTGGGGGATGGACAAAGATTAACGAAAAGCTTTGGTAAAGCCTCTAAAGAGTTTATGCCGACATGCGGAAGCATTTTGCTGTTTTACTAGTTCAAAATTGAAAAGACTCAAACCATTTTTTGTAGAACGGACAAACCATGAGCCTCATTATCGGCGATCACGCACCAGACTTCGAGCTAGTTAACCAGTACGGCGAGACTCTAAAGCTCAGCGACTTCAGAGGCAAGAAGCCAGTGGTTGTAGTGTTCTATCCGCTTTCTTTTTCTGGAATCTGCACCGGTGAGCTGTGTGAAATTCGCGACAACTTCGCCAAGTTTGAAAAGGAAGACGTCGAACTACTAGCGATTTCGGTCGACTCGAAGTTCGTTCAGAAACAGTTCGCCGAGCACGAGGGCTACAAGTTCTCGGTGCTTGCCGACTTCTGGCCTCACGGCGCAGTCGCAAAGGCTTACGGAGTCTTCATCGAAGATGCCGGCTTCGCTAACCGGGCCACCTTCGTTGTCAACAAGGCAGGCGAGCTAGTGGCCAAATTCGTTACCGCACCTGGACAGGCACGCAGCCTTGACGAGTATGACCGTGCTCTAGCGAGTCTCTAGTCTTCGATTAGCCAAAACCGACCGAAATGTTCAGCCCTCGAAAGAGGGGCCTTTAGCTCAGCTGGTAGAGCGCCACGCTTACACCGTGGATGTCATCGGTTCGATCCCGGTAGGGCCCACAAACGGTAAATGCCGGGGTGCGTAAGCACCCCGGCATTACTATTTAGTTATGGATTTTGATCAACCTCCCGTGCCACGCGCTCTTAGCGATGAAGAGCTACAAGAGGTTCTAGAAAAAGCCAAGGCCGAAGGTGGCGGCGTGCTCGCGGCCATGCAAATTCTTGAAGCACAGGCACAACTTCGCGAGACCGACAAATCTGAACTTCGCGCCTGGGAGATCCACAGAGCGCAGCACTCCGATCTATCCGCCGAGCCGTCATTCTCACCCGATGTTGTAATCTCCGAACCCGTTGTACTGGCCTCCGAAGAAGAGGAAGCCACGGTTCTCGACGAGCTCGCGAAATCCCCTGAAGTGCAAGCACCCGTTTTTCAATTTCCAGAAGTTGAAGTTCCCGAAACCGCGTTTGCAGAGGTCGAATTTCCCGTAGCCCAGATTCCCGAGATCGAGGTAGTCGTTCAGACCAAGCGAGATGCTAGGGACCCATCATCGAGCCAATTCTGGGTCTGGTTGACGATCTCGGGTTCGTTACTTCCTCTAGGTATTGCTCTCTGGCTACGCAGCCTTGGCCTGACCTTTGTTCAATCCCTAACCGCGGCCACTCTCGGAATGTTGACCTCGGCCGGCATCGTGGCCGTTGGTGCGATTGCTGGAAAACGCTCATCTTTGCCAACTCTGGTGCTTTCAAGAGCGGCCTTTGGTGTCTATGGCAACCTCGCACCCGCCTTCATCCTCGTTGTCAGCCGACTCTTTTGGGCACTGGTGCTGGTCATTCTGGGCTACCTGCTGGTGGCACAAAGCCTGACTTCCACTTCAGGGGTTTTGGCTGCTGCCGTACCGGTGTCACCAATTGCGATCGGCATCCTTGTATGTGTGGTCGTCGCATCCGTAATTTTGGCTGCCTTTGGTGGACGTCGCCTTATGTGGGCGCAACGTATAAGTGGCATCCTCGGCGTGCTAGCGGCGATTTGCGTTGTGCTTTTCAGGCTGGGAGCAAATGGTGTCGCCACTACCTCAACACAGGAAGGTTCTTGGCTGCGAGCCCTAGGAGCCTCGGTCGTGATCTTCGCCGTATTTGGCCTCGCCTGGTCATCCGCTTCGGCTGATTATGCCAGTGGATTACCGGTGCGATCCAGAGGTTTGAAACTTGCCGGTTGGGCAATTCTCGCAATGGGCATCGTACCTATTGCACTCACTTGGATGGCGTTGATCGCCTTCGGTGACCTAACTGATTCTGACTTTGCGGGCTCTTTTAGCGCCGTTGTCGCGGGCAGCGATTTTGGGCTATTGACGATCGTGGTTCAGGTCTCGTTGTTCTGCACCTTGCTAACAGTCTTGGCTATGTCGCTTCGCTCGTCGAGCATGAGCTTTGAATCGGTTCAACTCAAGCTCAACCCGGCCGTTGCGTCTCCTGTAATCGCTGGCCTTGCCATCTTGCTAGCCATTTTCGGTTTGGCTCAGCTTGGATCCGCAGGTTTCTGGCTAAACCTTCACGAATACGCGCTCTTCCTTGGAGTTCCAGTCGCGGCTTGGTCAGGTATTTTCGTTAGCGACGTGCTCATCAGGCGTATCGCCTATCACGAGGTGTCGTTGAGCAGGGGCTATGGCTTCTACAAGTCGGTGAATCTGACCAACTTGCTGGGTTGGATCGCGGCGGTTTTCTTTGGTTGGGGTCTGATCAAGAGCAATCTATTCGAACTTCAATGGTTGGGCTACTTGTCGGGTTTCGCCTCAAACTCAATTTTCTGGGCAGTAAGCAACTTTGGCATCGTAATTGCGTTCGCCGTTGGTTTGCTTCTGCCGGTAGCTGGAGGAATCCCGCGCATTAAAAAACAAGAAGCTGAGGTGTTGCAGATTGAAGCGAGACGCAACGACCTCAAAGACGTTCTCGGATTGGTTGACTAATGGCTGCTCTACTCGGTGACTTGATCTCTGTCTTTGAAGAACTATGGCCAATTTCGGGAGCCGAAGAGTGGGATGCTCCTGGACTAATTTGTGGTTCGACGGGCAGTCGCGTGTCGCGAGTTTTGTTTACCGTGGACGTTACTGACGAAGTTGTTCAGGAAGCAATCGACGGCAGCTTTGATCTCATCGTGGCGCATCACCCGCTATTACTCAGGGGAGTGAAGACGGTTGCCGAGTCAACCGCAAAGGGTTCGATTTTGGCCAAAGCCATTCGGGCCGGCGTCGCTATATATGCGGCGCACACAAACGCTGATATCGTTTCGCGTGGCGTCTCCGCTGCACTCGCGGATGCGTTCTCTCTTATAAATTCACGACCTCTGATCGAAACAGCAGCATCTCAGGGCCACGGGCGAATCGGAGATTTGACTTCAACTGCCTCACTTGGCGAGCTTGCCAAGCACATCGCGAGAGTGATTCCACCGACCGCTAGCGGAGTTCGCGTTGCCGGAGAGTTCGATTCCATGGTGAATTCCGTTGCGCTTTGCGGCGGAGCCGGCGATTCTTTCATCGACGCGGCATACGCAGCGGGCGTCGATGTTTACGTCACATCAGACCTAAGACATCACCCGGTTCAAGAGGCTCTAGAACGAGCTAAGGCCGATGGTCGCAAGTTTGCCCTGATCGACATTTCACATTGGGCCGCTGAATGGCTTTGGCTCGAATGGGCAGCGGACGACATCCACGGTAGATTTGCTTCTATTCAAGTTGTCGTGAGCGAGCTTCGCACCGACCCTTGGGATTTTTCAGTAACTCAGTAACACCAGCTAACTAAAGAAGGCAGCACATGAAAGCAACGGCGTCACAGCAGGCAGATCTGCTCAGCTTGGCAAATCTAGACCTCCAGATAACGCGTTCAAAGGCTGCCATCAAAAACCTCGCCTCCGGTGCACAGTTTTCGGCTCTACGCGAGATTCAGCGCGACCTGGCAGCAAAGCTCATCGCCGCTCGAAATGCATTGGATTCGGTCAACCTAGAACTTAAGCGTTCCGAGACCGACCTTGAACTGGTCGAACAGCGCATTGCCAAGGACGAGCAACGCCTCAACTCAACGAACAACTCAAAGGATGCCCAAGGCATCCAGAGTGAACTCGAATCGCTGGCCCGTCGCAAGTCTGACCTTGAAGACATCGAGCTCGCTATTCTCGAACAGCAGGAGCAGGCAAAGGCGGCATACGACACCGTAAGCAGTGACAAGGCAAGCGTCGATGAGGAACTCAGTGCGGCCGAGACCAAGGATGAGTCAGAGCTCTTGAAGCTCCGCTCAGGTCTAGATCTACTGGCCAATGACCGAGCTCAACAAGCAAGCCGAATCGCGCCTGAATTGCTGGAACTTTACGAGAAGAAAGCGGCCCGAGGCGTACCGGTCGCCGCACTGAACGGTCGAGAGTGTGGCGCTTGTCGCATTAGCCTGGGAGCTACCGCTTTCAACGAACTTCAGGCACTTGCTCAAGATGACATCGCCACCTGCCCTGAGTGTCAGGCGATTTTGATTCGATGAAGGTTCCACAAAACCTAATCATCGAGGCCGACGGCGGCTCACGCGGTAATCCTGGCCTCGCCGGCTCAGGAGCTTGCATCATTGACGCCGATAGTGGCGAAGTCATCCTTGAGATCTCTAAGTTCATTGGGATTGCCACCAACAACGTAGCCGAGTACATCGCTCTGGTGTCTGGTCTAGAGGGTGCTTACCAACTGAACCCTCAAGCGCGCATTCTCGTTCGCATGGACAGCAAGCTTGTTATTGAGCAAATGGCTGGTCGCTGGAAGATCAAACATCCAGACATGCAGCAGCTCGGGGCGAAGGTGCAGTCGCTGGTTGCCGGCAAACAGGTCCGCTGGCAGTGGATTCCCCGTGAAGAGAACTCTCGAGCAGACGCATTAGCCAACAAAGCCATGGATGAGCAGGGCGACGCTCAGGTCTCGAAGCTCGCCGATAGTCCAAGATCGCCCGTGGTCGAGTTCAATCAGACCCTCCCGAGCTCGGTTCGTGCCCCAGGAAACGTATCAGCACCACTCACCACCGTGATTCTCGTGCGTCACGGCCGCACTCATCTGACTGAGAGCAAGCGCATTTCGGGCAGCGGGGGAGAGAACCCGGGGCTTTCGGAGCTCGGACGTGGCGATGCACACAAGGTAGCCAAAGCGGTTTCCGAAATCGGAAACTCCGGTCCTTGGTCACATCTACAACCAGTGTCAGCGATCGTTTCGTCACCGATTCAACGGACCCTAGACACCGCACACATCCTGGCCAATGAGCTGGGATTAGGTGTTGCCGTAAATGAAGACATAGCCGAGATTTCTTTTGGTGACTGGGATGGGCACACCAACAGCGAAGTGATCTCTAAGTGGCCCGAGCTATTTGCCGAATGGCAGGGTTCTTGGGATGTATCACCACCAAACGGTGAGTCACTCCAAGTATTCGACGCTCGCGTACAGCGAGGTCGCCTGGGAATCCTTAGCGAATTCGCTGGCCAAACCGTGGCCATTGTTTCGCATGTTATGCCGATTCGCGGTTTTATTCGAGCTGGTATGGATGCCGGAATAGCCGGGTATTGGCGTCCGCAGATTTCTCCATGCTCGATCTCAATCATTCGTTTCTGGGGCGATGAGGCGGCCGAAGTGATTGCCCTAAATGCCACTTCTCACCTTTAGCAAGTAGTCTTGACTCGGATGGGTCGGCAAGACGGTCGCGGCAGAAATGACGAGGAACGTCCGGGCTCCATAGAGCAAGACGGTGGCTAACAGCCACTCAGGGCAACCTGCGAGACAGTGCAACAGAAAGTAAACCGCCGCGAAAGCGGTAAGGGTGAAACGGTGGTGTAAGAGACCACCAGCGGGGTGTGTGAGCGCCTCGGCTATGTAAACCTCGTTTGGAGCAAGGTCAGATAGAAGGCGCGTAGAGCTGCTCGCTCTAGTCTTCGGGTAGACCGCTTGAGGGTGTCAGCAATGGCATCACTAGATAGATGACCGTCACCTGGCAACAGGGACAGAACCCGGCGTATCAGCCGACCCATCCACTTATTCGTCGTCCGAGTGCTTCCAAGCCAGGGCTGCAGCCCCAAGGATGCCGGCGTTGTTTCGTTTTTGGGCAGGCACGATCTCGGCGCGCAAATCTAGCTTCGGCAGGAACTCTTCCCACTGCTTGCTGATTCCGCCGCCGACAATGATCAGGTCAGGGCTAAACAGTCGCTCGAGGGTCGAGTAATACTTTTGAAGCCGCATCGCCCAATCGTCAAAACTCAAGTTCTCACGTTCCTTGGCCGAATAGGCAGCCTTGGTTTCGTAGTCGACTCCATCAATTTCTAGGTGACCAAGCTCGGCATTAGGCACGAGGTCGCCATTCATGAACAATGCTGTTCCAATACCGGTGCCCAGGGTCGTCATGATGACCAGTCCCTTGCGCTTCTTGCCAGCACCAAACTTCATCTCGGCCACACCGGCGGCATCCGCGTCGTTTAGCACGTGGACGTGGCGCTGTAGCGTTGATTCGAAAAGGCCGTCAGCATCTAGCCCAATCCATTCTTTAGATACGTTTGCCGCTGACATGGTTCGGCCGTGTTGAACGACGGCTGGGAAGCAGACGCCGACTGGCAGAGTCGCCCGAGCTGGTTTCAGGTCGCTGACCAGTGTCGCAACTACGGTCGCGATGTCTTGAGGGTGCCCGCCGTCCGGTGTCTCATAGCGAACGCGGTCGCCGACCAAGGTGCCATTCTTGACGTCAACGATGGCACCCTTGATGCCGGTGCCACCGATGTCGATTCCGATTGCCTTCTTGCCCATGCGTAACTCTTTCTGATTATGGAAGTGTCAAGATTTCGGGACCATCTTCAGTAATGACGATGGTGTGTTCAAACTGCGCGGTGATGCTGCGGTCCTTGGTGACTACAGTCCAGTCATCCGACCACATGTCCCACTCGTGGGTGCCAAGCGTTAGCATCGGCTCGATTGTGAAAACCATTCCGACTTGGATCTCTTCGTTGTAGTGAGGCGCTGAGTCGTAGTGCGGGATTACCAGGCCCGAGTGGAAAGCCTCGCCGACTCCGTGACCGGTGAAGTCACGCACAACGCCGTAGTTGAAACGCTTGGCATAGGTCTCGATTGCTCGGCCGATGATATTGATCGATCGGCCTGGCAGTGCTGCGTTGATGCCGCGCATCATGGCCTCGTGAGTGCGCTCGACGAGAATCTTCACCTCCGGGTCGACATCGCCGACTAGGAAGGTAACGTTGCTATCTCCGTGGAACCCATCCTTGAAGGCGGTGATGTCGATATTGATGATGTCGCCGTCTTGCAAAACCGTGTCGTCCGGGATGCCGTGGCAGATGACTTCATTCAGCGAACTGCAGAGAGACTTTGGGTAACCGCGGTAACCAAGGGTTGAAGGGTAGGCTCCCTGTGAAATGACGAACTCATGCCCGATTCTGTCTAGTTCGTCGGTAGTGACTCCGGGCTTGCAGTGTTCGCCGACTAGCTGTATCGCTTGAGCGGCAATCTTGCCGGCAGCACGAATTTTGGCAACTTGCTCGGGGGTCTTTACATCAGACCCGGTGAATTTGGCTGGTGCAGATTTGCCAACATATTCTGGGCGAACGATGGTCTGAGGAACCAATCGCATTGGCGACAGTTGTCCCTTGACTAAATGTCCGGTGGCAAGGTCGCGTGGCATGTCTCTAGTCTAAATCGGCCGAGCGTTATGCTCGTCACATGGCTAGCGTGTACAGCGAAAAGGATGAGAAACCTCAGTATTGGTTCAACCTACGGACTCTGAAGGTCGAGGTTGGTCTCAAGAGCCCAGCATCGTATCGAGTTGGGCCGTTCGAAAGCGAAGCCGAGGCTAAGGCAGCACTCAAACTCTTGAATCAAAGAAGCAGTGATTGGGCCGCTGAAGACGACTCTTCAAACTAGGCGCTTTAGCTATCGAAAGATCGATCGATCCCTGGAAAGGCGCCAGAGGCTACTTCGGAACGGTACTCGGCGGCAGCCGCAACCAGGGTTTCACGCAGCTGGGCGTATTGTTTGACGAATTTCTTCGGCTTGTGATCAGAGAGACCCGCGAAGTCGGTCCAAACCAAGATCTGACCGTCCGTGTCTGGACCGGCTCCGATGCCAATGGTAGGTATTCCACAGTCTTGAGTAACCTGCTTTGCTAGGTCAGCTGGCACCAGCTCTAACACAACCGCAAAGGCCCCAGCTTCGGCAACGGCCAGAGCATCCGCGAGAAGGGCATCGGCACCCTCGCCGCGTCCTTGGATTTTGAAGCCGCCTAGACCATTTACGCTCTGAGGGGTGAAGCCGATGTGCGCCATCACTGGAATGCCGGCGGTGGTCAGTGTTCGGATTTGATCTACGCTGCGAATGCCGCCTTCTAGCTTGATCGCGTCGGCACCGGTCGTCTTCATGATTCGAATTGCGTTGCTCAGCGCGTCGGCTGCTCCGCCTTCGTAAGAGCCGAAGGGCATGTCAACTACCACTAGTGCTCGCTTGGCGGCGCCGGCCACGGCTCGCCCGAATGGAATCATCTCGTCGACCGTGATTGGCAGGGTAGTTGAGTATCCCAGTGCGTTGTCAGCCGCCGAGTCGCCGACCAATATGACTTCGATGCCGGCCTCGTCAAAGATTGAAGCGGTCAGCTGGTCATAACTGGTCAGACAGGAGAATTTTCGGCCACTCTGCTTGAATTCTGCGAGATGAGTCGTGCGAACCTTTTTTGGCGACAACGCTTCAGTCACTAGCTTCGCTTCCAGGCGTCTACTTCGATCTCAACCAACATCGCTGGATTGATGAACTGAATTCCGGCAAGCATGGTTGCTGCTGGGCGAATTTCACCAAATACTTCACCGTGAGCCTTGCCAACCGCATCCATGTCTCCTGCGTTGGATAGGTAAACGCGCGAGCGAACCACGTCGGCCAGGGTGTAGCCAACCTGAGCCAGGGCCGGTGCGATAACTTCATTGAGCGCGACAAGGGTCTGACCATATGCGTCACCCTCGTGTTGCAGTTTGCCGTCGACAGTTGCTGTAGAGCCCGAAACGTGAACGTAGTCACCGGCTACGGTTGCGCGAGAGTAGCCAATTACTGACTCCCATGGGCCACCACTTGAAATCAACTTATCTGCTGCCATTTTGAACCGCTCCTTGCGCTTATCTGAATTTGTTTGTAATCGGAAGTCTTCGGTCTCGACCAAAGGCCATACCGGTGATCTTGGGGCCAATCGCACCTTGACGACGCTTCCATTCAGCCCGATCGACCAATCCAATTATGCGGTCAACCACAGTGGCATCAAAACCCTCTGCGATGACCTCGTCGCGACCGAGTCGGCGCTCGACATAGGCATCTAGCAAGGAATCGAGAAGGTCATAATCCGGAAGGCTATCCTGGTCTACCTGATCAGGGCGGAGCTCGGCTGAGGGTGGCTTGGAGATCGAGTTCTGTGGAATTGGGGGAGTCAGACCTAGGTCTAGTGCGTGTGCATTTCGCCACTCAGCGAGTCGCCAGACCAGCGTCTTTTCGACATCCTTGATTGGAGCGAAGCCACCGACCGAGTCACCGTAAATCGTGCTGTAACCAACCGCCAATTCGGTCTTATTTCCGGTAGTCAGCGTGAGATGACCTTCGGCGTTGCTCAAGGCCATGAGTATGACGCCGCGCATGCGCGCCTGAAGGTTCTCTGATGCCAAGCCGTTGAGCGATAGTTGGCCTTCGAAGGCCTGAACCATGCCCTCGATTGGCTCGGTGCGGTAGTGGCAACCGATTCGCTCAGCTAAGTCCTCAGCGTCGCTCTTAGAGTGCTCGGATGAGTACTTGCTGGGCATCGAAACACCAAACACGTTTTCGGCTCCGATTGCATCGGCGGCCAGGCTGGCGCATACAGCGGAATCGATGCCGCCACTAAGCCCTAGAACCACTGAATGGAAACCATTCTTTTTGACATAGTCCCTTAGCCCCAGGACTAGGGCAGACCAGACCTCGCTAAGCGGATCGGTCGTGACATGCTTTGCAGACTCAGAAGATTGAACTTCCTTTGACTGAATGTCAACGTACGTGATGTCACTGATGAACTGTGAAGATCGAGCGACTAAGTGGCCCAGTGAATTGACGAAGAAGCTATTTCCATCGAATACAAGGTCATCCTGACCTCCGACGAGGTTGACATAGGCAACGGCGCATGAGCTCTCGGTGGCAAGATCTTGAACCAACTTGAGTCGTGTATCGGTCTTGGTTACTTCGAACGGTGAACCGTTGAGAATGAGGGCCACATCCGTGTTTGCTGTCTTTAGCTGCGCAACCGGACCACCCTTTTGCCAAATGTCCTCGCAAATCAACGTCGAGAACTTAAGTCCTTTGAATTCAAAGGTCAGCAACTGTTCGCCCGGAACAAAGTTTCTAAACTCGTCGAAAACGGAGTAGTTAGGCAAATGATGCTTGGCGTACTGACCGAAAACAACACCATCAATAATCACGGTGGTGGCATTGTGTGCGATTGACCAGCCGTTAGCTCTGGCGGCCTTTGCTGGATGCCCCACCACAACGGCAACTCCTTGATAGCGCGGTGCGCGAAGTCTTTCAGCAAGCGTGTGGACTGCCGATTCGGCGGCGTCAATGAAACTGGCTCTAGCGGCTAGGTCTTCGATTGGATATCCAGCGAGATTCATCTCACCGAAGAGAACTAAATTCGCACCATTCTCGAGCGCACTGTCGATTGTTTCAATCGTCTGGGCGAGGTTGCCAGAAATGTCGCCCACGATTGGGTTTGTCTGGGCCATTGCTAAGCGAATTGAAGGCATAACCATTAGCCTAGTAGGAGGTAGAGATAGGAAATTCGATGGATAAGCAAACAGACTTTGTCCTACGCACAATCGAGGAACGCGGCGTCAAGTTCGTGCGCCTTTGGTTCACCGACGTAGCCGGAACCCTGAAGTCGGTAGCTATCGCACCGGCCGAGGTAGAAGGAGCTTTTGCCGAAGGTCTCGGATTCGATGGCTCGGCCATTGAGGGCCTTGCTCGCACCTACGAAGCAGACATGCTCGCATTGCCAGACCCAAGCACCTTCCAGATTCTTCCGTGGCGTGGCGAAATTGACCCGACCGCGAGAATGTTCTGCGACATTCAGACTCCAGACGGCAAACCTGCAGCCGCCGACCCGCGCAATGTATTGCGTCGCGCGTTGGCTAAGGCTTCGGACCGCGGCTTCTCTTTCTACATTCACCCGGAGATTGAGTTTTACCTTCTCAAGTCTTCGCAGATTGGCCCTGAAGGCCCTATCCCGGTGGATAACGCAGGCTACTTCGACAACGTGCCTGGTGGAACCGCGCATGATTTCCGCCGTCGTGCGGTCGGCATGCTCGAGCAACTAGGCATTTCTGTTGAGTTCAGCCACCACGAGGGCGGGCCGGGCCAGAACGAAATTGATCTGCGCTACGCCGATGCGCTCACCATGGCCGACAACATCATGACCTTCCGCACCGTGATCAAAGAGGTTGCAATCGAGCAGGGCGTCTATGCGACGTTTATGCCAAAGCCCTTCAGCCAACACCCTGGTTCAGGCATGCACACCCACATGTCGCTCTTCGAGGGTGACACCAACGCGTTCTTTGAAGCCGGCTCTCAGTACCACCTTTCTAAGACTGCAAAGCACTTCATTGCTGGCCTGCTGCGCCACGCACCTGAGATCACCGCGGTTACGAACCAGTATGTGAATTCATACAAGCGTCTTTGGGGTGGCGGTGAGGCTCCTAGCTACGTAAGTTGGGGTCACAACAACCGCTCATCACTCATCCGTGTGCCTTTCTACAAGCCAGACAAAGGCAACAGCTCTCGCATCGAATACCGAGCAATCGATTCTGCTGCAAACCCTTATCTGGCCTACGCGCTGATCCTGGCAGCGGGCATGAAGGGCATCGAAGAGGAATACCCGCTACCTGCCGAGAGCGAAGACAACGTCTGGGCACTCACCGACGCAGAGCGACGTGCAATGGGTATTCAGCCGCTTCCACAAAGCCTCGACCACGCCATTAAGAAACTCGAAGAGTCTGAACTGGCGGCCGAGACGCTGGGTGAAGAAGTATTCAGCTACGTGCTTGCCAATAAGCGTCGTGAATGGAGCGAATACCGCGCTCAGGTAACGCCGTTTGAATTGAAGCACAACCTCGAATCTCTCTAAATCATGGCTTACGCAGATCGCCCGACCGGTCTCTCTGAGTTCGCCAAATACGGTTTTTCTGATCTAACCGGAACCATCGGCAAGCTTGATCAGTTAGTCGGTTTAGTTGGCGATGCGGGTAGGTCTGCGGTTGCGGCCCTGGCACTAAGCCTTGACCCAGATCAGGCCCTGAATGGGCTACTCGATTTGGCTGAGCGTGACAAGGCCGTTCTGAAGAGACTTCTGAACAAGCACGATTCGGCGGTTCGGCTGTGTGCAATTCTTGGTGCCTCTAAAGCACTCTCGGACTTTCTGAGGCGTCAGCCTGATGCTTTAGCCGTGTTCGAAAAGGTTCATTCGATTGACCTCGGGCCAGATGCCTATCGCAAAGCAATCTCAGAGAGCGTGAAGTCCATTCTCAAAGAGGGCTTTGAGACACAAGAGGCCTGGACTGCGCTTCGCAAGGCATATCGAATCGAACTCCTAAAGATCGCCATTTGCGATCTGACCAACCCTGACCCTGAGCAGGTGCTTCCGATCGTGGCCGCGGCCCTAGCCGATATTGCCGGTGGGGCCATCGAAGCTGGTCTCGAAGTGGCGAGGGCGGAACTGTCGTTCACCAAGGACCACGGTATTTTCACCGCTCAGGAGATCGCCGCTACCAGACTGACCGTTATGGCGATGGGAAAGTGTGGAGCACGAGAGCTCAACTACATCAGTGACGTCGACGTCATCTATGTCGCCCAATCTGGTGACCCTGAGGTCGAAAACCACCGAGCCGTCGAAGTAGCAACCAAATTGGCTACCCGCATGATGCGTGCCATGGATGGCACTGCAAGCGAGCCTGACCTCTGGCAGGTAGATCCAAATCTGCGACCAGAGGGAAAATCTGGAGCGTTAGTGCGAACTCTCGAATCGCACGTCGCCTACTATGACCGCTGGGCCGAGAGTTGGGAGTTTCAGGCTCTCCTGAAGGCGAGGCCGATTGCTGGCGATCTTGAACTCGGCCAGGATTACCTTGACGCGCTCAGTCCCAAGGTTTGGACCTCATCGGGCCGGGAGAACTTCGTAGAGTCAGCGCAAAAGATGCGCGAACGCGTGATGCAGTTCATCCCAGCTAATGAAGTCAATCTTGAAATCAAACTTGGCCCAGGCGGCCTCAGGGACATCGAGTTCACAGTTCAACTGCTGCAGTTGGTCCATGGGCGCACGGATGAAAGTGTCCACCAGCGAGACACGCTGAGTGCCCTGGATGCTCTCACCCTCGCGGGTTACGTAGGCCGTTCGGAGGCGGCACAGTTCGAGAAGCACTATAAATTTCTGCGTCTGCTAGAACACCGGATTCAGCTCAGTGAAATGCGTCGTACGCACCTTATGCCGACCAGCGAGGCCAAGCTCCGCCCGCTCGCGAGATGCCGAGCTACTAAGACCACCGTAGAAGGGTTGTTGGCTGACTGGGAGCGCGTAAAGGTCGAAGTGCGAGCACTTCACCAAAGGATCTTCTACCGACCGCTACTGAGCGCGGTATCTCGTCTTGAGGGTTCGAGCCTTGAGCTTTCGACGGCACAAGTCGAAGACCGCCTGCACGCGATTGGCTTCAAGGATGCACCCGGCGCACACAAGAACATTGCCGCGCTGACGTCTGGTCTTTCACGACGTGCCGCTATTCAGAAGCAACTGCTTCCAGTTCTGATCGAATGGTTCTCGAAGGGGACAGATCCCGATGCCGCGCTGTTGTCCTTTAGGCGGCTCAGTGAGGACCTGGGGGAGTCACCTTGGTATCTGCGCATGCTTCGCGATGCCACAGGCGCAGCAGAGCGTATGACGCAGGTCCTGTCTAATAGCCGACTCGCAACAGGCCTCTTTGAGCGAATCCCTGAGGCTGCGGCCTGGTTTGAGCGACTTGAAGACCTCGTGCCGATGACCGAGGCTGAACTCAAGGTGGAGTTCAATGCAATTGTGGCACGCCATGAAATAGGGGAGACCGCGGCGGCTTCTCTTCGTCAGCTTCGCCGTAGAGAAACCCTAAGGCTAGCGATGGGTGCGGTGCTTGGCGAGCTTACCCTGGATGAAATTTCGCAGGGACTGAGCGATCTAACCGCATGTTACGTTCGTGGAATGCTCGACGTTGTCGTTGAGCTCGAGGGGTCGAGTGTTAGCAACGACAACCCGCTCGAGATTCTCGACTTTGGAATCGTGGCGATGGGCCGCTTCGGCGGTGAGGAACTTGGGTTCGGCTCTGACGCGGATGTGATGTTCGTCTATGAAGCAAAGCCTGGCGTGATTCCCGAGCTAGCCCAAAAGACAGCCGAGCGAATCATTTCTGACCTAAAGGGATACGCAGCCGACCCATTGCTTGAGTTCGAACTCGATTTAGACCTTCGACCTGAGGGAAAAAATGGGCCTAATGTACGCTCGCTGGACTCTTACCGCGCCTACTATGTGCGTTGGTCAGACACGTGGGAATCACAGGCGCTTTTGCGAGCAAAGCCGATAGCCGGTTCGCCTGAACTAATTGCCAAGTTCATCGACCTCATCAACCAATATCGATACCCGACCGAGCTGCCAATGTCGGCGGTAATGGAGATTCGCCGCATCAAGGCGCGCATGGAAACCGAGAGGCTGCCGCAAGGTGCCGATCCGCGTCGACACACCAAGTTGGGTCGAGGTTCACTGAGCGACGTCGAGTGGCTGGTGCAACTAATGCAGTTGAAGCATGGCAAAGACCATCCAGCAATTCGCACACCAAAGACCTTGATAGCTCTTCAAGCCTGCGTTAGCGAGGGCCTAATCGCCGAGCATGACGCTCGCGTCCTGTCTGAGGCCTGGACATTTGCATCCCGAGTGCGCTCGGCTTCAGTTCTATGGGCCAATAAGCGCACGGATGTGTTGCCCACCGATCGCCAACAGCTTGATGGCATGGCAAGAATCATGGAATACCCAACAGGCTCGGCTACACAGCTAGAAGAGGACTACCTAGCCTTCACGCGTCGAGCGAGAATGGT
>JBEGKW010000010.1:0-48703 GCA_041183865.1 Actinomycetota bacterium | reverse complement strand
GCTTCCAACCCGGCATCTGGTCTGAGGTCAAGCCATTCTGCGGGGCTGGCATCGCATCCATGTTTAAATCGATTCTGTCTTTGGCAAGACCTTTAGGGTTTTGAGGGTTGGGTCGGCAACAAAGGCGATTCTAACCCCCATGTCGCGCGCTTCAAATAGCGCACCCAAGGCGGCTTCGGTAATGCGTTCGCCCGGGCTCAAAACCGGAACACCAGGTGGGTAAGGGCAGATCATCTCAGCCGAAACTCGACCAACGGCATCAGCTGAATCGACAACCTCGTAGTCGCTGAAGAATGCCTCACGCGGAGTAACGACCACCTCAGGTTCGATTGAGAAAGCCGGCAAAATCTCGATTGGGCGAGGTTCACCGCGATGCTTTTCAACCGAAGCGATTATCTTTTTGACCAGGTCGTTGATTCTGTCTGGGGTGTCTGCAAAGGTGATCATCGGGATGATGATGTCTCGGTTTGCCATCTCCACGTCGATGTTCTGAGCGAGCAAGTCGGCCTCAACTTTATTGCCGTCGACGCCGCAGCTCGAGAACATGATGACCAACTTCAGAGGGTCAATGTATTCGCCGTCGATGACGTCGATTCCGGCAGCCACCAAGGATGCGCGGCCGCGCTCGGTTGCCTCGATAACCGGGCCAATCAGGTCGTGACCGTGACGCTCAAGCAGTGCGCGAGCGGCATCGATCGAAGCCAAAATGCGACCTGACATCGAAGTGGTCTGGGTAGAGTCAAACATCTTGTTGAAGCGCGCTAGGTCGACATACTCGTCGCGAACCAACACGAACGAAGCCTGTGAATAGCTCGGCAGGGTCTTGTGCGCAGACGTGACGACGATGTCGGCGCCCTCGGCAATTGGGTGGTTCGGAAGCTCCGGGTGGAACCCGTAGTGAGCGGCCCATGCGGCGTCGACGACTAGTGGAATGCCGTACTCGTGAGTGACCTTCGCCAAACGCGGGATGTTCGACATTGTGCCAACGTATGAAGGCTCACCAATCAGAACTGCCTTGGCATCCGGGTGCTGGGCAAGAGTCTCGGCAAGGCGGGTAGACGGAAGGTATTCCGGAAGCCCGGTGGCCGGGTTGATCTCAGGACGAATCCACACCGGCACGACACCGGCGTAAACCAAGCCGACCAAAACCGACTTGTGCAGGGTGCGAGAAACGATGACCTTGTCGCCAGGACCAGCCACGGCCATCACGGCTGCGTGGTTTGAACCCGATGAGCCGTTGACGCCAAAGCGGCATAGTTCGGCGCCCCAGAGCTTGGCGGCTAGCGCCTCGGCTTCAAGGATGAGGGAGGGTGAAATGCGGTGCGGGTGATTGCCTGGCAGAACCGGGATGTCGCCATCGACGATGGCTCCAGTGAGGTCGGTGCGACCTTTATGGCCTGGGATTTGGAATGGTGACCGGTGACCGGTCGGTCTCCATATCGCGAATCCACGCGTCTAGAAGGGGTGCGCTTGAACGCAAACCCATTGGGTCTTTCGTGTCTAGAAGTGTGGCTGCGCCAAATGCGTGCTGAGGCAATATCCCGCCTTTCGGTTAGTTCGGCTTAAAGCCTATGGTCTTTGTTACCGATGAGAAAGGGACCGAGGCCTAAGCCTCGATCCCTCCATCGGAAAACTTTGTAACTAGGGTTTAGAACTCAACCTTGGTTACGTTGGTGTCTAGCTGAATGCCAGGACCGAAGGTGGTCGAGATTGCACCCTTGATTAGGTAGCGACCCTTTGAAGACGAAGGCTTCAAACGCATGATCTCTTCAAGTGCAACGCCTAGGTTCTCGCCTAGCTGCTCCTTGGTGAAAGATGCCTTGCCAATGATGAAGTGCAGGTTAGCCTGCTTGTCGACGCGGAAGTCGATCTTTCCACCCTTGATGTCGGTAACTGCCTTAGCTACGTCTGGAGTAACGGTTCCGGTCTTTGGGTTTGGCATTAGGTTACGAGGACCTAGAACCTTACCTAGACGTCCGACCTTACCCATAAGCTCTGGGGTCGATACTGCTGAGTCGAAGTCAACCCATCCGGCTGCTACCTTCTCGATTAGCTCGTCGCCACCAACAACGTCAGCGCCTGCGGCAACTGCAGCGTCAGCTGCGGCACCAGTTGCGAAAACGATAACGCGGGCGGTCTTACCAGTTCCGTGTGGAAGCGAAACGGTTCCACGGATCATCTGGTCTGCCTTGCGAGGGTCAACACCTAGCTTGAAAGCTACCTCTACGGTTGAGTTGAACTTCTTTGAGCCAGTCTCCTTGATTAGGGTTACTGCCTCGGCTGGGGTGTAAAGCTTGCCCTCGGTGATGAGTGCAGCTGCGGCTTCATAAGCCTTTGAGCGCTTTGCCATTCTGTTGTTCCTATCTATTGGTCACAGTTGTGGTTAGCGGGTCGCGCGCGACCCTCCCACTACTTTGTTGCTTTGCCCAGGATGGGCTGCCGGCCCGAAAGCCAGCGGTTGCTCGTGAGAGCCGTTGAGACTTAAGCCTCTACGGTGATTCCCATTGAGCGAGCGGTACCCGCGATGATCTTTGCCGCTGCGTCAACATCGTTGGCGTTTAGGTCAGACATCTTCTGAGTAGCGATCTTGTATAGAGCGTCCTTTGAAAGCTGAGCAACCTTCACGGTGTGAGGGGTAGCTGAGCCCTTTGCAACGCCAGCAGCCTTCTTGATTAGCTCAGCTGCAGGAGGAGTCTTTAGGACGAAGGTGAACGAACGGTCTTCGTAGACGGTGATTTCTACTGGGACAACGTTGCCCTTCTGGTCTGCGGTTGCGTTGTTGTACGCGGTGCAGAATTCCATGATGTTTACACCGTGCTGGCCAAGTGCTGGACCAATCGGAGGAGCTGGGTTAGCAGCGCCTGCGTTGATCTGAAGCTTGATCATGCCGGTGAGCAGCGCCTGCGTTGATCTGAAGCTTGATCATGCCGGTGATCTTTTTCTTCGGTGCCATTTGTTATTCCTTTACTAGGGTTTTGTAACTCTTTGAAAATCTATGGATTGGCTTACGCCAGTGGGCCAACCTGCTCGAAGCCAAGTTCAACCGGGGTCTCACGCTCGAAGAGTGAAACAAGAACGGTTAGCTTGCCGCTTTCTGGCTTGATCTCTGAAATGGTTCCAGGTAGCCCTGCGAACGAACCATCCTTGATCATGATGCTCTCGCCAAGCTTGTAGTTGACGTTGATTGGAACGGCCTTTGCCTTGCCCTTGACTGCAACGCCACCCTTTGCAGCTGCCTTGGCTTCTGCTTCTTCAGGAAGAACGTAAAGAGTCTTCAACATGTTGAAGGCCTCGTCTGGGCGAAGTGGAGTTGGGTTCTGTGAGTTGCCAACGAAGCCAGTAACGGCTGGGGTGTGGCGAACAAGTGACCAAGACTCTTCGTTCATTTCCATACGAATTAGAACGTAACCAGGGATGCGAACCTTGGTAACCAACTTGCGCTGACCGTTCTTGATCTCGATGGTGTCTTCCATCGGAACTTCGATCTGGAAGATGTCGTCGCCACCCTCAAGCGCTAGCTTGCGGTTCTCGATGTTCTGCTTTACGCGCTTCTCGTAACCGGCGTAGCTGTGGATTACGTACCACTTGCCAGGCTGGCGGCGAAGCTCGTTGCGGAACTCGCGGTAAGGGTCTTCTTCAACCGGAGCGCCCTCTTCTACCTCATCGGCAACCGCGGTGGCAACTTCTGCTGCCTCAACGATTGCTTCTTCAAGCTCTAGGTCTTGCTCTAGCTCTGCAGCTGCGTCAACAGCAAGGTCAGCAAAGTCAGCGTCTGCTTCGGCGATTACGGCGTCAGCAGCCACGTCAACAGCAACCTCGGCTAGCGCCTCTAGTTCGTTGCGTTCTGAATCACTCACTTGATGTGTCCTATCGTTTCTAAAATCTTGGTTCGACTATGCAGTCGGGGTGAAGACGAATACAACACCCTGGTAGAAAAGCCAGTCGAGCAGCGAAATGATCGCCATGACTACAACAACGAACGCCAGCACAACGCCGGTGTAGTTGCGAAGCTCAGCAAAGGTTGGCTTGGTGACCTTGTTAAGCTCGCCAACAACCTGCTTGAAAAATAGAACGACGCGACCGACGATGTTGCGCTTGGCGACCTGGTCGGCCTTAGCGCGCTCGACTACGTCTTCCTGCTCTAGCTCATCTGCCATGAGACATTCCTTCTTCTAACTAACACTTACTAGCAGGGCGGACAGGACTCGAACCTGCAACCCTCGGTTTTGGAGACCGATGCTCTACCAATTGAGCCACCACCCTTTACAGGGTTAGGTTGCCAACCAAGAAACCATCTGACGAAAGACAGACTTCTAGATTGAAATCTAAAAGTGAATTTGTGCCAGATTAGGCTTCAGAAGTTGTCAAACTACCTCTAAAGAGTGTAAACCTTGGCGCCAGATAATGCAAAGCCCAAATGGCTCTTCGGTAGACTTGACGGGTGACTGACTTTCCTAGAATCTCAAAGCGTATTGGTTCGATCGCAGAATCTGCGACCCTCAAGGTAGACGCAAAGGCAAAATCGCTGCAGGCCGCAGGCCGTCCAGTGATCTCCTACGCTGCCGGTGAACCAGACTTCGCCACCCCTGCCCACATCGTCGAGGCAGCGGCTATTGCCGTGCGTGACCCGAAGAACCACCGCTACACACCGGCCATTGGTCTGCCTGATCTTCGCGAAGCAATCGCGCACAAGACCCGCATCGACTCTGGCACCGAGATTTCGGCAGCCCAGGTCGTTGTCACCAACGGCGGCAAGCAGGCCGTCTACCAAGCCTTCGCAACCCTGGTTGACCCAGGCGACGAGGTTCTTATGCCTACCCCGTTCTGGACCACCTACCCAGAGGCCATTCGCCTAGCGGGTGGCGTGCCAGTGGAGGTCTTCGCCGGCGCCGACCAAAACTACAAGGTCACCGTTGAGCAGCTCGAGGCCGCTCGCACCCCACGCTCGAAAGTTTTGCTATTCGTTTCGCCATCGAACCCAACCGGTTCGGTTTACACCCGCGAAGAGACCGAGGCAATCGGTCAGTGGGCTTGGCAAAACGGCATGTGGGTAATCACGGATGAGATTTACCAGAACCTCACCTACGACGGCATCAAGGCTGTTTCAATCACCGAGGCAGTGCCAGAGTTGATCGACCGCACCATCCTGGTTAATGGCGTTGCCAAGACCTATGCGATGACCGGTTGGCGTCTGGGATGGATGGCCGGCCCGCTAGACGCGATGAAGGCTGCCGGAAACCTGCAGTCACACCTTTCGTCTAACGTTTCGAACATTTCGCAGAAGGCAGCGCTTGCTGCTCTAACCGGCCCGCAGGATGAAGTTCTCGCAATGCGCGAAGCCTTCGACCGTCGCCGCAAGCTGGCCGTCGCCGAACTGAACAAGATTTCAGGTTGGAACGCGCCGATGCCTCAGGGAGCTTTCTATGTCTACTCTGACGTGACCGGTTTGCTCGGTCGCGAATGGGGCGGCAAGCAGATCAACACCTCGCTTGAGCTTTGTGACTACATCTTGGATGCTGCCGAGGTTGCCTTGGTTCCGGGTGAAGCATTCGGCCCATCAGGTTATGTTCGCTTGTCATACGCACTCGGCGATGCCCCGCTACTCGAGGGTATTCAGCGCCTGCAGAAGTTGTTCGGCTAAACGTAGCCAATGAAAAAGGGCCTCCGATTGGAGGCCCTTTCCCTTTTTGACTCATTCAACTAGTGGTCTAGTTTGACCTCTTTGCCGAACGCTTTGTTTAGCCATGATGGAATCCACCAGGCTTTCTCTCCGAGCAGTGACAACAACCCAGGCGCGAGCACTAGACGCACGAGAGTCACGTCAACGATTACTGCGACAGCCAAGCCCAGGCCGATCATTTTAACTTCGGTTTCGTCGGTCATCATGAAGCCCAGGAATACCAGGGCCATAATCGCACCGGCCGTTGAGATCAGGCTGGCAGTTCTACCAATACCTGAAACCACCGCCTGTCGAGCGCTATCACCGCGCTCTTTTGCTTCGCGAACTGCCGAAACCAAGAACACGTTGTAGTCCATGCTCAAGCCGAACAGGATGGCGAACATCAGCATCGGTACAAACGAAACGATTGGTTGCTGATCAACACCCAGCAGTTGCGCTCCAGCTTCGGTTTGAAAGGCCAGCGTGACCACACCGTACGCAGCCCCAATCGAAAGCAGGTTCATAAAGGCGCTTGCTAACGGAAGTGCGATTGATCTGAAGAAGTAGGTCAAAAGCAGAAGTGAAAGCCCGACCACTACTAGAACCAGTAACAGAAGACTTCCTTGAACCTTTGAGGCCAGGTCATCAAAGGTCGCAGTCTGCCCGCCAAGGAATGCCTTAGTCGATGTTCCGCTCAAAGAATCGGGAATCACATTCTCGCGAAGCTTCTTGACCAGCTCACTGGTCGCCTTGTCTTGAGGTGCAGTGTCAGGAATCACGGTGATCACCGCGGTGTCGCCGGCATCGTTAAGCTGCGCTGGTGCAACCGACGCGACACCGTCAGCCGCGGTCAACGCACTGCCAAGATCGCGAAGAACAGCATCCTTTTCGGTTTCGTCTTTCAAGTCCACCGCAAGCATCAACGGTCCATTGAAACCTGAGCCGAAGCCGTCCGCCAGACGCTCGTAAGCCACGCGCATTGTGTCGCCAGCAGGACGGTTGCTGTCATCAGGCTGACCTAGATTTAGGTTCATTGCCGGAGCAGCCAGAATCAAAAGTGCCACGCTAGCCGAGATGGTCGAGAGCCAAGGCTTCTTTGACATGATCGTCGCGATCTTTCGGGCACTCTTGCCTTCGCTGAGTTCCTCAACTGCAGGACTGTCCACGTTTTTTCGTTCTCTACGTGGCAAGACGCGACGACCGAAGAGCTTGAGCAAAGCAGGAACCAAGGTGACGGCTGTCAGCGCAGAAACTGCAACGACAATCGCTGCGGCAAGACCCATACGGCCAATCACATCAATACCAGTTACAAATAAACCGAGAATCGAGACAACCACAATCGCACCTGCAGTGATGACGGATGAGCCGGTGGTGCTGTTGGCATTAGCTACCGCAGCGATTGCATCGTCGCCGGCGCGAAGTCGAGCCCTAAAGCGAGAAACCAGGAACAGGGCGTAATCGATTCCGGCACCTAAACCAAGCATGATGGCGATGGTTGGGGCCACGCTCGGGATATCTATGAACCCAGAAATGACAGCCAGCACTGTGTTTCCAAGGATGAGCCCAAGGATTGCTGCGCCCACTGTAACCAATGTTGCGAAGAATGATCTAAAGAGCAAAGTTACGAGTAGTAGCGCCGCGATGATGCCAATAAATTCACCGATAGGCGGTACGCGATCGCGCCACCTATCCACCACCGGACCTCGCATGCTTGCCTCTACCTCCGATTTATTGAGGTTTGCGACTGCTGAATCGAGACGCGACAAATGTTCGGCTGAGAGGTTGGCGGCTAGCTCTGAGTATTGAACATTAACAAAACCAGTCTTCTTATCGCTGGAAAGTTGCAGTGGGGTAATCGTCTGAACCTGCGGTTGGGTCTTGATTGCTTCCAGCGAATCCTCCAGCGCACTGCTGGCCTTTGCCGAAATCAAGCCCTCGCTTGCTTCACTGTGGAAGACGAGGGTTGCAGTGTCACCGGAGGCAGCAGGGAACTGGCTAAGCAGCAGGTCCGAGGCCTTTTGTGAATCGGTATCGCCGAGTCGAACCTCGGTCGTGAAGCCTGCGCCAACACCCCCAGCGACACCACTCAAAATCATGATTAGTGCGACGAACGAGAAAAGAACCCTACGAGGTGCCATCGCAACTCGTTCACCCAGTTTGTAGAGCGTATTTTTCACTTGATCTCCTTTTTCAATCAGTTGATTGAATAAATCAATCATTTGTTTGAAATTAAGTCAAGTCTGACAGAATAGAGACATGCCTCGAGAAACCCCGGAACACCTAAAAGCGGCTGTAGAACAACTTCTGCTTGCCAAGGGAGAAGCCGGCCTGACCTTGCGAGACATAACTGAAATGGCCGGCGCAAATGTTGCCGCAGTCGCCTACCACTTCAAATCTAAAGACAATCTGGTAACTCTCGTTTTCGCAGAAGCGATTGATGAGGTTACGAACCTCCAGGCCAAACGCATTGAGGCGCTACCCGGGGACCACACTCTTCGCCAGCTAATCGAAGTATGGCTACACCCGCTACTGTCTGCCTCAGGGCCCGACGACAGAGAGTCTAGGCTTTGGCTAATCATTCAACGGGGAGCTGCCGAGAAGTCCCCCGGGCTCATGGCAAATATGATGAGAGCCGCAGAGCCGGTCGAGCAAACACTCTTGCCGCTGTTGGCGAGGCACCTCCCCCACCTATCCATGGATGAAATTGCCTTCAGGCACAATGCGGTACTGGGTGGATTGTCGGGTCTGGTTTCCAGCCCCATCGGCATGGCCGTCGCAAACAGTGCCGAAAACCCTAGAGCCAAAGAGCTCTTGATCGCATGGATTCTCGGTGGCCTCGAAGGTCCAGCGGCGCTCTAAAAACCAATAAGGTTTGGCTCTGGCACCAACGTAATGCCGAAGTGGTTCGAAACCTGCAACTGCACGTAGTTGGCTAACTGCACGATCTCGGCTGCGCTTGCTCCCCCGCGATTGGTAATCGCTAGGCAGTGCTTCGATGAAATCGCAGCCTTCGAACCAGGCAGCGAAAAGCCCTTGATGATTCCAGAGTTTTCGATTAGCCAGGCGGCCGAAAGCTTTACGGTTAGGCCGTCATCCTCGAGTGTTTCCCAACGCGGCGAAACCTCCGGCAGGGTGCGCGCAAAGGTGTGGCTGACAATCGGGTTGGTGAAGAACGAACCGCAGCTGACCGAGTCTGGGTCACTCTCACTAAGCAGCATGCCCTTGGTCGCGCGCATCTTCTTCACGCTCTCGGCAACCTCGCGTAGCGGCAACTGGTCGCCCAAATTGGCGCTAAATGCACCAGCAATTTGCCCTGAGGTGATCGGCGCCGAGAGGCCGCCGAAGTTCTCGAGTTCGAGTTCCACCCAGGTAATCAGACCGGTACGACCCCGCTTGATGACGCTGTCTCGATAACCGAATTCGAGGTCTACCTTTTCTAGGATGACTACCTCGTGCGTCTCATAATCAACAAACTCGAGTCGCACGAAGGTGTCGCTAAGTTCTTGACCGTAAGCGCCGATGTTCTGAACCGGGCCGGCACCTACGGTTCCCGGAATACCGGCCATGGCCTCGACTCCGGCCAGACCAAGCTCGATTGTGTGAGCGACGAAGTCATCCCAGTTTTCACCGGCTTGGGCGCGCACCAAAGTCTTGTTGCCATCGGCCGAGGTGAAGGTTTGAATGCCCTTGGTTTCGACCTTGATTACGCGCAGGTCATCGACTTCATCGGCAACCACTAGGTTCGAGCCACCGCCGAGAACTAGCCAGTCGTCGCCGCTGTTCCAAACCGAAAGGGTTTGCTCAATCAGGTCGTCGCGAGTCTTGGCCACGATGATTTCGGCCGGCTTTCCGCCGACGCGCATCGTGGTTAGTTCGCTGAGTTTCTGCATGAAATCTAGACCGAGCAGCCTTTATAGACGAACGCGGACCTGGGCCTTACCCAGTACTGCGGTTTCGTTGAAAGTAGCGGTTAGGTCGACACGTACCTCGCCATTTTCGGCGTCAATCTCGCCGATCTTGCCGGTAACTACGAGCACGGCTCCATCCTTGGCATCGACGAAAACAGGCTTGGTGAAGCGCACGCCATAGTCGATAACCTTGCCGGCATCGCCAACCCAGTTGACTGCAACCTGAACGGCAGCACCCATGGTGAGCATTCCGTGTGCAAGCACGCCATCCAAGCCAACCGACTGCGCGAAATCGTCGCGGTAGTGAATCGGGTTGAAATCGCCAGAGGCACCCGCGTAGCGCACGAGCGAGTCGCGAGTTAGTAGGAACTCAGAGGTGCCGATGATCTGGCCGACCTCAAGAGAAGCAATGTTAATGTGAGTCATTATTCGCCACCTCGAACCACGAGAGTTGAAATTGCGGTGCAGACGAGTTCGTCGCCCTCGGCAAAGATCTTGGTTTCAAAGGTGACCATCGAGTGGGCTCCGAGAGTTTTGACGCTGGCGACCTCGAGCACGCTGACCAGTTCATCGCCGGCCACAATCGGGCGAGCATGGATGAAGCGCTGGTCGCCGTGAACCACGCGGCTGAAATCGATGTCTGCCTCTGGGTCGTTCAGAACGGTCGCAAGGCTGCGTTCCTGGATGACCACGGCAAAGGTTGGTGGGGCGACAACGTCGGTGTATCCGGCGGCCTGAGCTGCGAAAACATCTGACTTGACCGCGTGGGCGAACTCGCGAATCTTCTCGCGGCCAACCAGGTATGGGTTGGTGGCCGGATACTTCTTGCCCTGAACGTTTGGATTTACCACTCCTCTAGTCTGCCGAAGTTTTCAACAACTCGCTGGCTTTCTGGCGCTTTCCACCGAAGTTCTTTCGGGTTCCGGCTTGGCAGCGTGCCCCACCTACCTTTGCGGTTATGAAAATCAAAACCATCTCTTTGTCCATCGTCGCCGCGCTGTCAATTGCCCTGGGTGGCGCTGCCGTTTTGCCTACTCCATCCAGCACCCTCGCCACCGCGGCGAGCGCCAAGGTGTCGATCAAGGATGTTGCCAGTTGCTCGAAACCCGCGCGCGGAATGGCAGCTTGCCTAGCGATCAAGCGAACCCTCTTCTTGAATGGAGTTCGCGGCAAGATTCGACCTCTCGCCACCATGCAACCGCTGGGCGGAATCGCCTATGGCGCGAATCAGCTGCGCAAGGCCTACGGCGTCACCGAGGTAGGCGCTCGTTACAAGGTGATCGCAATCGTCGACGCCTACCATTCGGCGAGCGCCTATCAAGACCTGGTCGACTATAGGGCCATGTATGACCTCGGGCCAATCGATAACTGCACCCGTCAAGATCTGCCCGAGATGCAGAGCTCGGTGTTGACCGCTGTGCCAAGTGGAAAGAATCCCTGCTTCATGCAGCTCGATCAAAATGGCAAGGTCGCGGTGAATCACAACACCGAGGATGAGGGTTGGGCGCAAGAGACTTCGCTAGACCTTGAGATGGCCACCGCGATCTGCCCGCACTGCAGCATTCTCTTGGTTGAAGCCAAGACAGCCTCGATGGCTAACTTCGACCGAGCAGTTACCGTTGCCGGTGCATTCAAAGGCGTGAAATCCATCTCCAACAGCTATGGCGGCAGCGATAACGCAGAACTGAAGTATCCGTCCTATGCGGCAGCCGCTGCCAAAGGTATTGCCGTGGTCGCGTCTTCTGGCGATAGTGGATACGGCGCATCGGCCCCAGCCAGCTTTGCCAGCGTGATTGCGGTGGGCGGAACCAGCCTTCAGGTAGATGCCAAAGGAAGGTGGGCAAGCGAGACTGCCTGGGTCAAAGCTGGTAGCGGTTGTTCCACCTATAACCGAGCCTCCACTTGGCAACGAGTCTCGGCCACCGGATGTGCTGGCAAGCTAACCGCCGATATTGCAGCGGTGGCTGATCCAGCGACTGGTGTTGCGGTCGCTTATGACGGCGGCTGGTACACCTTCGGCGGCACCAGTGTCGCCGCCCCGATCATTGCCGGCATGTATGCCATTGGCCCAGACGTGGGCGATTCGGCCGGCGTATTCACGGTTGCCCACGCCGACAACTTGCACGACATCACCGAAGGCACAAACGGTAGGTGCGATGTGCGCTATTGGTGCAACGCTCGCGAGGGCTGGGATGGCCCTACCGGGCTCGGCACACCGATAGGCGCAGACGCCTTCTAAATGTTCTCGCCCTCGCAACCGGTTAAACAAAAAACTCTCCCGAAGGAGAGTTAGCTTGGTAGCGAGGGCGGGACTCGAACCCGCGACCCCACGATTATGAGTCGTGTGCTCTAACCACCTGAGCTACCCCGCCGGGCGTGAAACTGGTTTTTGTGATTGGAAATGAATGGAGCCCCGAGCCAGGATTGAACTGGCGACCCCTTCCTTACCATGGAAGTGCTCTACCACTGAGCTATCGGGGCGTTGTGCAATGTCGTCTAGCGCCAGGCACCAGAAGACTTTATCACTTTTTAGCGGACGCTGGCAAACGGAAGACGCTAAAACTTACCTTTTCTGCAGAAATATATGCAGATTTCTTATCAAACTTCACTTTTGCATTGCCATAGATGCGCTCGGCACCCTCTAGACCAACGATGGCGTCGGCAGCGAAACTGATCTTCTTGTCTTTGCCGCGAGCAGCAACCATGAGCAATGTCTGCTTACTGTTTTCACGTGCGTAAACGACGACCTCGTCTGAAGCGTAAATAAAGCGCAAACCGCCGTCGACCAAAGCCGAGTTCTCGGCACGCAACTTGGCAAGTGCCGCATACACGCCGATCATCTTGGTGTCATGCGGGCGCTCGTTGTTCCAAGGCAACGGCGTGCGCGAGTTCTCGCCACTGACCCCATCTAGACCAAACTCGTCGCCGGCCCAGATCACTGGAATACCAGGGAAGGTGAACTGCATTCCGGCACCAACCGACTGAGCACCCTTGATAGTGAAGGTCTTGAAGCGCGGAATGTCGTGGGTATCAAGCGGGTTCATGTTGTTCAAACGAACGTGCCATGGGAAACCGGCGGCAAAGCGCAGGTGCGATTCAACGAACTGCTTGGCGGTCAAAGTGCGTGAGCCGATACCCATGTAGGTGATGAAACCCTTGTTCTTCGGGTTCGCCATCCAACGCCAAAGCGGCTTGGTGAAGTTTGAGTAGGTCATCGCGCCCTGCCAGCCATCGCCCTGAATCTCATAGGCGGCATCGCCGGTGTACTCACCAAGCAAAATGGTGTCTGGATTCACCGAGTGCATGGTGTTCTTGATGATCTGTGCGACCTCTTTTGACAGGTCTTCGTCACGAATGCGACCGGTCATGTTGGCCACGTCGATGCGCCAGCCATCCAAGTTATAAGGGGCCTTCAACCACTTCGCTACTACCGAAGACTTGCCTTCGACGAAGCGCTTGCGCAGCTCTTGTGACTTCCAGTTGAACTTAGGCAGGCTCGGAACATTCCACCATTTTTCGTACTCAGAGTTGTTCTCGCTGAAGTAGTAGAAGTCGGTTTCGATTGCGCCAGGCTTGTTGTAGGCGGCCTGGAACCATTCGTGCTTGTCACCGGAGTGATTGCTGGTCAGGTCGCCGATGACCTTGAATCCCTTGGCGTGCGCAGCCTTGACCAACGCTTCAAGAGCCTTGTTGCCACCCAGCAGCGGGTCGACCTTGCTGAACGAGCTTGCGTCATAGCGGTGATTCGAACCACCTGGGAAGAACGGGGTGAGATACAACATCGTCACGCCAAGCTTCTTAAGGTGATCGAGGTGCTCGATGATGCCCCAAAGGTCTCCACCAAAGAATGACTCGCTGGTTCCATAGCCGGTGCCGATGACGTCATCGCCCCAAGACTTTGCAATCGCCCATGAAGGCAACTTGTGCTTGTCGGCCTCGGCAGATCGCGCGAAGCGGTCCGGGAAGATCTGGTACATGACGGTCTTAGGGCCCCAGGCGGGAGCGCTGGAGAAAATGTTGATTCTAAAATCGTGAATGTCTGGCGACTCTAGGTCTGAGAGCCCAAGGGTATTGAGCCAACGAACCTCGTCGTCAGCCATCACGAAACACCAGCGGTAGTTAATCTGCGGGTTGTACATGGTGATCTCGGCTTGATACCAAGACCAGTCACCCTCAGTCTTTACGACCTTGGCCGGAGCCTGAAAGAAGGCTTCGCCATTCTCAGACTGGCGAACCAGCACCTGAGCCAACTTGCCGAGCGATGAGTGAACGCGAACGCGCACCTTCACCTTGTCGAGCAACTTCGGCTTTTGGTTCAACACATAAAGTGCAGAACCGTCGTGGTGAGGTTGCAGTGAGATGTCGCGAGCCATTTCTAGACCTATCGGTTAGTTGGTGCTGGGTTTAGCCCTTGACGGCGCCGCCGACAAGGCCCGAGACGATGTAGCGCTGCAAGGTCATGAACAAAATCACAATCGGGGTCGCGGCAAGCACGGCTCCAGCTGAGAACATCGCCCAGTTCTTTGAGTGCGGGTCATCAATCAGGGTTCCGAGACCAACAGCCAAGGTGAACTGCTCAGACTTGCTAAACACGATCGAGGCCAGGAGGTAGTCGCTGGCGGTACCGATGAATGAAAGCAAAGCCATAACCGCAAGAATCGGGGTCACTAGACGCAGGATGATGGTGAAGAACACCTGAGTGTGAGTGGCGCCATCGATCTTTGCAGCTTCGTCAATTTCCTTTGGCACGGTGTTGAAGAATCCATACATTAGGTAGGTTCCACCACCTAGCGAACCGCCTAGGTAAACCAGGATGAGACCCCACTGGGTGCCGAGGCCGATGCCAGGTAGGTAATCGCTCAGTGCGCTCAAGATGCCGAAAATTGCAACCAATCCGAGCATTGATGGGAACATCTGAATCAGAATCAGCGAGAGCAGACCCATGCGACGACCCTTGAAACGAAGGCGCGAGAATGCGTAGGCCGCTAGGGCCGACATCATCACGCTGAGCACTGCAGTTACCGAAGCAATGAAGATGGTGTTCCATGCCCAGAGCAGGTATGGGTGCTCAGGGTCTGAAACCAAGTTCGCGTAGTTGCTGAAGTCAATCTGACCAAACAGAGTGCCGTTCTCGATGCCACCCATGTTGGTGAGAGATGTCGAGACGATGTAAACGATCGGGAAGATTGCGTAAACGGCAACCGCCCACGCGACAACGTGCTTCCAGCCAACCTGCTTGAACCAGGCACCGAAGCTGCGACGCTTTTTGGTGTGTAGAACGCTAGTTAGTTCGGTCATTTTAGGCCATGTCCTCCAGTGCACGAGTGCGTCGGAAAGTAAAGAATGAGATGGAGCCGACGATCAAGAAGATCAAGATCGAGAAGGCTGAGGCAAGACCGTAGTCTGCTCCCACGCTGCCCGAGAAGGCAATCTTGTAAACGAAGGTGATCAGAATGTCTGTTCCACCCGCATCCAAGCGCAAAGTTGGGTCTCCACCTGGACCGCCACCGGTAAGTAGGTAGATCAGGGTGAAGTTGTTGAAGTTGTATGCGAATGACGAAATCAAGAGTGGAGCCAGTGAAACCAAAAGCAAAGGCAGCTTGATTAGTCGGAACTCTTGCCACGCGGTTGCGCCATCCAGGGTTGCCGATTCAGAAAGCTCTGCCGGAATCGACTGAAGCGCACCGGTCGAGATCAAGAACATGTACGGGAAACCCAACCAGAGGTTAACCAAGAGCACTGCCCAACGAGCCGGGCCGACCTCGGTTAGCCAAGGAATCAGATGCTGCTGGTCAAGGTGCAAGATGCCGGTGTTGATGAAACCGCTCTCGGTGTTGAACATACCCTTCCAGACGTAAGCCGAAAGGAAGGCCGGGAACGCGTAAGGCAAAATCATGATCGCGCGGTAGACCTTCTTGCCACGGATGCGCTCATCGTTTAGCAATAGTGCCAGCGCTAGACCAACCACGAAGGTTGAAAGCACGGTTCCGATTGCGAACATGAACGTCCAGGCAAGGATGCCTAGCAGCGGGCCGCGTAGTTCCTTATCGCCGAAGATTCGAGCGAAGTTATCCCAGCCGACCATTACCTGCCAACCGATTTCGAGCTGTTCACCGTTTGGAGCGATGAAGAAACCCTTGCTCTGGTCGGCCTTGAAGACCACACCGTCGCTCAAACGAGTGAAGGTTTCGGCCTTCGGGTCATAAACAGCGTCAAACTTATTTACTTCACCGGTTAGGCCGTCTGGAGTCTTGAGGAAGCCATCCTTGTGAATGTCTGGGCCCAGAGGAATCTTGATGTTCGAGATGCTGCCTGCCGCAGCCGCGATCTCTGAATCGGTTAGGCGGGTGTAACCCTTGAGACCGGTGGCCAGCTTGTCGCCGTCAACGGATACTCCATCGGCTGCGGTGACCTCGCGAAATGGGTGGTCCTTATAGTCGGTGCCACCGATGTAGGTCTTAAGTGAGTCAAAGTCGGTAGCCAAGAACTCGATCTTGCCGTCGGCTCCCTTGACCAATTTGATGTCGTAAGTAGGTGCGCCTTCTACCGGTACGACCGCGCTCTGTTCGATTGCATCAACGGCAGAGGCCATTGAACCATTGTGAAGCGAGCCATAGTTAGTGAAAGCGATGAAGCCGCTGTAGAAAACGATGTAGACCTGAAACACCAACAGGAACAAAACGCCTGGGGTCAGGTACTTCGGAGGCAAGCCGCCTCGACGAAGGTAAAGCCAGTTGATGACCAGGGTCACGACCAAGAGAAGAGCGACACCTAGCCACTGTTCTTTTAGGAACAACAGCGATGCGACGAATAGGGATGCTGCGTCGACTAGTGCTAGAAGGATGATCTTGATGATCGTGCCACGAAGGCTTGGTACTCCACCGTCATACAGTTTGCTGATTTGCTTGTTTCGCAAACGCAAGGCCTTTTTGGCCTCTTTGGTTGAAAGTTCTGACATCAATGGTCCCTTACTGCAAAGCCTAGATGGAGTGTTTGTTGCTGAGAAAAACCTAAGTCAGGCTTGGGTAACGAATTTCGAAACCCAAGCCTGACTCAGAGTGTTTTATTACTTGCCGTCGATTAGCGACTGAGCGGCTGCAACTGCCTTCTGTAGGAAGGCGGTAGCTGAACCGGTGTAGTTGCCCGAGATTAGAGCAGCCTCTGCGCGACCGATCTTGTCCCATACGGTGTCCATGAACACGTATGAAGGCATTGGGAATGCACCCTGACCAGCAACACCGAAGCCCTTTAGACCTGCGTCTGAAACCTTTGCAAGTGCATCGGTGTTAGCAGGAATAACGTTGCCTGACTTGTAGAACTGAAGCTGAGCGTCAGCTGAAGCTAGGTAGTTAAGGACCTTACCTACTGCTAGAGCGTTTGGCTTGCCAGCAACCTTTACAGACTTCCAAACACCGTATACACCTGAGAACTGGTGAACTGGTGAGCCACCAAGTGAAGGGATAACGGCAACACCGATCTGTGACTTGTCTAGAGCCTTAGCTGAACAGCCTGAGATGGTGTCCTGTGCGTGGTTGTACATCCATGGGCCAGAGATTACGTAGTTACCTGACTGGATTGCACAAGCTAGCTTGTCCCAGCCGTCGGTTGCACGGATGATCTTCTTACCGTTGGTTGCTAGCCAGTTTGCGTAACCAGCTGCGCCGCCGCCGCCGTAACCAAGGGTCTTGGTCCAGTCGCCGTTGTTGCGGGTGAATAGGGTGTTACCGAATGAGCTGGCGATTGATGAGAAGTGGTAAGGGTCACCCTTAACGCTGTCGTAACCAATTGCAAGACCTGACTTTGAGTCAAGAAGCTGCTCGAAGCTTAGGCCCTTAGGGTCCTGTCCGTCGCGCTTGTTCCATAGAAGAGCAATGTTCTCGGTCCAGGTTGGAACACCGTATAGCTTGCCCTTGACTGATAGACCTGACTTAGCGCCAGCTGAGAACTTTGAGTTCGCTGCACCAAGGGTTACAGGAGCAACAACACCTGCGCCAACAAGCTGGCCAGTCCAGTCGTGTGCGCCGATCATTAGGTCTGGGCCCTTACCGGTTGGTACGGCTGCGATGAAAGCCTCGCGCATTGCGGTTGGCTTCACAACTAGGTTTACGTTGATGCCGTTCTTCTTGCCGAAAGCAACAAGAGCTGCGTAGATAGGGCTGTCGGCAGCGGTCTTTGAACCTGACCAGATGGTTACGGTCTGGGTTGCAGCCTGAACTGGTGCAACGCCTACGCACAAAAGCGCTGCGGTTGCAACGGTTGCGAAAGCAGCGACGATGCCACGATTGCGGATTTTCATGAAATGCCTTTCCAAACATTCTTCGGACTCGGATCAAGTCTTAACGTCAAGTAAACAACTCTGTAAGCGCTTACAGGAAGTCTAGTCAGATTTTTTAGATAACAGAATGATAACAGTTGTGATTTACCCTGAAATCAATACATTACTCATATAGGAAAACTGTAAGCGCTTACAGTTTTTCGGCCTCAAAACTGGCAATTAGAAGAACATTCGCATAAGTTGATATGCATGCTGAACTCGCAAATCATCGCTGCCGCTCGTCCTGACGCCGAATGGTGGCGCACCGCCGTGATCTACCAGATCTATCCGCGGAGCTTTGCCGACTCGAACGGAGATGGCATCGGTGACCTTCGTGGAGTCACCGCGCGCATGGATTCTCTAGTGTCACTCGGCATTGACGCGATCTGGTTCAGCCCGTTCTTTAAGAGCCCGCAAAGGGACGCCGGCTACGACATCAGCGACTACCTTTCGATTGACCCGATCTTCGGCACGAACGAAGACCTGGATGAGTTACTCGCGAAGGCAAAGCACCTCGGCATTCGCATCATCGTTGACATCGTCCCGAACCACACCAGCGATCAGCATGCCTGGTTCCAGCGAGCCATCAATGCCGCTGAGGGCTCTGCCGAGCGCGATTTCTATCTATTCCGCGACGGAAAGGGCGCTAATGGTGAGCTCCCACCAAACAACTGGCAGTCCATCTTTGGCGGCCCTGCCTGGACCAGAACTGTAAGCGCTGACGGAAACCCAGGCCAGTGGTATTTGCACATGTTCGACTCGACTCAACCTGACCTCAACTGGGATAACCCAAAGGTCGCGGAAGAATTCGACGAGATCCTCCGTTTCTGGCTAAAGAAGGGCGTCGATGGCTTCCGAGTTGACGTTGCCCACGGCATGGTCAAGCGCGCCGGCTTGCCAGACGCAACCATTTACGACGAGAACCTTCGCGAACGTCCAATCGCCAGCTATTCACTGGCTGAGGTTGAGGCTGCCGCCCCATACTGGGGTCAGCCAGGTGTGCACGACGCCATCCGCCGATTCCGCCGCGTCCTCGACGAGTTCGACGACCGTGCGTTCTGCGCCGAGGCCTCGATGAGCCCGCTATCGCGTTTGGCGATGTGGGTTCGCCCGGATGAATATCACCAGGCTTTCAACTTCGATTACATGGCCGCCCCCTACGAGCCGGCCGCCTTGAAGAAGATTGTCACCGACTCCCTAGTCGAATACGCCAAGGTCGGTGCTTCGAGCACCTGGGTGCTATCAAACCACGACGGCATTCGTCACGCGACCCGCTTGGGCATCGCAACCGAGAACACCCCTCGCCCAGGCGACGGCATTCACCCAACCGACCCGGCTCCGGATGAGGCACTAGGCCTCCGCCGAGCTCGTGCGGCGACTTCATTCATGCTCGGTCTGCCGGGTTCCGCCTACCTGTACCAGGGCGAAGAACTCGGCTTGCCTGAAGCCTGGCAGCTCGAGGCGAAGTACCGCCAAGACCCAACTATCGCCCGCACCAACGGCGAGCGCATCGGTCGTGATGGTTGCCGCGTGCCACTGCCATGGGAAGCCGATGCCACTGCTTCGAACGGCTTCAACACCACCGGCGAATCTTGGTTGCCGCAGCCAGCCAACTATCGAGCTTTTTCTCGTAACCTCCAGGATGGCGTGCCGGGCTCAACCCTCGAGCTATACAAGCGCCTACTCAAAGAACGCAAGGCCTTCGGCATGGGTTCGGGAGAATTTCGCTGGGCAGAAGAGTTCCAAGACAAGAACACCCTCGCCTACATCAACAATGGCGTTCTAGTGATCTTCAACTTCGGCCCGGATGCGGTTGTCCTACCTGCGGGTGAGGTGCTGGTTACTACGCAGCACGATCTCATCCTTGAAGGTGAGCTAGAGCACGACCAGGTTGTCTGGATCAAGCTCTAAACTGCTTGCATGGATATCGCCAACGCGCCTCATCACGAAGCAAATCACAATGCCGAATGGTGGCGTTCTGCGGTCATTTATCAGGTGTATCCGCGCAGCTTTGCCGACTCTGATGGCGATGGTCTAGGCGACCTACCAGGCATCACTTCGCGCCTTGGCGCACTTGCTTCGCTCGGCATCGATGCCGTCTGGCTCTCGCCATTCATGCGATCACCGCAAAAGGACGCCGGCTACGACGTCTCGGACTACTGCGATGTCGACCCAATCTTCGGAACCCTGGCCGACTTCGACGCCATGGTCACCCGCGCTCACGAGCTCGACCTTCGCGTTCTCATCGACCTCGTACCAAACCACACGAGTGATCAGCACCGCTGGTTCCAGGCTGCGCTAGCCGCATCCGAGGGCAGTGCCGAACGTGATTTTTACCACTTCAAGGATGGCCGCGGAGCGAACGGTGAGCTACCTCCAAACAACTGGTTGAGCCTCTTCGGCGGCCCCGCCTGGACCCGAATCACCAACCCGGATGGCAGTGCCGGCCAATGGTATTTACACCTTTTCGATTCGAGCCAACCCGACCTCAACTGGGCAAACCCAAAGGTCCAGTCGGCGTTCGAAGAAATCCTTCGCTTCTGGCTCGATCGCGGAGTCGATGGCTTCCGTGTCGACCAGCCGCACGCGATGGCCAAGGCTGCCGGTTTGCCAGACCACCCAGATATCGAGCGCGCCGGTGCCGGCTTTATCGAGGGCGAGGCTTCGCCACCAATGTGGTTCCAAGAAGAAGTGCACCCGATCTTCCGCAAGTGGCGCCAGATTCTCGACTCATACGAAGGCGACCGCGCGATGTGCGGCGAGGCATACGTGCTGCCGCTGTCATTCATGGCCAAGTGGGTTCGTCACGACGAGTTCAACCAGACCTTCAACTTCAGATTCTTGAACAGCAACTGGGATGCCAAGACCCTGTTCGACAACATCAACGAAAGCTTCGAGGCCTTCGACGGCGTTGGCGCGCCGAGCACCTGGGTTCTCAACAATCACGACGTTTTGCGTCACGCCAGCCGTTTCGGTGGCCTCAACGTCAAGCCGACCGACAGTGACGGCGTTGGCCCGGGCGACCCGCAGCCAGACCGCGAACTTGGCCTTCGTCGTGCCCGTGGCGCAACCCTGCTGATGCTTGCCCTGCCCGGCTCTTCTTACATCTATCAGGGTGAAGAACTTGGCTTGCCAGAACACACCACCCTGGCACCAGAGTTTCGCCAAGACCCGACCTTCTTCCGCACCAACGGAAAGCGTGTCGGTCGCGACGGCTGCCGAGTTCCATTGCCATGGGAGTCGGGCATTGGTGCAGCCAATGGTTTCAACTCGACCGGAAAAGCCTGGTTGCCTCAGCCTGAAATCTATGCCGAATATTCGCGCGACCAGCAAGAGGGCGTGACCGGTTCGACCCTAGAGCTTTATAAGCACGCGCTGAAACTGCGTCGCGATTTGAAACTTGGCGAGGGCTCATTCGAATGGGCCGCCGAGTTTGTCACCGAACACTCGCTGGGTTTCAGCAACGGAGACATCCTGGTGGTTCACAACTTTGGACACGCACCTATCGAGTTGCCAGCGGGCGAAATTATCGCCTCGAGCCTCGAGGGAATGAAGCCGGGTCACGCGCTTGTCGCCGACCAAACGGTTTGGCTCAAGCGGTAGTCTTGAGAACATAGCAACTACGCATTAGACCGGAGAACACAACGTCGTGAACGAATCAACCATTTACTACACCTATACCGACGAAGCACCAGCTCTAGCCACCGCTTCATTTCTTCCAATCGTGCAGGCCTACGCGACTGCAGCGAACGTAAACATTGAGACCCGCGACATTTCGCTGGCAGCCCGCATCCTTGCGGTTTTCTCAGACCGACTAACCACTGAACAGCGCGTTGTCGATGCACTCACTCAGCTTGGCGACCTCGCTAAGACTCCTGAGGCAAACATCATCAAGCTTCCGAACATCTCGGCTTCGATTCCTCAGCTAAAGGCTGCGATCGCCGAACTTCAGGCACTCGGTTTCGCCGTTCCTGACTATGCGGACGAGCCAACCACGGATGACGAGCGCGATGCTCGCAAGCGCTACGACAAGGTCAAGGGCAGCGCGGTAAACCCTGTTCTTCGCGAGGGCAACAGTGACCGTCGCGCACCGGCTTCGGTCAAGGCTTACGCTCGCAAGCACCCACACGTCAACAAGGCGTTCGAGGCCGGTTCAAAGACTCGCGTTGCCACCATGAGCAAGGATGACTTCTTCTCAAACGAAAAGTCGGTTGTTTTCTCAGCCGCTGACGTTCTTGACATTCGTCACATCGCCGAAGACGGTTCGGTTACCGACCTGAAGAAGGGCCTAAAGGTTCTCGAGGGCGAGATCATCGACGCAACCTTCATGAACGCTGCCGCTCTCGACGCATTCTTGAACGAGACCTTGGCTCAGGCCAAGGCCGACAACGTGCTTTACTCGGTGCACCTAAAGGCCACCATGATGAAGGTCAGCGACCCAATCTTGTTCGGTCACGTGGTCAAGGCTTTCTTTGCAAATGTTTTCGCCAAGTACGGTGATGACCTTGCAGCCGCTGGCCTAAGCGCCAACGATGGCTTGGCTTCGATCATGGCTGGCCTCGGCACCATCGCAAACGGTGAGCAGATTGCCGCCGAGTTCAATGCCGCTCTAGGTCAGGGCCCACGCCTGAGCTACACCAACAGCGACAAGGGCATCACCAACCTGCACGTGCCTTCAGACGTAATCGTTGACGCATCGATGCCTGCATTGATTCGCAACGGTGGCAAGCTCTGGGGCATCGACGGTGGCGAAGACTTCACCTTGGCGGTCATCCCAGACTCTTCATACGCCGGTGTTTACCAGGCGACCATCGAGGATGTCGTTGCCAACGGCCCACTGAACCCAGCCACCATCGGCTCGGTGCCAAACGTTGGTTTGATGGCTCAGGCCGCCGAAGAATACGGCAGCCACGACAAGACCTTCGAGATTCAGGCCAACGGTCGCGTAGACGTGGTCAACGCAGCCGGCGAGGTTCTGCTTTCACACAATGTTGCCAAGGGTGACATCTGGCGTGCGACTCAGACCAAGGATGTTGCGGTTCGCGACTGGGTGAAGCTTGCAGTCACCCGCGCACGCGCAACCGGTGTTCCTGCCATCTTCTGGCTAGACGCAGCTCGCGCACACGACGCAGAGCTAATCACCAAGGTCAACCGCTACCTAGCCGAGCACGACACCAACGGTCTAACCATCGAGATCATGGCTCCGGCTGAGGCAACCCGCTACTCCCTTGAGCGCATCCGTCGCGGCCTAGACACCATCTCGGTTACCGGCAACGTGCTTCGCGACTACCTGACCGACCTGTTCCCAATCCTTGAGGTTGGCACCAGCGCCAAGATGCTTTCGATCGTTCCACTGCTAAACGGTGGAGGTCTTTTCGAGACCGGTGCCGGCGGTTCGGCACCTAAGCACGTTCAGCAGTTCCTGGAAGAGAACTACCTGCGTTGGGATTCACTCGGTGAGTTCTTCGCACTGGCAGCGTCCTTCGAGCACCTAGCCGTAACCACTGGCAATGCCAAGGCCAAGGTCCTGGCTGACACCCTCGACCGTGCCACCGGAACCTTCCTTGAACAAGACCGTTCACCTGGTCGCAAGATTGGCACCATCGACAATCGCGGTAGCCACTTCTACCTAGCCCTTTACTGGGCTCAAGAGTTGGCAGCGCAGAAGGATGACGCAGAGATTGCTGCAGCCTTCGGCGAGCTAGCTGCGAGCCTGGTTGCCAACGAGTCGAAGATTGTTGAAGAACTGATTGCAGTTCAGGGCAAGCCAGTCGACATCGGTGGCTACTACTATCCAAACGTTGCCAAGGTTGATGGGGCTATGCGCCCATCGACCACCTTGAACCAGTCACTAGCTGGGCTTGGCAAGTAACACAACCTCAGCGCCTTCCAAGCGCTAAAAGAAAAAGGGTTCAGTCTTCGGACTGAACCCTTTTTCGTTAGGTGGGTTTTAGCTCTCGAACTTGCTCTTGCCGAAACCGGCCCAGAAGTTCTTACCGGCGATAAATGCCAGCGCAGGCACGATGACGGTTCGAACTAGCAAGGTGTCAAGAAGCACACCGATGCACACGATCACACCGATCTGAGCCAGCGCAACTAGAGGCAAGACACCGAGCACGGCGAACACCGCGGCGAGCAAGACGCCGGCACTGGTGATAACTCCACCGGTTGAACTTAGCGCCTTGATCATGCCCTGGCGGGTGCCAAGCTTGGCCGCTTCTTCCTTCGCACGGGTGACCAAGAAGATGTTGTAGTCAACACCGAGGGCAACCAAGAACAAGAAGCTGTAAAGGAATACGCTCAGGTCGAGCGCTGGGAAACCCAGTAGGTTGACGAACACCAACCAGGCCGCTCCGAGGCTCGCGAAGAACGATGCGACCACGGTGACCAGCAATAGCACCGGCGCCACGATCGAACGCAGCAACAGCAGCAGCACGATGAAGACGAGAGCCAAGATCATCGGGATGACCAGACTCTGATCGTGCGAGTAGGCATTCTTAACGTCAAGACCCTGTGCATCGAGACCGCCGACCTTGGCATCAGCCCCCGAGACCGCGTGCAACTTCGCACGCAGATCGGTGATGGTTTTGTAGGCAGCATCCGAGCCGCTGGCATCCTTGAGAACCACGTCAACCTTGGTGATGTTTCCATCGGTTGCTCCAGCCTTAACCGAATCAACACCGGCAACTTCGGTGGCCGCCGAGAGCACGTCGTTCACCTTGTCGTTGTTGACGATGACGGTAGTAGGGGTAGCGCTTCCGGCTGCAAACGCCTTCGCGAGGATTTCTTGACCGGCAACAGCCTCAGGCTTGGCCAAGAAGCGGTCGGTCGCCGAGAGACCGATCTGAAGACCGCTGGCACCTGAGGCCATCGCTCCGAGCACGATGAAACCCACGATTGCCACGACTACCGGCTTGCGGCTTACACCCTTGCCAAGTTTGGCCCAGAGGCCACTGTCAGACTTGTTGAGTCCGCCGAACTTCGGGGTTAGCGGCCAGAAGATCCAACGACCAAAGACCACAAGCGCTGCAGGCAACACGGTTAGAGCAGCAACCATTGCCAAGAAGACACCGGTCGCGCAGGCGATGCCGAGCGCGCGGGTTCCCTCAAGTTCTGCAAAGTTCAGAGTCAATAGCGCCAGGATAACGGTCGTGCCCGAAGCAAGAATTGCCGGAGCTGCTTCACGCAACGCGCGAGCCATTGCCTCGTTCTTGCTCTTGAATAGGAGCAATTCTTCGCGGTATCGAGAGATCAAGAGAAGCGCGTAGTCGGTGCCGGCACCAAACACGAGCACCGACAGAATTCCGGTGATCGAACCATCGAGTGAGATTCCCAGCCAGCTAGCCAGACTGCGAACAACTCCGCCGGCCATTCCGTCTACGGTTCCAACCACGAGCAGAGGAATGATCCAGAGGCTAGGACTTCGGTAGGTGATCAGAAGCAAGAGGATGACCACTAACGCGGTCGCGGTCAAGAGCTTGAAGTCTGCACCGGCGAATACGTTGGCGATATCGGCTTGGAATCCTTCTGGCCCGGTCACATAGGCAGTCATGCCAACCGGCAGGCCATCCTTGGCAATCGAACGCATCTCTTTAACTCGGTCGCCGACGACCTTAACCTCATCGGATTTGTCTAGCGGGATGGTGATTAGCGCGGTCGAACCATTCTCTGAGATTGTGGCAGGAGGAACGAAGGCGCTACCCATGACCTTGAGGTTGGTGAACTTTAGGAACTTCTCGTTGGCTCCCCCGGCTAGTTGGCGAGTCTTAGGGTCAACAGAACCGATCAGCCAGGTCTTCTGGGCTTCTGTGAAGGAGGAATCAGCGTGATAAACGACAATCGCCGCCGTTGAGTCGGCACCCGGCAAGTTCTTTAGAGCCTCATCGACCAGCACGGTCTCGTTGTCCGCAGGCAAGCCAACACCCGGGGCGGCATCTGTTTTAGCACCGGCTAGGGGGCCGAACGAACGCCAAGCCGGCAAACAGCAAGCCGAGCAGCAATGTGACCCAGGCTCCGCGTCGGCCTGAGATGAAATTGATAATGCTGTTCACGATGTTCCCCTTTTTGATCTTGACCAATAATCTACAGTGTTCAACAAAAACCAAACCCCGCTATTCCTCCCGCGAACATCGTCAAAGTCATAACTAGCACTAGTCGATCGAGAATAGGTGTGCGTATAGCGTGCGTATAGCGCACATCTGTTCTAAGCGCGCACAATATTTGTAAACTTGAAACCATGACATCATCAGCATTTATCTATGACTTCGTTCGCACCCCCTTCGGCCGTTACGGCAAAAGCATGGCGGGGTTTCGCCCTGACGATCTAGCCGGGTTTGTAGTTAGAGAGCTGATCAGCCGCAACCAAAACATCGAACCTGCAGCTATCGATGACATCATCCTTGGAGATGCGAACGGTGCTGGCGAGGACAACCGCAACGTTGCTCGAATGGCTGCCCTCTTGGCGGGCTTGCCAACCTCGATTCCGGGAACCACTGTAAATCGCCTCTGCGGCTCGGGTATGGAGGCTGTGATTCAGTCGAGCCGTGCAATCGAAACCGGTGACGCCCGCGTGATGATTGCCGGCGGAGTCGAATCAATGTCACGCGCGCCTTGGGTTTTGCAGAAGCCCGAAGCCGGTTACCCAGCGAAGCACGAAACCCTTCACTCGACAACTCTCGGTTGGCGAATGGTCAACAAGGCCATGGATGCCCGCTGGACCATCTCTCTCGGTGACACGGCAGAAATCCTTGCAGAGCAATACGGCATCTCGAGAGACGACCAGGATGCCTTCGCCGAGCGCAGCCACAAATTGGCAGCAGCCGCTTGGGCTCGCGGCGAGTTTGAAAACCAAATCGTGTCTCCAGAAAAACTAGAGTTGAGCCGCGACGAGAGCATTCGTGATGACACCACTGCTTCATCGCTAGCTAACTTGAAGCCAGCATTTCGCCCAACCGGGTCTGTGACGGCAGGCAATTCGAGCCCACTGAGCGACGGTGCCGCAGCCTTGCTAATCGCTGGCGAAAATGCCGATCTCGGCGAACCAGTCGCCCGAATTGTTTCACGAGCAGTGTCTGCGAATAACCCCGATGTGTTTGGAATCGCGCCAGTTGACGCGGCGAACCGCGCCCTTTCCCGTGCCGGCCTAACCTGGCAAGACATTGACTTTGTCGAAATTAATGAAGCGTTTGCCTCTCAGGCCCTGGCTTGCGTGAAACTTTGGCCAGAGCTAGACCCCCAAAAAGTAAACGTCGATGGCGGCGCTATCGCAATAGGTCACCCACTTGGAGCATCGGGTGCTCGAATTATCGGCCAACTTGCGAGAAAATTGCAGAAGGAAAACAAGCGATACGGCTTGGCGGCGATTTGCATCGGTGTCGGCCAGGGTCTTGCCGTGGTGATCGAACGCGCCTAATCAACTAATCGAGGTGCCCATTGGAAAAGTCCAACTTCATCAACTCGCTTGCCAATGGCCTGGAGGTATTGACAACCTTTGATGCCAATCATCCCTCGCTAACTATCAGCGAGGTGTCAGGAATTACTGGACTGACCCGAGCTTCTGCACGACGCATCCTGCTGACCTTGGCCGCACTGGGCTACGTGCGCCAGGAAGGCAATGCCTTCAACCTGACCTCTCGCTCACTCGCCATCGGCCATTCCTATCTAAACGCTTCGGGTTTGGGCGACATTGTTTCTCGGCGAATAGCCGAACTCTCGTCGGAACTCCATGAATCAGTTTCTGCAGCGGTTTTAGACGGTCATGAGATCGTCTATATCGCAAGGTCATCCGCGACCAAAATAATGCAGGTACGAATTTCCATTGGCACCAGATTTCCGGCAGCCATTACCTCTATGGGCCGAGTGATGCTTGCAGACCTAAGCGAAGCCGACCTCGAAGTGCTGCTGGCCAAACATCCGATTGATCAACTAACCCCAAAAACCAAGACCAATAGAGCGGCGTTATTAGCGGAAATACGAGCAGTTCGCACGCAAGGTCATGCGGTCGTCAATCAAGAATTGGAGGTTGGACTCAAATCATTGGCGGTGCCAATTCGCGACCTACACGGCCGTGTTATCGCCGCGATAAACGTAGCCGGTCCAGCCACATCTGATACGTTCACTTTTGAACCTAGCGTTCTTCAAGCGCTCGAAATGTGCGCTCAGCGAATCGCGCAAGACCTGCGCTCTAACTAGAGGTTACGTCCGCCCGAGATCTCCAGGACGGTTCCCGTCATGTAACGAGACATGTCGCTGGCTAGAAATATCACTACATCTGCCACTTCGCTTGGTTCGCCAAATCTTCCGAGTGGAATTTCAGTTAGTCGCGACTCTTGAACTTTTTCAGGCATGTCAGCCAGCATCGGGGAGTTGATTAGGCCTGGTTGAATGGCATTCACTCGCACACCAGCAAAGCCAACCTCTTTCGCAGCCGCTTTGGTTAGGCCAACCATTCCTGCCTTTGCCGCGCTGTAGTTGGTCTGCCCAGGGTTTCCCACTTTTCCTGAAATAGACGAGACATTGATGATTGACCCGCCTCCGTGGTCTCTCATCCAACCAGCAGCCGCGCGCGTACCTAGCCAAGCACCCTTGAGGTGAACGTCTATTACGAGGTCAAAATCATCTTCGGTCATTTTGCGCATCGTGGCATCGCGGGCAAGACCCGCGTTATTGATCCAAATATCTACCGTCGAGAATGCCGCGGTCGCCTCAGCAATGATTTTGTCGGTGTCTTCTGAACTCGTGGCATCTGCCACGACGGCAATCGCTCTCGAACCGATGTTCAACTCTTCTAGCATCACATCAAGGCGAGTCTTACTGACATCTGTGAGCACCAACTTTGCACCCTCTTCAACAAACCTGAGCGCCATAGCCGCACCCAAAGCTCCGCCAGCCCCCGTAATAACCGCGACTTTACCTGCAAGTAGCATCTATTTCTCCCGTTCCTTATCCGAAGAAGCTGCCGCCATTGGCGTGCAAAGTTTGGCCATTGATAGCAGATGATTCGTCACTGATTAGATAGCTGATTACGCTCACAACTTCTTCGGTCTCAAGGAATCTCTTGCCAAGGGTTTGAGCGAGGATTTGAGTTCTTGCATCTTCGCTAAGACTCTCGGTCATCGGGGTTTCCGTAGCCCCAGGTGCAACGTTGTTTATGCGAATCTTGTATGGCGCAAGCTCGCGAGCGTACGACCTGATGAGGCCAAGTAAGGCCGCCTTTGAAGTGGAGTAAGCGCCTCGCCCCATGAAGCCGCCTCCGTTGAAGGCCGCAATGCTAGACAGCACCACCAGGCTTCCAGGCACTGAGTTGGCAACCATACTTCTCGCAATCGGCGCAATCACATTTTGAACACCAAGAACGTTCACGGCCAAAACCTTGGCGAAAGACTCCGAGGTTATTTCTAGAAGCGGAGTCTGAGAGATGATGCCGGCCGAAACCACCAAACCCGTGATTGGGGCCAAGGCAGCGATTTTGGCGATTTCAATTTCTACCTGATCTGCATCCGTGACATCTACCCGAGCCGCAGTGTGCCCTTTACCAGACAACGAAGCTAGTGCGTGAGCGATTTCTGGGTTCATATCTAGGATGTGCACTGTGACACCCTGAGACGCCAAGAGTTGTGCGCAGGCCAGGCCGATTCCGGATGCCCCGCCAGAAATAACCACACTCTTGTTTGATTTTGTCATTTCGGCTCCTAAATAATCGCCAAAGCGTTGGCCGGGCTACCGACCCCGCCAGTCATATTCAATGGTTCTGCGGTTAGTAAAAAGGTGTAGCTAGCGCGGTTCACACAAGCGACGGCTAATTCATCCAGGTCCCATAACTCTCCGATGGTTAGACCTAGAAGTGGAATAAGAATTCTGTGTAGCATTCCCGTGTGGTTTGAACGCTCGATAGAGCCAGACTCTTCGGCTCTGGTTCGAATGTTTTCACGCTCTGCCGGCCAGGCTTCGAGAGCGACATTGTCGGCGGCAGCCATGGCTACCTGCTTGTTCCATAGCCATTCGGCTATTGACTCTGATTGTGCGAGTCCGGGCGATTGCACAGGCGATGTGATTATTGCAGAGCCGTTTCGAACTGCGGTCAGCCATCCGGTGCGCACCAGCAAAATATCGCCTGGAGTGATCTCACTGTTTTGAAAAGCTATTGTTCCCTCAAGATCGGCAACGGTGATTTGATCGTTTGAGTTCTGATTGATTGGCAAGCCCTGCGCTGCCCGATATCTTTCGACATCCAACAAGATGCCGCGGCCGACTATGCCTAGCTGAGCAACTTGCTGTATACCTAGCTCCGGGGTGCCGACAACAATCTCATCGCCGTTAAAGCCGTTGTAGAAACCCTTGTCAGGGTTAGCAAAATGGCGAAGACTGTCTAGCTGAGTTCCGGCCTGAGGGAAGAAATTGTCGATTCGGTCATCACGGTGAAATTCGTTGAGCCCAAAAATTTCGTGGCTCGGAACTCCACGATGGGCAATCAATGGAGGATTGAAAAAATCTAAGGGAAGGTTGAGGTTTAGAACTTGCCCTGTTTTAACGCTCGCAAGAGCGGATTGCACCCTAGCCGGGGTGAGATGGTTCAGAGTTCCGATTTGGTCTTCTTTGCCGAAAACACCCCAGGCGTTGGGATATAAATCATTGGTTTCACGCGGCAAATCCCGGTACTGCGGAATCGACCTGTTGACCATTTGTTAGTTGTCGCCTGCTGCGTCATCCATGACCTGGTGAATCTCGATCATGTTGCCAGCTGGGTCGGTTAGGAAGATCTGGTACCAACCCTTGACTGACCAGATGCCCCAGTCGTCATAAGGAATCTTGTTGGCGTCAAGCTGCTCCATGACCTCTTTGATGTTGTCGGTGCGGAAGGCATAGTGACCGCCGATTAGCGGGTTGACCGAGTGGCCTTCAAGAAGAGCCAAGTATGGCTGGCGCTGGGTGACGTGAATCTGAAGGTTTTCTGGGTCGCCGGCTTCGAAGAACTTGGCAGCGTCATCCCACTCAGCATCGCCGTCTGATGAACCGCTCGATTCGGTGGCGATCATCTGAGGGCTTGGAATCATCGAAAGGCCTAGCGCGTTCTGGTAGAAATCAACCAGCGAAGCCATGTGGTCAGAGGTTACGTTTACGTGGTGAAGTTTTAGGGTTGCCATTGGAAAATCCTTTCGATTGATGTCAGTTTTTCATAATTGTTAGAATCTGTCTAATACCTAATACCGCTCGTATTATGTATAAAAACTCGACTAATCAATTACGAGTTTTTCGCGGTCCCGAATCACGTTTTCTGGTTTCGGGAAGATCGAGTTGGCCACCTCAATTACGGCCGCCAACGCCTGGTTGGTGTTCGAAGCTTCCCAGGCGATTGCCGATTGCAAAGTGGGAATGTCGCCCTTCAGTGGCAGATAGACAACACCCGGCTGGCTGATGTTGGTGGTGGATGAAAACGCGAGCGAGACGCCTTGGCCCGCGGCAACCATCGCGTGAATTGTGTAAGAGTCTGGCGCCTCCTGAACGACGCGTGGCGTAAACCCGTGATCCCAGCAGACCTTATTCGTGATCGACCTTAAGGTTGAGCCGCTGTCGCGCGGAAAAGTGACAAACGGCTGATCGGCCAATTCGGCCACCTCGACGAATTCGCGTGTTGCCAGTTCGTGTTCGGCCGGAAGAACGCAGACCAGGTTTTCATCCTCGATTGCGCGGTATGACAGCCCCGGCAAACTGTATGGCAGGCGCACGAAGCCGAGGTCGATGTCGCCGCGTGCCAGGGCCTCTTGCGCGGCGTTCGCATACAGGTTTCCTTTGAGTTCAAGCTCGATGTTTGGGTGGCGCGACTTCACCTCTCGCGCAAGCTGAGGCAGCAAGTGCCTCGTGGCGGCGCCTGCAAAACCGATTCGCACGCGGCCATACATGCCTGCACCGCTCGCCTTAGCCGCATACTCCGCCTCACGCACGGCTTCAATCACACTGCGAGCATGCACCAGCAGTGCTTCGCCGGCCGAGGTTATCTCAACCGAGCGAGTGGTTCGCTTGAAGAGCTCGACGCCGAGTTCTTTTTCAAGGATGCGAATCTGCTGACTGAGCGGGGGTTGAGCCATGTGCAGGCGATCGGCGGCACGGCCAAAGTGAAGTTCCTCGGCGACAGCAATAAAAAGGCGAAGTTGACGAATTTCCATAACTTCAATCTATCCATTATTTAGTCATAATGTTGAATGAATTAGGTATTGGACGGCGGGTAATTTTGTCTGAATACTAGAACTAAGTTAAGCAACACAGAGTGGAGCCAGCCTTGGTACATCAGAATCTTCGCAAATCTAAAGTGATGGGTTTGCGCGAAGCGATTGAAAAATTCGTTTTTGACGGCGCCACGGTGTCAATCGAGGGCTTCACGCACGCGATTCCAACCGCCGCCGGCCACGAAATCATTCGCCAGGGTTTCAAAGACTTGACGCTCGTGCGCATGACCGCAGACATCATCGTTGACCAGATGTTGGCGGCTAACTGCATTTCGACCCTGGTCTCATCTTTCGTTGGAAACTCTTCGGCCGGTTCACTCGGTGAAATTCGCCGACGCATCGAAGATGCTGACCCGACCAAACTCAACTTCAAGGAATACAGCCACTACGGAATGGTCTGCCGCTACCTGGCCGGCGCTCAGAAGCTGCCTTTCTACCCACTCAAGTCTTATTTCGGCAGCGACCTGCCTTCGATCAACGATGAAATTCGCAAGGTCACCTCGCCATACCCAAACGAGGATGGCGAGTTCGAGGAAATCTACGTTGTTCCACCGGTGAACCCCGATGTCACGATTGTGCACGCCCAGCGCGCCGACCAGTGGGGCAACATTCAGATGTGGGGCCTTACCGGCCTTCAAGCAGAAGCAGTTTTTGCAGCCGAGCATTCGATCGTAACCGTAGAAGAAATCGTCTCGGATGACCTCGTGCGCTCAGACCCAAATCGCACAATCATTCCATCGCACGCGGTGTCGGCTGTTGTTGAAGTGCCATTCGGCGCTCACCCTTCATTCACCCAGGGCTACTATGACCGCGACAACAACTTCTATCGTGACTGGTCGGCAATCAGCGCCGACAAGGCCTTGCTCAACGAATGGTTGCAGAAGTGGATCTTCAACACCACCGACCACAGCGAGTATGTGGCCCTCATGGGCGAAGCGAACCTCGAGCGCCTCAAAGTCGGCGATGCCTTCAGCACCCCAATCAACTACGGTTCAAGAATTAACTAGGAGACACCATGGAAACTCTTAACTACTCAATCGATGAGCTCTTGACCGTTACGGCCGCCCGCGAGTTGGCCGGCAAGAACGTGGTCTTTGCAGGCATCGGCTTACCAACCCTTGCGGTTTCGCTGGCTCAGGAAACCACCGCCCCGAACATCGAGGTCATCTACGAGTCAGGCGTCTGTGGTGCACACCCATCCGCGTTGCCTGCGACGATTGCCGATTCGGTTCTGATCACCGACTCTGAAGCCGTGCTAAACTTGGCCTCACTCTTCGGCTATGTGCTTCAGGGTGGTCGCATCGACGTCGGCTTCCTAGGTGCCGCCCAGATCGACAAGTATGGAAACCTGAACTCCTCGGTAATTGGCGAGTGGGACACCCCGAGCAAGCGACTGCCTGGCTCAGGCGGTGCGCACGAGGTTTTGGCCAACGCCAAGGAGACCTTCGTGATTATGCGCCGCCACTCAGAGCGTTCATTCGTTGAAACCGTAGATTTCATCACCTCGGCTGCACCAGACATGGCGCGCAAAGAGGGCGGACGCTCGAAAGCACGCGGTGTAACCCGCGTCTTCACCCAGTATGGAGTGCTAGCCCGAGAGGAAGCCGGTTCGGAATTGCAGCTAACCGGAATTCACGCTGGTGTTGATGTCGAAACCGTAATCAAGTCGACCGGTTGGGCGCTGAAGGTCCACCCAGACCTTCAGATAATCCCGAACCCATCGGCCGATGAACTCGACCTTCTGCGAACCGAAATCGACCCGACCGGCATGTACCTGCGCTCTTAAGGACTAAGCAAATGATTATCGAATCAATCGAAACAATTCCGTACGCGATTCCCTATAAGAAGCCCCTAAAGTTCGCGAGCGGCATGGTCAACGTTGCCGATCACGTACTGGTAAAAGTCACCACCGTTGACGGAGTTGTCGGCTACGCCGATGCTCCGCCACGTCCATATACCTACGGTGAAACTCAGGAATCTATCGTTGCCGTCATCGCCAAGCTTTTTGCACCCGGCGTGGTCGGCTTGAAGTTGACCGACTCAGAGCGCATCCGTGAAATTCTCACCCGCACCATCGGCAACGACGCAGCCAAAGGTGCCGTCGACATCGCTATCTGGGATGCTCTCGGCAAGACTCTCGGGTTGCCGGTGCACGAAATGCTCGGCGGCTATTCCAAGTCACTCAAGGTTTCTCACATGCTTGGCTTCGATGACCCCGGGGTTGTTCTGGATGAGGCGCTGCACATGCGCGAGACCTATGGCATCAACGCCTTCAAAGTGAAGGTCGGGCGCTCGCCAATCGGCCTAGACCTCGAAATCTGCAAGGTTCTGCGTGACGGCCTCGGTGCTGAAGCTGACATCTATGTTGACGCTAACCGCGGTTGGACGTCGACTCAGGCTCTAGCCGCTCTGCCGATTCTCATGGATGCCGGCGTCTCGACACTAGAAGAACCTTGCGACGCCAAGGATGCTCTCGGGCGTCGTGAAATCGTCAAGAAGTCAATGATTCCGGTGGTTGGCGACGAAAGCGTGCCGACCATGGGCGATGTTTCTCGAGAGCTGCTGTCTGGAGGTTGCACCGCAATCAGCATCAAGACCGCTCGCGGTGGTTTCTCAAATGCGTCTCGAATTCTTAACCTTTGCGAGGGCATGGGCGTTGAGGTGATGATCGGCAACCAGATCGACACCCAATTTGGCACTGCAGCCTCGCTTGCCTTTGGCGCTGCCAACAAGGCAACCACCAAGAAGGCCGCCGAGCTATCTAACTATCTAGACATGGCAGATGACCTGGTTCTCACTCCGCTTGCAATCGAAAATGGCGAGATGAAAGTTTCTAACCTGCCTGGCGTTGGCATTGAGCTAGACGAGCAGAAACTGGCTCACTACAAGATTTAGTGCTTGAAGATTTAGATCTTCGCGACCGTCTCAAGGATTAGTTCGGTAACTTTTTCTGGAACTTCGGCAACCAAGTCGTGGCCGTGCGCCCACGAATATGTTGTCCAGCCAGCAGTCTCTCGCAACCGGTTGTAGATGACGGTGAACGGGCTCTTCATCTCTGGCACGCCGAAGTACTTTTCGGAATACACATAGACCTTGGTCGGCACGTCAAATACCGACTCCGAGTAGTTCAGTGCTTGAAGTTTGGTTCCAAACGGGTGCGGCATAACTCGAGGTCGAAACGCCTTAAAGTCGGCACCAGGGTGGATGTTTAGCCCATCAACTGTTGATGCAAGCCAAGCTTGGCGCATATCTTCGTCGATGATGTCCCACAAACGCTGACCAGGCTTTGGCACAGGCGCGTCAAGATAAATAAGCCCGGTTACCTTGGCTTTGGTTCGGTCGGCCACACCGGTGATCACCATGCCCGCATAGCTGTGAGCAACCAACACAACTTCGTCGAATCCATTGCTCTCGATTACCGTGAGCACATCCTCGATGTGGGTGTCAAGATTGATGGCCTTTGTTGAAACACCGTCAGGGTCTAGACCACTCATGTGCGGTGCCAATGCGACGTGTCCAGCCTGCTCGAGCTTCGGAACAACCTCTTCGAAATACCATCCGCCGTGCCCGGTTCCACCTAGAAGAATGATGTTTGCCATGGCCACTGTTCCTTAAGTTTCGATGCTGATTCGCTAATCGAAAGCCTATTGAAGCAAGATAACGAATCAGTAAATAATTGAGATGAATAACCCTCGCCATTCATAGCGACACATACTGAATCAGACTACGCTCTGCGCTTCGGTCACCTGGGCAAACGAACCATCGATGGCAGCGAGGTAGGACAGCTGCACATCTGCGGCTGCAACGGTTCGGCCGTCGTATTCGAGATCTAGAGTTGCACACGCGTCGCCGACCAGGGTCACCTTGAAACCGAAATCGTTAGCGGCGCGCACCGAGGTGTCAACACACATGTGAGTCATCATTCCGACAACCACAAGCTGCTCAAGGTTTAAGCCGGCGAGCACATCCTTGAGGTTGGTTCCCCTGAATGCGTTTGGAAAATTCTTGGTAATCACGATCTCGCCATCGAACGGCGCGACCGACTCGTGAATTTTCACGCCGTGAGTGCCGGGTACAAAGAAAGTCGAGGTTGAGCTGAGCGCGTGGTGCTGAACATGGATGACTGGTAGCCGCTGATCGCGAAATGAAGCCAGGATGCGTGCCGCATTATGCGCTGCGGCATCCGGGCCTACCAACTCCATCGCGCCGCCAGCGAAGTAATCGTTCTGAATGTCGATGATGAGCAGGGCCTTAGTCATGACATCAGTCTAGGCAAAGTAAAAACCCCACTCTGTGGAGGAGTGGGGTTTTTGTGGCTAGTGAGGGATTCGAACCCCCGAAGGCTGAGCCGGCTGATTTACAGTCAGATCCCTTTGGCCGCTTGGGTAACTAGCCAGATGCACCCTCGGCCACCTGTAATCAGCTGGACGAACGTGCTTGATAAGTTTAGCCGAATAAATCTCGTATGGGTAATCGGCACAATATCGGCTAAATTGTAAACGCTTTACAAATTCGGCAAAATTCGTTCGAACTTACAGGAATTTACATGGCTGGCATCGAAGACGTTGCAAAACTTGCAGGAGTTTCCACCGCAACCGTATCCCGCGCGCTAAGCGGAAAGAACCACGTCTCGGCCAAGGCCCACGCCAAAGTGCTTGCCGCTGCCGACGAGCTCGGCTACACCGCCTCACACAGCGCCTACACACTGGCCACCGGTCGCAACCGCAACGTCGGCGTGGTCATGCCATACCTAGACCGCTGGTTCTTCTCTGCCATCCTTGAAGAAACTGACTCGAAGCTAATCGACAACGGCTACGACCTCACCCTTTACAACCTGAGTGCCGGCAGCTCGAGCGGTGACGACGAGAAGCGCAAGCGCATCTTCAACGAGTTCTTGCCACGCCAACGCGTCGATGCTGTGCTGACCGTAGCGGTGCGCCCAAACGCATCCGAGTTGGCAACTCTAAACAGCCTCAAGAAGCCGATCATCGGTGTCGGTGGAACCATCCCAGGTGCCCGCACCCTGGCTCTCGACGACATCAAGGCCGGCCGCCTCGCCACCGAGCACCTGATCTCGCTCGGCCACGTCAAGATTGCCAACATCGGTGAAAGCCCTTTCTCTGACCGCGAGTTCAACCAGCCAAACCTTCGCCGTCTCGGCTACCTCGAAGCACTCGAGGCTGCCGGAATCGAAGCGAAAAAGATTTGGCAGGTTCAGACCGACTACACAATCATGGATGCCTACCGCGTTGCCAAGCAGTTGCTGGGCGACCCTCACAACCGCCCTACCGCGGTGTTCTGCAACTCGGATGAAATGGCATTCGGCACCATCATGGCCGCCAAGGACTTGGGTCTTCGCGTGCCTCAGGATATTTCGATCATCGGCATCGACAACCACGACATGTCCGAGTTCTTCGGCTTGACCACCATCGACCAGCGAGTTCGCGAACAGGGCTCGACCGCCGCCCAGATGTTGATCGATCTGCTCGACGACAAAGCTTTCGATACCCGCGGCAACGTCGAAGAAACCATCGAGTGGCCGGCCAAGCTTTTGATTCGTTCTAGCACCGCCCACGTATCCGCATCAACCCGATAGGTAAACTTGGCTCATGGCTGATTCAACATTCGACATCGTAAGCAAAGTAGACAAGCAAGAAGCGAACAACGCTCTAATGCAGGCACAGAAGGAGATCGAATCTCGATACGACTTCAAGGGTGTGGGTGCAGAGATCGATTGGAGCGGCGAAAAAATTCTGATGAAGGCCGCTAGCGAAGACCGCGTTAAGGCTGTCTTGGATGTGTTCCAGTCAAAGCTGGTCAAGCGCGGCATCTCACTAAAGAGCTTCGTCGACGGCAAGCCTTACCCATCGGGCAAGGAATACCGCATCGAGGGCGAGCTGAAGAACGGCATCGACCAAGAGCAGGCCAAGAAGATCTCAAAGATCATCCGCGAAGAAGGCCCGAAGAGCGTCAAGTCTCAAATTCAGGGCGACGAACTTCGTGTTCAGAGCAAGTCTCGTGATGACCTTCAGGAAGTCATGCAGTTGCTCAAGGGCAAAGACTTGGATATTGACATCCAGTTCGGAAACTTCAGATAGTAAAACCTAAAAAGGCCTCGCGCAAGCGAGGTCTTTTTGTTTAATCGTCGACCGGTAGAACACCGACGGGCCCGGTCATCGGGAAAGCGTCGTCAACGACTGTTGGCGAACCAGTCGGACGCTTGGCGACTCGACCCGCAATCAAGCCGGCAACAAACAGCAGGATCGTCGGGAAGATGAAGGCGACCTCTAGGTTGATGTTCTGAGCCAAGGCGCCCATCACGGTTTTTGCGCCCATGACCAAAATGGCGTTGGTGAAGCTCATCCTTGCAAGTGCCTGCGGAGTAGTCAGACCCTTGACGCCGCCGGCGGTGCCGAAGAAAGTTGGCACCATTGGGCCGATGCCGAAACCGGCAATCATCCAGAAGAACGAAGTCACAACCAAACCGAAGATCGGGTCGACCTGGGCGGCTAGCGGGCCGAGAATCACTCCGAGACCCATCGCGACCGAACCAAACAAGCCACCGATGTTGGCGATGCGAAGAATCGGACGGTTCTTGGTCAAACGCACTGTCGAAAGGCGAATGATGATCATTGCGCCGACGAAGACCATGTAAGGAATCGCGCCGAGACCTGGGCTTAGCTGCAAGACCTTCTTGCTGAACACGGTCGACCAGTCCATCATCACGAGCTCAGGGAACATACCCGCAAATAGGCCGGCGGACAGCAGCCAAATCTCTCGAGGCGACTTGAAGAACGAGCTCTTCTTCATTTGCTTGCGCTCGTTGGCCTTGCCAACTTCATCGCTGCTTAGAACACCGCGTGTGCTCCAAATAAAAACAGCGGCCGCTAGGCCGGGTACGAGCAAGAAGTGCAGCCACAGCGGCATGAAGCTGGCCAACAGAGCGCTAACAGCTACGGATGAAGCCGCGCCGATGCTCCAAGCACCGTGCAGTCTTCCGATAATCGTGCGGTTGATGAGCTTTTGAAAAACCACCGACTGCGAGTTGAGCGAGATGTTTAGACAGCTACCAACGAAGGCCATCAGCGCCTGTAGAGCGAAGAAAATCCAAGCATTGGTGATCCACGGCAAAAGACAAATGAGCATAGCAGCGAGAACCGAAGTGACCAGCAAAACTCTGCGCGAGGTGAAGCGAACGATTAGTCGATTAGCAATACCGAGACCGATAAACGAACCAAGACCGGCAAATCCAAGGATGGCTCCCCAGGCCGAGAAGTTCACGCCAATTTGGTCGATAAGTTCGGGGATTCTAGGGATCGTTGTGGTGCTTACGATGCCCTGAAAAAAGAAGGTGACAAGCAGGCGAATCTGGACTTCGCGCGAGCGATTCGACTTTAGAGCCATAGCCTTACTGCTGACGGTCGACGACGGCCTGAGCGAATAGCTCGAGCGCAGTGCGAACTGAACCGGCCGGCAGCACCTGAATAGCCTCAACGGCTTCGTCTGCCCAGCGCTTAGCCTCGGCAAATGCCTGCTCGGCAACCGAGTGCTCACGCAGACGCTTGACCACATAGGCGAGCACGCTGTCTTCGGTTAGGTCACCGTCGATGAGAGTGAGCAGGTCGGCAGCTGATTTGTCGCCCGCCGCGGCAGCCTTGCGAAGCAAAAGCACTGGCATGGTTGGCACACCGGCACGAAGATCGGTTCCCGGAGTCTTACCCGAAGGGCCAGCCGCTGAAATGTCGATGACATCGTCGATGAGCTGGAAGGCAACGCCAACCTTCTCACCGTAAACGCGCATTGGCTCGTCGTATTCGGCCGGGGCGCCAGAGAGCAGAATGCCCAAGCGAGCCGAAGCGGCGATGAGTGAGCCAGTCTTGTCGGCAAGTACCTGGATGTAGTGAGCGATCGGGTCTTGGCCATCGGTCGGGCCAACGGTTTCGTGCAGCTGCCCAAGGCAGAGACGTTCGAAGGTGTCGGCCTGAAGGGTGAGTGACTCTTGGCCGAGGTTGGCGCCAACCTGGGATGCACGAGCAAACAAAAGATCACCGGTCAAAATAGCGACCGAGTTACCCCAGACGTGCTGAGCGGTAGGAACACCGCGACGGGTTGGGGCGTCATCCATGACGTCATCGTGATACAGAGTCGCTAGATGAGTTAGTTCGACTACAACCGCGGCGTCAAAAACCTCTTGCGTGTTTGGGTCACCGAGCTGAGCAGCGAGCAAAACCAAGGCTGGGCGAATGCGCTTGCCACCGGCATCGACGAGGTGGCGAGCCGAGTTCTTGGCAACCGAATCGGCATAGGTGGTTGCCGACTTTAGTTGGGTTTCGACGGTTTCTAGACCGTTTTCCAGTGCCTTCAAGAGCGCACGGTCTTGAACCTTTTTTAGCTGTTTTGGAAGGGCGATTGGGCTCATGCTGTGGCCTTCTTTGCGCGCGGCTTAGCGGCAGCCTTTACGGCTGGCTTTGCCTTGGCGGCTGGCTTTGCCTTTGGTTTCAGGCCGTGGTGCACAGCCACGATTCCGAAGGTTAGGTTGCGATAGGCAACCGATTCGTAGCCGGCGTTGGTGATCTTGATGCCGAGCTCGCGCTGGTTCGGCCACGCCAAGATTGACTCTGACAGGTATGAATAAGCCTCTGGGGTCTTGCTCGCTACACGAGAAAAGCCAGGCAAAATCTTGTTCAGGTAGAGGTTGTAGAACGGAGCGAGTACCGGGTTGGTGACCTTTGAGAACTCGCAAATCACAATGCGACCGCCAGGCTTGGTCACGCGATGCATCTCGGCTAGGGCCTTCTCAACATCGACAACGTTTCGCAGACCGAATGAAATGGTTACCGCGTCAAACTCGCCATCCTTGAACGGAAGGTTGGTGGCGTCGGCGTAGACGAACTCGATTTCTGGGTGGCGCTTGCGGCCAACGGCCAACATGCCCTCAGAGAAGTCACCGGCAACGACCTTGATGTCCGGGCCGGTGAAAGCTACCGAAGATGCTCCGGTGCCCGCAGCTAGGTCGAGGATTTTTTGGCCGGGCTCAGGAAACACGGCCTCGCGCACGATTTTGCGCCACCGGGCGTCTTGCCCAAAAGACAAGAGTGCGTTGGTTAGGTCGTAGGTCGGAGCCACTTCGTCAAACATGGCCGCAACTTCTGCTGGTTTCTTGGCCAGATCTGCTTTGCTCACGGGTTAATCCTACCTTCGAGGTCCTTAGGCAGAACCCTCCCCAATAGCGGGTTATTCCGATTAACTCGGGTTAGTTCTCAACTTCGTAGATGAAATCGGTTTTCGTTTCTCGGCGAGTGCGCTGACCACGAACTGCGGCGGCGACGCCGAGCACGGCAGCACCAGCAGCCATCGCTCCGACGCCTATCTGGGCGCTCTGAATAAAGACATCAGCAGGAGTCTTGTTGCTCGGGTGAACTTGATTCATCTGAATCGGCTGGTTTGCGGTTGGGTCAAAGGCAGCCGAGTTGGGCTCAATCACCTGTTCGTTGCCTGCGGTGTCGGGAACACTTGAGTTCACGCCCGAACCACCCTTTGGTGGAGCCACCTTGAAACCCTTTAGACCTGCGCCACCGGTTTTAGTCGCGTCATCGTCTGCATCGTCATTTGGAGTGATTACCATCGGCGGGACGGCAACTTGGAAATCTCCGTCATCGTTGTGTTCTTTGCGGTCGCCGTCTTTGCGGTCGCCATGCTTGCGTTCGAATGGCGCAGGAGCGGTTGGTCGGCCGGTTGGTGTGACGAACGAACTCGAATCGTCGTCATTGCCAGAATCTTCTGCCATGGCAGCCAAGGATGACTGAGAGAAGAATGCCAAAGCCAGAAGTGCCGTAACGGCCAGCTTCTTGGTTGACATTTCTACCTTTTCTAAAGCGGTTAGGATTTTTCAGGTTCACATTTAGGTTAGCCATTGATAGATACCTAGAACAGGCACGCAGTCTGTTTCACAGAAAACACTCAGACACTATTGAAAGGCGCAGGATGTCGATTCGCCTTTCAACGATCGCGTTGGAGCTTGGCTCTTTCGATCTGATTAACCGGCTTCCTGAAAACCCGATGGCCTACATCCGTGGCGGCCAGGGTTTGGTTGGCTGGGGCGAGGCCCTTCGCATCGAGGCTCGCGGCGAGAACCGCATCCAAGAATTGGCGACCAAGTGGCGCGAACTTGCCTCTAGCGCAAACGTTGAAGACCAGTTGAAGTTGCCCGGCACCGGGTTAGTTGCCTTCGGCAGCATCGCATTTGCCGATGAAAGCTCGGCAACCAGCGTGCTGATCGTGCCAAGGATTTTGCTCGGCGTGCGCGATGGTCGTGCCTGGCTGACCACGGTTGAAACCGAAGCCAACGCCGCATCGACCGAGGCCCTCGAAGATTTCTGGCTGAAAGATGCAGAGTATGGCTCAAACCCGCCGGTTCAGTTCGGCTCGGGTGCCCAGACGGCCGAGGGCTTCAAGCGTTCGGTCGAAGACGCTGTCGCGGCAATCTCCCGCGGAGAACTCAAGAAAGTTGTCTTGGCTCGCGACCTGGTAGGCGCAATGCCGGAAGCCTTTGACATCCGCGCCAGCCTGGCCAAACTCGCCAGTCGTTTTCCGACCTGCTGGGTCTATTCGGTTGACGGCCTATTCGGAGCCTCACCAGAACTCTTGGTTCGCGTCGCTCACGGGCAGGTATCGGCTCGAGTGCTTGCGGGCACCGCGGGTCGCGGTACCGACCCAGAGGTAGACAAGGCCATTTCGGCGGCGCTTGCTGCCTCGACCAAGAACACCACCGAGCACGCCTTCGCCGTTGATTCTCTGGTGCAGACCCTGCAGCCGTTCTGCTCTCAGGTCGATGCCGACCCGAAGCCGTTTAGTCTTGCACTTCCGAACCTCTGGCACCTCGCCAGCGACGTGCACGGTGTGCTTCGCGACGAAGCCTCGGTATTAGACCTGGCGGCCGCCCTGCACCCGACAGCGGCCGTTGCCGGCACGCCACGACTAGAAGCCCAAGAACTACTTGGCTCGCTCGAGCCATTCGATCGCGGTCGCTATGCCGGGCCGGTTGGTTGGATTGGCGCTGACGGCGATGGCGAGTGGGCGATTGCGCTGCGCGGAGCGAAGATCGAAGAGTCTGAGGCTGGCGAAGTCATACGTGCATTTGCGGGTTGCGGAATCGTGGCCGGTTCAGAGCCGGAGGCCGAGTTGGCCGAAACCGAACTCAAGTTCTCGCCGATTCGCGAAGCGCTGAACTAGCTGAGGCGAACGTCGACCAGGATGCGGCCGGTTTTGGTCAGCGCCTCGTCGAGCTGTCCGAGGTTTTCAACCCGGGCGTAACCCCAACCATAAGCCTGCGCCAAGTGCCACAGGTCAACGGTCTGCGGGGTCTTGAACAATCTCGTGAAGGTAGCCTCGTCGAGGGTCTTGGCCATCTCGAGACTGCTAAAGATGCTGCCTCCGCCATCATTGCCGACGATCACCTGAAGATTTGGTTCGGCCTCGGTGCTATCGATCGCCAACGAACCGGCATCGTGCAGCAAGGTCAAGTCGCCCAGGAGCACTCGAGTGGTTCCCTCGGTGGCCACCAATGCGATACCGGCAGCGGTTGCCACAGTTCCATCGATTCCGGCAAGACCGCGGTTTGAGAAGACTCGAATCGGCTTCGCCGGTGCCCAAACATCGGCCTCGCGAATCAATCGTGAAGCACCAAGGATGAGCTGATCGCCACCATCGGTTGCTTGCCAGACCTTCTCGACGAGAGCTCGGCGATCGAGTTCATTCGAACTTGGGTTAGCCGCAGCGTGTTCGGCATCGGCTCGGCGCCAGGCCTCGAGCCATTCGAAATCTACCTCGTCGTCAACCGTGATTTCGTCGACGAGCTTGCCCGCACGACGCGAGACATCGAAGTGGCCCATGGTCGGGCTGCGCACAACAACCACTTCTACTTCTGGGTTGAACAAAAGCTTTATTGCGGCACGACCAAGGGTCGGCTTGCCAAATACGATTGCGCGGCGAATCTGACCGGTGAGTTCGGCCCAGGCACCGTCGAGGTCGAGCAGGTTGCGATAACCCAGGATGACGTTCGCACCCGAACGTGCACCCGAGGATGGTTCGGCGAATAGCGGCCAACCGAAAGCCTCGGCTAGTTCAACTGCGTCGTCACCGGCACCCGCGCCAGCAATCACCACGGTTGGCAGCTCAGCCGAGAGCATCGCGAACTCTGGAATCGGTTCGAAAATCTCTGGCAGCTGCAGCTGAGGCTTCAGGTCGGCTGCGTTTGGCTCTAGGGCAGAAAGCGGCTCGCGGAAGGCAAGGTTTAGTTGAACCGGCCCCGGCTGGTCGCCGTCGTATCCCATCGAGATGGCAATCGCGTCAATGGCTAGCTGAACGGCCTCGGCGAATTCGCGTTCGGCTCCGTTCGGTGCAGGCACATCGAAACACTCGCGAACCGCATCGGCGAAGATGCCGACCTGGTTGGTGGTCTGGTTAGCGCCAACGCCGCGCAACTCGTGCGGGCGATCTGCGGTTAGCAAAATCAGTGGAACACCAGAGTGATTCGCCTCGAGCACTGCAGGGTGCAGGTTTGCCACCGCGGTTCCCGAAGTCGTGATGATTACCGAAGGCTCGCCAGAGGCAAGGGCGGCACCTAGAGCTGTAAAGCCGAGCGAACGCTCATCCAAGCGCACGTGCAAATCGATTTTGCCGGCACTCGCGAGTTGACCGGCCGCGATGGCCAAGGCTTGCGATCGGGCACCAGGGGCTAGAAAAAAGTTGCGAATTCCCGCCTTCGCGAGAGTTGCCAAAAGGTGAGCGGCAAAAACCTGAGCCGGAACCGACGAACTATTTGCCATTGCTCTCTTCGTCCGATTCGTCTTGCGGCTTAGCCTCGTTTTGCTTCTTGGCTTCTTCTTCGGCCAAGCGGCGGGCTAGGTTGCGCAGAAACTCCGGGTCGTCATCCGGGGCGTTGGTCTTGGTGGTTGTGGTTCGGTTGGTCCCCGAACGCTTGCGTTCAAGAATTGCACTGATGCCATAAACCGCGCCGAAAATTAAGGCAATGCCTACGACTACGGCAACAAAGATCAACAACCTCATGGGTTAACTCTAACCAGCGAAAAACTTAGACTTATTCCATGAAGAATGCATGGCTGAACTACATCCTTATTCGCTTGGGCCTTTTCGTGGGCATTTTGGTCATCATGATCTTGCTGAACTTCGACAAGTTCTTCAGCGCCCTCATCGCGGCGGTTCTGTCGCTGGCCATTTCGCTGATCTTCTTCTCGAAACAACGCGAACGCGTCTCTGAGGCTGTCTACAAGCGCATCAACCGAAACGAAACCGTGGGCACGGATGACGCCGACAGCGACCACGAGAACGCTGTTCTGGACGCTAAGCCAGAGCCTGAAGAAAAGTAAGTTCTGCGCTTAGAGCGCGAAGTTGACCACGGCCAAGCCGTAGCCAAAAAATACTCCGAAGGTTAGCGCCGCGAAGCTGGTTAACTTCAACACCAAAATAAGTTCGCGGGGTGTTTTTGCGGTTGAGGCGATAAGCGTGGCCGGCAAAACCAGCAGCACGGCTAGCCAAGCAAAGAATGTTGCCGGGTATAGAAACGGAAACGGAAGCAGAATCGCGAACGGCAACCAAATCATTGCGAAGTAGTAGGCCTTAGCCCACTTCTTGCCCAGCTTGACCGCAAGGGTGCGCTTGCCGGCGAGCACATCCTGGTCGATGTCACGGATGTTGTTGATCATCAAAACCGCCGAAGCGAATAAACCGATTGCCGCACCACCGAACAGTGAGTTCGCGTCGAAGTAGCCCAGCTGAATGTAGGCGGTGCCCATGGTGGCGACTAGACCAAAGAAAAGGAATACGGCAATCTCACCGAGACCGGCATAACCGTAAGGGTTCTTGCCGCCGGTGTAGAACCAGGCTGCAACGATCGCGACCGCGCCAACGGCGAGCAGCCACCAGAAGCCGGTGAGCAAAACGATGGCAAGGCCGGCAAGAGCGGCAAGACCGAAGAATGCGAACGCGGCATACTTCACGAGTTCTGGGCGAACCGACTTCGAGCCGGTTAGGCGCAGTGGGCCGACGCGAAACTCATCCGTGCCGCGAACGCCGTCTGAATAGTCGTTGGCATAGTTGACGCCGATCTGCAGAAACAGGGCGACGGCGAGGGCCAAGAGCGCGAGCCCGAGCTTGAATGACTGAACCGAAGCCGCGGCACCCCAACCGATCAAGACCGGGGCGATGGCTAGCGGAAGTGTGCGCAACCGAGCGCCTTCGACCCAGAGCTTTGCCGGCGATGCCTTTTTCTTTTTGTTAGCCATTAGAGCTCCTCGAATAGACGTTTGATCGCTTGAAGATCGTGCTTGCCGCTAGGCAATTTTGGCACACCGTCGGTGCGAACCACACGGATGGGCTTGCCCGCCGGACCAAGGTCATTGGCCAGCGCCAGAGCGATTTCGTCGGCGACCTCGGGGCTGCCGAGATAGACGATGCCCACTCGTTGACCCCACTCTTGGTCGGCGATTGCGGTCGCGGCCAGTTCGGCTACACCCGGTACCGCTCGTGCGAGCTCTTCGACGCGGTCGAGTGAGATCTTTAGACCGCCGGAGACGATCACGCGGTCGATGCGGCCGAGCACGTGCAGTCGGCCGGCTTCGTCGAACTCACCAAGGTCGTTGGTGATGAACTTTTCACCGATTGCTTGAACGCCAGAGTCATCGGCGATTTCGCTCGCCAAGACCTTGCCCGCGATTTCGATGCGGCTGCCCACCAAAGAGATTTGAACGCCGTCGAGCGCGACGCCGTCGTAAACGCAACCGCCACAGGTTTCGGTCATGCCGTAGGTGATCACGATGTTCACGCCAAGGTCCTTGAGTGCTGTGACAACCTCATCCTGGGGAGCTTGGCCGCCAACCAAAATGGCATCGAATTTGCGCAGCTGTGCGAGCAAGAAGTCGTTCTTGCCACTCGGGCTAAACGGGTCATCGATTGCCGCCGCGAGGCGAGCCAACTGTGTCGGCACGAGCGAGGTGTATCGACGCGCACCGGTCATCAGAGATGCGGAACGGGCGAAGGCTTCTGCGGTAAATGGCACACTGGTGTTCATCAAGACCGGCTGGGTGTCGGCAACCAACGAACGAATCAAAACGTTGGCACCGGCCACGAAGTTGATTGGCAAGGCAAGCAGCCACTGCCCCGGGCCACCGAGACGAATCTGTGCCGCATTGGCACTGGCCAGGATGGCTTCGCGCGCCAAGGTGACGCGCTTCGGTTTGCCGCTCGAGCCGCTGGTTTCGACGATAAGTCCGACCCCATTTTCGACTTCTTCGGGCAAACCGAAAGTCTCCGGCATCTTGCCGTTGACCTCGGGTGCTGTGATGAAAACCGCCTGATTGGCAGCCAGCACTTCACCGAGTGCAACCAGCGCACCAAAGGTGTCGTTGGCGGCAATCAGCTTGAGCGGAATCATCTATCCAGTTGCTATCGGTTTGGCTATGCGGTCTGACGCGTGACTAGAAGTGCCAAGGGTATGGCGACCAGTCTGGCTCGCGCTTCTGCAAGAACGAGTCGCGACCTTCGACCGCTTCATCGGTGCCATAGGCCAAGCGAGTTGCTTCACCGGCGAATAGTTGCTGACCGGCGATACCGTCATCGACCGCGTTGAAGGCAAACTTCAACATGCGAATCGACTGTGGTGACTTGCGCAAGATTTCGGCACCCCATTCGACGCCGACCTTTTCGAGATCTGCGTGTGGCACGACGGCGTTGACGACACCCATTTCATAGGCGCGCTGAGCACTGTACTCGGCACCCAGGAAGAAAATCTCGCGGGCGAACGAGCCAACGTCGGCGTCGGTCTGCTTGAACTTGGCGTGCTCGGCACTGGCCAGCGAGAGGTCGGCAACCACGTTTAGTGAATGCCCGCCACCGGCAGCCCATCCTGGCACCAAGGCGATAACGACCTTTGGCATGAAGCGAATCAGGCGCTGAACCTCAAGGATGTGTAGGCGGCCGTTGCGCGCCGGATCGATAGTTTCGGCGGTCTCGCCCTCGGCATATTTGTAGCCATCGCGGCCGCGAACTCGCTGGTCGCCACCCGAGCAGAATGCCCAACCGCCATCCTTGGCCGAAGGGCCGTTGCCGGTCAGAAGCACCACGCCAACGCGTGAATCCATACGAGCGTGATCAAGCGTCTGGTGAAGTTCGTCGACGGTCTTCGGGCGGAAGGCGTTGCGAACCTCAGGGCGGTTGAACGCGATGCGCACGATGCCCAGCTCATTGTGCTTGTGATAGGTGATGTCTTCGAGCGCATCAAAACCCGGCACCTCGTGCCAAATGCTCGAATCAAAGATTTCAGAAACCTGCTTGGTCATGGTTCAAGCCTACTTCTCCTCAGAAAAGGTTAATACTTCGGTCTCCCCCCAATTAATCGAAACCTCTGACCGGCAATTGTGTCTTTCGGTAACTTCTAGGCATGCCTGTCGATCATTTTTCAGAAATTCACAATCAGCAAAAAACGCACGAACAACTAGGCGTTCACGAGCGCATGAAGTTAGCTATTGCTTCGGGCGACAGCGAACTCATTTCCGCACTCAGCTTCGAATTGCTCAATGGCACA
>JBEGKW010000009.1:0-22397 GCA_041183865.1 Actinomycetota bacterium | reverse complement strand
GCCAAAGCGCAAGCTAATCCCAGGCATTTTGACCTCACGCGAAAGCGCAATCCGAATCTAACGAATTGATACCGACCGGGTTTCAACTCAACTTTGTGTGTTAGAAATAGTTAGCGCTAACAAATTTGCTTGCGCTGTTTCGATAACGACCGATGTTTGGGTGAAGCAATGACGGCTTTCAAGAGTGACCGAATCCTCTATGGCGCTGCCTATTACAACGAATATCACCAGACCGAAAGAACGGCCGAAGACTTTAGGTTGATGGCCGAGGCTGGCGTAACCGTCATCCGCGTTGGTGAATCGGTGTGGCAGAAGTGGCAGCCGACCGAAAACACCTTTGACCTCGACTGGCTCGAGCCAGTTTTAGATGCAGCCCACCAAAACGGTGTTTCGGTGATCATTGGCACCCCAACCTACGCCGTGCCACGTTGGATTTTTCAGAACTACCCCGAAGTTGTCGCCGAACGAGCCACCGGAGCTAAGGTTCCTTACGGCCACCGCCAAAACGTCGATTATTCGAACCCAAAGTTCCGCGAGCTTTGCAAGGTTGTGATCGCCAAAATTGTCGAACGCTATCGCAACCACCCATCCGTGATTGGCTGGCAGGTCGACAATGAGCCTGGCGCAGAGATTTTGCACAACGCGGGGGCCTTCGAGGCATTCAAGGACAAGCTCAAGGCGAAATATCATTCGGTTGAGGCACTCAATGCGGCCTGGGGCTTGACCTATTGGTCGCACGCACTGAACGAGTTCGACGATTTGTGGCTACCGGATGGCAACACCAACCCAAGTTACTTTCTTGCGTGGCGCCAGCACCAAGCCGAGATCACCAATGACTTTCTGGAATGGCAGCGTCAGTTGGTACGAGGCCTAATCAAGGATGACCAATTCATCACCACCTGCGTTGCCCTAGATCGCCCGGGCATGGATAACCAGACCATCGGCGAAAGCCTCGATGTGACCTCGGTGAACGTGTACTACGCGACGCAAGAGGGACTCAACCACCCACGCGTTGCTGCAGGCGCCGGCGAACTAACTCCCGCTCCGATGTGGGTTCCGCTTTCTGGCGCCAGCGCGCTGAATCTGGTTTGTGACAACGCCTGGAGCATTCGCCAAGAGAACTTCTTGGTAACCGAAACCAACGGCTCGGCGATTCAGCAAGGGCCAGCCACCAGCGCCTTTCCGCACTGGCCTGGGCAGTTCAAGCAGGCGGCCCTGGCCATGGTTTCACGCGGCGCCGATATGGTCGAATACTGGCATTGGCACACTCTGCCTTACGGCGTCGAGAACCACTGGGGTGGCATCTTGCCTCACAGCCTTAAACCTGGGCGCACCTATCGCAGTTTTCAAGAGACCGCCAAGTCGTTGGAAGCAATCTCTGCCCTTGGAAAGTTGACACCTGCCGCTGAGGTCGCAATTGTTATCAGCACCGCCAGCAAGTGGCTATTTGAGTTTCAAGGCCCGGTTCGTGGAGGCAATGGAATGGCCGATCCGCTGGCCTATCAAAAAACCCTGCAGTCGATGTATGAGATTGCCTACAACGCAGGTCTCGGCGTTCGACTAATCGGTGACAACCAAATCACCGAAAGCCCTGAAGAGTTTGCTCGCATGCATCCAATCTTGATCTTGCACAGCCTCTATGTGTGCTCAGACGAAACCCTTGAGTTCGCGCGCGAATACGCGGCGGCCGGCGGAACCCTAATCGTCGGACCACGCACCGGCTATGCAAAACCCGATGCTGTGATTCGAACAGAGCCGGCGCCAGCCATCCTTGGAGATATTGCCGGAGTAACTTATGGCGAATACAGCATGCTTGCCAAGCCCGAGCGCGCAACGAGAGTAGATGGCGAAACAGTTGGTGCCGGTTGGGCCTGGTTTGATGAGCTCGAAGCGAGTGCCATCGACACCGTGCTTCGCTTGGATCACCCATTCTTCGGCGAGTTTGCCGCATTGACGACGCGACAGCACGGCAAGGGCACAATCTCGTTCTTGGCTACCTACCCAGACCAAGAACTAGCCACCTGGCTAGGCAACCACTTCGGCGCAGCTGCCGGCGAGATTATTGCGCCACGAAGCTCCAGCGCATCGGTCGTGGTCAACCGCGCTGTCACCGAAGATGGTCGCCAGGTGAACTTCGTCTTCAACTGGAGTTGGCAACCGGCAACCGTGAACCTGCGGACCAACTACGTGGATGCAGAGTCCGGCGAGCGCCTAACGTCTGAGGGCATTGTCGAACTTGGCGCATGGGATGTGCGCGTTTTGGTTGAGGAGACTAAGTGAGCGAGAAGTATGTAATCGGCGTCGACTATGGCACCTTGAGCGGTCGCGCGATTGTCGTGCGCGTATCTGACGGTGCCGAACTGGGCACGGGTGTGCTCGAATACCCAAACGCCGTTATGGACACCAAGCTCAACTTCAACGGGCAAAAACTTGGCGTTGATTGGGCCCTTCAGGATCCAACCGACTATGTCGAGGTTCTCAAGCACGCGGTTCCCGAGGCAATCACGAACGCTGGCATCGATGCCAAGGATGTAATCGGAATCGGCACCGACTTCACCGCCTGCACCATGGTTCCAACGCTGGCCGATGGCACTCCCCTTAGCTCGCTAGCCGAGTTTGCCGGAAACCCACATGCCTACGTAAAACTTTGGAAGCACCATGCGGCCCAGTCGCACGCCGACCGAATTAACCAGCTCGCTCGTGAACGCAACGAATCTTGGCTCCCTCGCTATGGTGGCCAGATCTCATCCGAGTGGGAACTAGCCAAGGGCCTCGAACTTTTCGAAGACGCCCCTGAGGTTTACCACCACATGGACAAGTGGGTTGAGGCAGCCGACTGGATCATATGGCAGCTTTGCGGCACCTACTCGCGCAATGCCTGCACCGCCGGCTACAAGGGTAACCTCCAGGATGGCGAATACCCTTCGAACGAGTTCTTCGAAGCGCTCTCCCCGGGTTTTGGTTCGTTTATCGACGACAAGGTTCGCCACCCGATCGGGCAGCTGGGCGCCGAAGCCGGCAAGTTGACACGTGAAGCGGCTGGATGGACTGGTTTGCCAGAGGGCATCACCGTCGCGGTCGGTAATGTCGACGCCCACGTCACCGCTCCTGCCGCTCAAGCGACCCAACCTGGGCAGATGGTTGCCATCATGGGCACCAGCACCTGCCACGTGATGAACGGTGAGATTCTCACCGAGGTACCGGGCATGTGCGGAGTTGTCGATGGCGGAATCGTGAGTGGCCTTTACGGCTACGAAGCCGGCCAGTCGGGTGTTGGCGACATCTTCGGTTGGTATGTCGAGAATCAGGTTCCAGCTGAGTATTTCGAAGCAGCCAACGCGGCCGGCAAGAGCATTCACCAGCACCTAACCGATCTTGCTTTCGAAGAGGAAGTCGGCGAGCACGGCCTGCTGGCACTCGACTGGCACAGCGGCAATCGCTCGGTATTGGTCGACCACGAACTTAGTGGGCTGTTGATTGGCACGACTCTGACCACTCGACCAGAGCAGGTTTATCGTGCACTGCTAGAGTCGACCGCTTTTGGTACTCGCAAAATCATCGAAACCTTCGAAGCCTCTGGGGTTCCGGTGACTGAGTTCATCGTTGCCGGTGGCCTGCTGAAAAACCAGCAATTGATGCAGCTTTACTCGGATGTCACTCGCCTACCGCTGTCGACCATTGCGAGCGAGCAAGGGCCGGCTCTTGGTTCAGCGATTCACGCTGCTGTGGCAGCCGGCGCCTACTCAAACATCCGAGCCGCCGCCGAGGCGATGGGCAAGTCGAACCGAGGCGTTTACCAACCAAACGAGTCGGCATCGGCGAAGTATGACTTCTTGTATGCAGAGTACGACCGCTTGCATGACTACTTTGGTCGCGGCCAGAACGATGTCATGAAGCGACTCAAAGCGATAAAGCGCGGCGAATTCGTGGCGACAAATGACCGCGCATCGACTGCGAGTTCGGCCAGTGGCACGAGCCGCGAAGGCATCATCGCCGAAAGCCGCAAACGCGTTGCCGAACTGCACAAAGAACTCGTGCGCAACGAACTTGTGGTTTGGACAGGTGGCAACATCTCTGAGCGCATTCACTTCGAAGACGGCACCGCCGACCTGTTCGCGATCAAGCCATCCGGGGTTAGTTATGACTCTCTCAAGGCTGAAGATATTGTGATTTGTGACCTCGATGGCAACGTCGTCGACGGAAAGCACAAGGCCTCGAGCGACACCGATTCGCACGCCTACGTTTATCGCCACATGCCAGAGATCAACGGCGTGGTTCACACCCACTCGAACTATGCGAGCGCTTGGGCGGCGACCGGGCAGGAGATCCCCTGCGTTCTAACCGCTATGGCCGATGAGTTTGGTGGCCCTATTCCGGTTGGGCCATTCGCAATCATTGGCGACGACAGCATCGGTCGCGGAATCGTCGAAACCCTTGCCGCACATCGCTCAACGGCAGTTCTGATGCAGAATCACGGAGTATTCACAATCGGCGCTAGCGCCAGGGCTGCCGTCAAGAGTGCGGTGATGTGTGAAGACGTGGCGCGAACTGTTCAGTTGGCACTTCAACTGGGCCCGCTTATCCCGATTGCGCAAGACAAAATCGATTCACTCTATAACCGCTACCAGAACGTTTATGGCCAATAGGCCCAGAAGGAAGAAAAATGACTAAGCAGATTTGGTTCCTCACCGGAAGCCAGGAGCTCTACGGACCGGAGACCTTGGCTCAGGTTGCCGAGCAATCTCAGGCAGTGGTCAATGGCATCGCCTCAAAGCTCGGTAGCCCAGTGGAACTCATCTGGAAGCCGGTGCTCAAGACCTCGGATGCCATTCGTCGCACGATGCTCGACGCCAGCTCGGATGATGACTGCATCGGTGTAATCACTTGGATGCACACCTTTAGCCCGGCGAAGATGTGGATTGCCGGCCTAGAAGCGCTTCAGAAGCCACTCCTTCACCTACACACTCAGGCCAACCAGTCGCTCCCGTGGGCAACGCTCGACATGGACTTCATGAACCTGAACCAGGCAGCGCACGGTGACCGCGAGTTCGCGCACATCGTCAGCCGCATGGCCGTGGCTCGCAAGATCGTGGTCGGCTCTCCGGAGAGCCAGTACGTTGCCGACCGAATCGACGCGTGGGCCTGGGCGGCAATCGGTTGGAATACCAGCCAGAACCTCAAAGTCGCCCGCTTCGGAGACAACATGCGCTTCGTTGCCGTTACCGACGGTGACAAGGTGAGCACCCAGGTGAAGTTCGGAATCAGCATCGAAAGCTATGGCGTGAACACCCTGGTTGATGCGGTCGCCAAGGTCACTGATGCCGCTGCGGCCGAACTGGCCGCCGAGTACGAGACCACCTACGACGTGGTCGCCGAACTTCGTGCTGGCGGAGCCCGCCACGATTCACTGCTTTATGCGGCAAAGCAAGAGATTGCGCTGCTGAGCGTCCTTGAGACAGGCGGTTTCAAGGCATTCACCTCAAACTTCGAAGACCTAGGCGAACTTCGCCAACTGCCTGGTCTGGCCGTTCAACGCCTAATGGCCCGAGGTTATGGTTTCGGCGGCGAGGGAGACTGGAAGACCTCAGCTCTAGGCGCAATCTTGAAGACCATGGCACCAACGGTTGAGGGAACCTCGTTTATGGAGGACTACACCTACCATTTCGGCCCGGGCACCGCGAAGGTGCTCGGCGCTCACATGCTCGAGGTTTGCCCGACCATCACCAGGGCGAAGCCAAAGATCGAGATTCACCCGCTTGGCATCGGCGGTAAGGAAGACCCAGTTCGAATGGTATTCACAGCCGAACCGGGTGAGGGTCGCGTGGTTTGCTTGGCCGACATGGGTGACCGCTTCCGCATGATCGTCAACGAAATCACCGTGGTTGAGCCGACTGAAGACCTCCCTAAACTACCCGTGGCGAGAGCCGTTTGGGAACCGAAGGCGGGCTTGGCTAAGTCGGCGGAAGCCTGGATGCTAGCCGGCGGCAGCCACCACACCGTGTTGACCAAGGATGTCTCAGCAGAGACCATCGAAGACTTCGCCCGCATGGCCGAGGTTGAACTTCTCGTCATCGACGAAGACACCAACCTGCGAGCTTTCCGCAAAGAGCTAGCCTGGAATGCCGCGGCGGCTCGCTTCGGGGTGAACATATAGAGTTGGCTCCGGGGTTACACGCTGAGGAGCATAAATGCCTGGAGTCATTGACTTTGTAAACGTCTCTACCGCGGGGTTAGAGACTTCACCGGTAGCCGAAACACTCGCTGGTTTGCGTGCGAACGAGGCTCGCTACTTCAAGAACAAGTACGACATCACCTTCACCACCGAGACCGCCGAGAAGGCCAAGCACTTGGTCGACTACGTTGCCAAGGTTCTACTCGAGCGCGACATCGTGATTGCGTCTAAGCCACTCGAGGCCACTGAAATGCTGGTTGATGGAGTCCGCTGGACCTACGTCTTCTATGAAAGCGGCCTAGCCATCAATGTGCTTTACGCGCTTGAGTCAGGCGGAAAGCGTGCGGTAGGTTTCAAGCTTTCAATGGGCATGGATGTGCCGGAAGAACTGGCATCCAAGTTCAAATTTGCCCGCCAGAAGTCGAAGCTTGCCGGTGAAATTCGCGGCACCTTCTTCGTCGTAAAGGGCGAGTACTAGGCTCCTAAAGCCTTACTAGGCGCGCAGCGCGAGCATGTACTGCCCGCCACCCGGAGTGATCTGGGTTTCAAACGACATGTCTGGCGCGAAGCGCGACAGGCGGTCTAACAGCCACTCGGCAGCCTGCTCGGCATCGGCCTGAGATGGGCAGCGCGCAACAATCTCACGTCCACCCTTACGGCTGAGACGCTCAACTGATTCGAAGATTGGCGCTGGGTCAACCACGAACAAATCTGGCGACCAAGGAACGACCGGGGCAATCTTGCCCTTCATGGTGTTGCAAGCGCGGTGAGCCAAACGTTCGGTTACGCCCGAACCCTTCTTGGCCTTGGCAGCCGCGTAGTTATCGATGCTTGGGCCGAGGTCTGAGTTGGTCGAGGCATCAGGGTCTACCGCTGCGTCGCACAACCAGCAACGCCAGCCGTCGTTCGCGCCAACTTCATTCAAATCACTCATAAAAGCAGATTACGCTATGAAACACGAACCGAGTTTTGGAGCAAACCATGGCAATGTCTGATTCAGAGAAGCAAGCTCTCAAAGAAACCATGGCCGAACGCGCCAAAGCGCGCAAGAAGATGTCACCGGAGCAACTCGAACATGAAGTGGTCGAGAAAATAGCTGCAATGGAACCCGCAGATCGTGCAATCGCCGAAAAGGTACACGCGCTAGTCCAGAAGGTTGCCCCTGGGCTTCAGGCCAAGACTTGGTATGGCATGCAGGCCTACTGCGACGCGGCCGGCAAGACCATCTTGTTCTTCCAGGATGCCGGCAAGTTCAAATCGCGCTATTCAACCCTGGGTTTTCAAGACGCCGCAAACCTAGATGAAGACCTGATGTGGGCTACATCGTTTGCTGTTCTGGGTTGGAACGCCGACGTCGAAAAGAAGGTCACCGAGCTGGTCAAGCGCGCTATCGTTTAGAGCGCACGAAGTTCGCCGAGCGATTCGGCGCCACCCATTGACTTGACGGTCAAGGATGCGTGCAGCTCGGCAAATGCCTGGTCGTCAAGCAATCCGTTGCGGTTTAGTAGACGCAGGGCAACCAGCGGTGCAGCGCGAAGCGAACCGTCGGCAATCTTCACAGCAACACCGTGACCCGACTTGAGACCAATCACGAAGACGCCCTCGGCACCAAGTTTGGCAACCATGCCGTGGCGCATGATTATGGCATCCGGAGACTTCTCATCGCCGACCGCCCACGGGTTGGCCAGCATAGCCTCGGCGATCTCGGTTTCGGTGGCTGCAAACTTGCCGATAGCGCGGGCCAAACCCTCGATGGTAATGGTGTGCAGCGGGGCACCGCAGCCATCAACGGTTGAGTGCAGGATTGGTTCACCCGAGAACTCGACCAGAACTTCTTCTACCGATTTCTGCAGCGGGTGTTCGGCATCTAGGTAGGTGTCTACATCCCAGCCGGCGGCCTTTGAAGCTGCAATGAAACCGGCATGTTTACCCGAACAGTTGAAGGCAGCCTTCGATTCGCCGGGGGCTTCGGCGCGAGCGGCCGGGTTACCCGGCCAAGCAGGTGGGCACTGCAGGGCATTTTCATCCAAGCCAACTCCGGCCAGAATGCCGTCGACCAAAGCAATGTGACGACCGGTGCCCTGATGACTGCCAGCGCAAATAGCGAGTTCTTCGCCGACCAAATCCAAACCAGCGCGACGCATGGCGACCACCTGAAGTGGCTTGACGGAGCTGCGCGGATAAATCAATCGCTTTGCGACACCGAGGTGGTCGGTGAGCTTGCCATCCGGGCCGGTCAGAGCGGCGATTCCACGGTGTCGAGATTCGACAATTCCATCGCGCTCGAGCACGGCAACCTCGACGAAATCGAGTGGGTGTGGAACAAGTGCGGCAACTGTGGCAGAGATTGAAGTCATCTCAAAAGTCTCGCATAAGCGCCATGGATGCTAGTGAAGTACGGCCTTCTCTTTGCGGGTGCCGATGAGTCCGACCACAGCCGCTGCGACCAACAAAATCGACATGAACACGGTCACGCCAACGATATCTAGGCCAAATATCAGACCGGTGAGCGGGGCAGCAACTGCGCCACCGATGGAGTTGCTGAAGCCCATCAATCCTGCCGCGGTGCCGGCACGTTCAGCGTGATCGCGCATCGCTAGACCCATGATGTTAGCCATGCAGAAACCCATCGCCGAAATAGACAAAGCGAAACCGACAATCGAGAGCGGCAAAGTATGAATGTTCCAGAGGTTTAGTGCAGTCATAAACAGGGCCGCAAAAATTCCTTGGCTGAGGCCGTAACGCAGCAGGTTTACGCTTGCGAACTTCTTCAAAAGCGAACGGTTGAGTGTGTTGGCCGAGAACATCACGATGGTCACAGCTGCGAAAGCGAAGGTGTATTCGGTTGGGGTCAGGTGAAAACCGCGCTCCAACGCAAAAGGTGCACCCGAAATGAAAACACAGACCTGCCCAAAAAGCAGCCCGCCGGTTACGGCCAGAGCCACGAACCGTGAGTCTCTCAAAATGCCACCCCAGGCAGCGAAGGTCGCCTTGAAGCTCAGTTTGCTGCGTTTCTCCACCGCAAGCGTCTCGGGCATCAGCCAGGCGGCCATGCCGAGCACGGCGACACCCATGATGGTCAAGAAGATGAAGACCACGTGCCAGTCACCCAGCAATAGAAGTTGCCCACCAACTAGAGGTGCAACAACCGGAGCCAAACTCGTAATCGCCGCCTGAGTTGAGTAAAGTCGCGACGCATTTCCGCCGACAGCAACGTCACGGATGAACGCGTTGTTGATCACGAACCCACTAGCTGCTGAGAAACCAAGGATGAAGCGGGCAACAATCATCCAAGTGACATCGGTTGCTGTAAGGCAACCAATCGAGGCAAGGATGAAGATCGAAAGCGCGATCAAAAGTGGGCGTCGACGACCTAGAGCATCAATCAGAGGGCCAACGAAAAGCTGGCCAGACGCCATGCCAAGTAGGCTCGCGGTGATGGTCAACTGCACCATAGTGTCGGTGGTGTGCATGAACAGCATCAAAGCCGGCAGAGCAGGCAAATAAGTGTCGAACTGAAACGGACCCAGCGATGCAATCATCGAGAGCGTGGCAGTTTGACGTTTTTTGATGCTCATAAATTCAGCCCTATCCCAAAGCTTTTTTGATTCGCTGAACAGAAACAGTTTCTGCAGTACCTAGAGACTGAGCGAACAGGCTAACTCTAAGCTCTTCAATCAACCAACGAGCCGATTCGACCTTTGTGGGTGAGTCTGGCGCCAACGGAAACTTGCCACCGGCGTAGACGTACAGCCCGATTGCCTGATCTAGCTCGAGCGAAGCGGTTCGATCGCGAGTTGGGTTTTCGACCATCTTCTCGATGCGCTGCTTGATCGCCTGTAAATAAACCAGGATGCGCGGCAGGCGTTCAAGCCCAGCCCGGCTAACAAAGTTCGGTTCTAGCAGCTCAACCACGTGTTGCCTTTCGGCAGAGAGAACCGACAAGAAATCGAAACCGTTGACCGAAGAAATCAGCTTGTTGGCATCGCGCGCTGCTCCGGCGATCTTGGTGACCAAGGTAGCTGTTGCAAATGCCGACTCAACAATGATCGCCGAGACAGCGTCACGCACAGACTCAAACTCGGCTCTGGTGAAAACAAGCCCGTCGGCCTCGATTTTTTGTAGTTCGCTATCGGCGACGGCAAGAATCACGTCATCGATGAAAGCGACGAAATTCTTGTAATCCAGACCGGCAATGGCGAGCTTCTCGTTTTGCGAAAGATGTGCTTCGACATACTTCGCCGGAGTGGCAATTGCGGCCTTGACCAGCGCAACCACTCCCCTGCGGTGATGACGCAGCTGTTCGGATTCGGTCGAGAACAACCTGATGTCTACCGAGCCATTCGGCTGAGCAACCAGCGCTGGGAATGCTCGCACCACATTGCCGCCGTGCTTGCTCTCGACGCTCTGCTCGAGCTTGTCGAAATCCCAGGATAAAAGCCCGTCGCGTTCGATCGGCGAGTGAACCTTTTCGACCACCTTGGCCACCGCTCCGCGGCCACTCTCCGAGAACTTGTTCTGCAATGCGGCCAGATCGACACTCAAGCCCAGTGGGCGGCCGGCGGCATCGAGCGGACGGTAGGTCATTCGCAACGAGTTAGGTAGGCGCGAAACATCGAAGTCTTCGGCCGACATCTTGGTGCCACTGAGTTGCTGCAGAGTCTTGGCAAGCACCACCAGGATGTTGCCGTTCGGCTCCTCCGGTAGCTGCGCGAGCGCCTTAGCCGCCCAGTCGGCAGCCGGCACCACGTTCTTGCGCAGGGCCTTCGGCAGGCTGCGAATCAGTTCGGTGATCAACTCGAGGCGCATACCCGGCACCAGCCACTCGAAAGGGTCAGCATCCAGGCTTGCCAAAATCGGCAGCGGAACATCAACCGAGACACCGTCATCCGTGGCGGAAGGGTCGAAGCGGTAACGAAGCTTTAGCTTCTGGCCGTTGTAAGACCACTCGGTCGGGTGTTCGTGCTCATCTGGGGCCGCGATCTGCTCGCCGAGCAGGTCTTCGCGGGTCATGGTCAGCAGGTTTGGAGTCTCGTTCTTGGCCTTGCGCCACCAACCCTCAAAGGTTCGGGTCGAGAAGACCTCGGCCGGGATGCGCGAGATGTAGAAGCGATAGGCGTCATCTTCGTCGGGCGAGTGCTGAGGCTTTCGTGCACGATCGGCCTCGGCTTCGAGCTGCTTCATCAGCGACCGGTTAGCTCGGTCGAACTGCTGCTTCGAATCCCATTCGCCCTGCACCAAAGCGTGTCGCACGAATAGTTCGCGACAAAGTTCCGGGTCAAGTCGCGAGTACTGCATACGACGCGAAACCACGATTGGCACACCAAACAGCATCACGCGCTCGTAGGCCACCACCGAGCCTTGGGTCTTCTCCCAGTGCGGTTCGCTGTAACTGCGCTTGCACAGGTCTCCGGCGAGCGCCTCGGCCCATGCCGGGTCGATGGCTGCGTTCATCCTGGCGAATAGGCGGCTGGTTTCGACCAGTTCGGCGGTCATGATTGCCGCGGTCGGTTTCTTGGCCATGGTTGAGCCCGGGAAAATCACAAACTTCTTGCCGTTTGAGCCCAAGTATTCGCCAGGGCCCTTGTTAGCGCCCGGCTTGCCGCTCTTGGCTAGGTCGGCACCCTTCTTTTCGCTCAGCTGGCGCAAACCAATCTGGCTCAGCATTCCTGCGAGCAGGCACTTGTGAATGCCATCCGGGTCGATCTTTGGGTTGCCTGGGATGATGCCCAGCGGCTTGGCCACCGAACGCAACTGACGAATCAGGTCTTGCCATTCGCGCACCCGCAGGTAGTTGAGGAACTCGTTCTTGCAAAGCCTTCTAAAGGCCGAGGATGACAGCTTCTGCTGCTGCTCTTCGATATAGTTCCAAAGGTTCAGCAGGCTCAAGAAGTCACTGGTTGGGTCGGCGAAGCGCAAGTGCATCTGGTCGGCCTGCGGACGTTTGGCCAGCGGGCGTTCGCGTGGGTCCTGGATGGTGAGCCCGGCCACGATGATCAACACCTCGCGAACCAGGTCTTGCTTCTTAGCCTCTAGCAGCATTCGGGCAAAGCGCGGTTCGATTGGCAGGCGGGCCAGGTTCTTACCCACCGGCGTCAGGCGAACCGTCTTTCCCTTGGCGTCCTCAACCGCACCTAGCTCGGCGAGTAGGCCTAGGCCATCCTTGACACCGCGCTGGTCGGGCGGCTGAATGAACGGAAACTGGGTGATGTCACCAAGCCCAAGGTTGGCGGCTTGCAGAATGACCGAGGCCAGGTTGGTGCGTAGAATCTCTGGGTCGGTGAACTCTGGGCGAGACTCGAAGTCGTCTTCGGCGTAAAGGCGAATGACAATACCCGGGCTGGTTCGACCGGTTCGACCGGCACGTTGGTTGGCACTGGCCTGCGAGATTGCTTCGATCGGCAGGCGCTGAACCTTGGCCTTCGGGCTATAGCGCGAGATGCGAGCGGTTCCGGCGTCGATCACATACTTGATGTTCGGAATCGTGAGGCTGGTTTCGGCAACGTTCGTCGCCAGGATGATGCGCCTACGCAAACCGGCAATCTTGCTCGGCTGAAAGACCAGGTGCTGCTCGGTTGCACTGAGGCGACCATATAGAGGAAGCACCTCGGTGTTCTTATTGAGCGCACCGCTGGTGATGCTTCCGGTGATGGCATCCTGGGCGTCGCGAATCTCGGATTCACCCGATAAGAAGACCAAGGTGTCTCCCTCGGCTTCGCCCTCGAGTTCCTTTAGGGCTTTGATGATTCCGTCGATATAGTCGGAGGCGGTGGTTTCTTCATCCGGGTCGGTATCGTCGTGGGCTTCGCGCGCGGTAGGGCGATAGCGAACCTCGATCGGGAAAGTGCGGCCCGACACTTCAATGATCGGGGCGTCGTTGAAATGCTTGCTGAACGACTCTGGGTCGATGGTAGCCGAGGTGACAATCACCTTGAGATCTGGGCGCTTCGGCAATAGCTGCTTTAGATAGCCGAGCAAGAAGTCGATGTTGAGGCTGCGCTCGTGAGCCTCGTCGATGATGATGGTGTCGTATTGCTCGAGGTTGCGGTGGCGCTGCATCGCGTTTAGCAAGATTCCATCGGTCATGACCTTGACCTTGGTTTCGGCACTCACCTTGTCGGTGAAGCGCACCTGGTAGCCGACCAGGCCACCGAGCTCGACCTTTAGTTCTTCGCTGATGCGCTCGGCAACGGCACGCGCGGCGATGCGGCGAGGCTGGGTGTGAGCAATGCTGGTGCGCCCAAGTTCGAGGCACATCTTCGGCAACTGGGTGGTTTTACCCGAACCGGTGGCACCCGCGATGACCACGACTTGGTGGTTGCGAATGGCCTCGAGAATCTCATCCCTGCGTTGGCTTACCGGAAGATCTTCCGGATAAGTTATCTGCAGGTCAGGCATTCATCAATTATTGCTTGGGCCAGCCGCCAGGTGGACCAATAATCAACAGTGCGGCAAAGATTGCCAACACGACAAGAAGCATCGATCCAACCAGCAAGGCTGGCCGAACGATGAACCACCGGTAAAGCCGGTCAAACCAGTGATCATCTCGCAAATCGCCGGAATGCTCGCGACGCCAGGCACCCGTGAGTCTGCCGGTTCGCTCAACGTAAATTTCAAAAGGGATAGTGGCGTAAGGCACGATTGCCAAAGCTACCGACAACACGGTACGAAGGCTTCCCCACCGCTGATTCACACCTGTAAGTGAAGCAACTACTGCGTAGGTTAAGAACACTGCGCCGTGGATCCCGCCGACTACGGTCAGTGCAATCTGAGGGACGCCGGCTGTCGCTTTGAGCACCAAGCCGCCGATCAGCAGTGTCCAAGTTACGGCCTCAGCGAATGCGAAGCGGCGAAATAAACTTCTAGGTGACATGGTGCCTAGTCTATGAGCCGCAAAGAGCGCTCGGCTAAAAAGCTAGGGAAACCTTTAGTGAGTGAATGTCGCTCGAATCGGTAGAGCAGCAACCACCAACCCAGGTAACCCCGGCAGCCATCCATTCGTCAAGCCAGCTGGCTAGCTCGCGAGGTGCGTTACCCAGCCACACACCGGCTGCCGAATCCCAGATGCCACCACGGTTTGGATAGGCAATAATCTCGGCAGAGATCAGAGGCTTGATACGCTCGGCGAGGCCGGCAACCAACTCTGGGGCCACGCAGTTGAAACCAACCGCTACGAGGTTTGGCAGGTCGGCGATTTCGCGAACCGCGTCTTCGACCTTTTCGCCCGACCACAGCAGCTCGGTTGAGGCCGCGGTAAACGAGAACCACTTTGGAACATCGACGTTCTTAAGCACCTGAGCCAAGGCTTTTGCCTCGACCAGATTCGGAATTGTTTCGATTGCCAAGAAGTCAGGCGACTCTTCGAGCAGCACGGCTAGGCGTTCTGCGTGAAACTTCTCGAGCGCTGCCTGGCCGACCTTGTAGTCACCTCGATACTCGGAACCGTCGTGCAGCACGGCACCGTAGGGGCCAATGCTGGCGGCCACCTTGGTGTTGGTGCCGGCAACGGCACCCTTGGCAACACGGACACTCTGACGCAGAGCCTCATCGGCATCTGCCGCGGTGAGGCCGATCTCTTCGAAACCCTGTCGCGACAACTGGTAGCTAGATGAAATGACCACCTCGGCACCGGCTAGGGCAAAGGCTCGGTGAGCCTCTGCCACTAAAGCCGGGTCTTCGAGCAGCGCGCGGCCTGTCCAGAGTTCACCTTGGATCTGCGCACCGAGACGCTCGAGTTCGGTCGAGAGACCGCCATCGATCACGTGAACGGTCAAGTTCAACCTACTTGGTGCCGTTTAGGGTGATCGCTGGCACCGCAAACGAAGCCAGGTTCCACTTGTTCAGCAGGGCCGTGTACGAGCCGTCGGCAAACAACGACTCAAGCGCGGCCTTTACCGCTGCGGTTAGACCAGAGTTCGCTTTCAGGATGCCAACGCCGATTAGGCCACTCTCGTAACCGTTCGGGAACTTTGGGTCAACAATTAGCTCGAAGTACTTGCCCGAACCGGCGACCTTTGCGGTGTAAGCGGCAGCCTGCGAGTCACTCAGGTAGGCAACCGCGTTGCCCGCACGAACAGCGTTTTGTGCTTCAACATCGCTTGGCAAAGCAAGTGTCTTGAGCTCCTTTTTGCCGGCGGCCAAACACGCCTTGTTTGATGCCGCCAGGATGTCAACTTCCCAGCTTGCCGACTCGGTGGTTACGGTCTGACCACATAGGCCGTCTAGGCCAGTCACCTTGTTTGGGTTTCCCTTGGCAACGATGAGGCTGGCGCCACCTTGGAAGTAATCAACGAAGTCGAGAGCCTTCTGGCGGTCGACGGTGTCGCTCATCGAAGATACGGCGAGGTCGTGGTTCCCGGCCTGGAGTGAGGCGATCAGGGTGTCGAAGGCCTGCTTCTCGAACTTGACGGTGGTGCCCAGCTTGGCAGCGACCGCGTTTAGCAGGTCAACCTCGAAGCCGACGGCCTGGTTGTTGTCATCGTAGAACTCCATCGGAGCGTAAGGAATCTCTGAACCCGCGTTTAGACCCTTGGTCTTGTAGACCTCAGGAAGAAGCGCTGCCGCCTCGGCATCAACCGCGATAGCAGCGGTCGCAGAGGCAGACGGCGAAGCGGTTGGGGCGGTCGATGCGCAACCGGCAACCAAAAGCAGTGAAGCCGCGGTTAGCGCTGCGGCAGAGAACTTGTAAATTGATGACATGTGAAACCTTTCCGAAGACAAACTTAGGTGTTTGCGCCTAGTCGGCGCTTGAATAAGACGCGAAGTTACGCTGACCCGGCGACCAATAGCCGCCGCCAACGCCCCCTAGTGCAGGTGCTCGCGCTCGAGCGCGGCGCCTTCGACATCGACGTCAGGCAGGATGCGGTCGAGCCACTTTGGAATCCACCAAGCTGACTTGCCGATCAGAGCCATAATCGCAGGGATCAAGACGAGTCGAACCAAGAAGGCGTCGAACAGCACACCGACAGCGAGACCAAAACCGATTGGGCGAATGGTTGTCGAATCAGAGAAGGCAAAGCCACCGAACACGGTGATCATGATGATCGCCGCCGCGATAACCACTCGACTGCTCAGGTGCATGCCGAAGTTCACCGCATCCTTGGCAGACCTGCCGTGCACGTATGCCTCGCGCATGCCCGAACCTAGGAACAGCTGGTAGTCCATCGCCAAACCAAAGACCACACCGATAATCAGGGTCGGCACGAAGCTCATGATCGGCCCCGGGTCGTGGATGCCGAACACGGCACCCAGCCAACCCCACTGGAAGACCGCGACGGTCGAACCGAGGGTTGCCATAACGGTTAGCAAGAAGCCGGCGCTGGCAATCAACGGCAGCAGTAGCGAACGGAAAACGAGAACCAATACAAACATCGAGAGAATCAGCACGGCACCGAGATACAGCGGAAGTGCGTCGGCCAGCTTCTTAGAAATATCAATCTGGGCCGCGGTTGCACCGGTGACACCGAGCTCAACGCCATACTTGCTCTTCAGCTCGGCAGCTGAATCGCGAATGGCAAAGACCAACTTTTCGGTCGAGGCACTGGCCGGGCCATCGGTTGGGATGATCTGGAACAGAAGCTTGGTCTTGTCTGCCGAGATAGCGGCCGGCACAACGCTGACCACGCTCTCGAGCTTCATCAAATCGGTGGCGATGTTTGCCTGAAGATCGGTGGCGATCTGGCCGGCGACTTGCTCCGGCGCGGTTGCGACGGCAATGATTGGGCCATTTACGCCCGCGCCAAATGCCGCCTCGGTTAGCTTGAAGGACTTGTATTGGGTCGATTCAACCGGCTCGGATGAGCCGTCAGGCAACCCGAGACGCAGTGCGCCGAGCGGCTGAGCCGCGATTCCCATCAGAATGGCGACCACCAAAATCGAAATCCATGGCTTGCGAGTCGAGAGCACCGGACGATCTGCATTCCTTGGCTCAATCGCCTCGTGCTCACTGGTCGGGCTACCGATTCGGCTGCGCTCCTTCTTTGAGAGCACCTTGTGGCCAACCAACGACATCATCGCCGGAGTGAAGGTGACGGCAACCATTACGGCAACCACGATCGAAATCGCACCGACGCTACCCATCAGCCCCAAGAAGCCGACTCCGGTGACGTTTAGCGCGACCAGCGCGATAATCACGGTCAAACCGGCAAACACCACGGCGTTACCCGAGGTGCCATTCGCCAAACCGATTGATTCGCGCATTTCGACGCCAGACTTCAGCTGTCGGCGGTGGCGGTTCAAGATAAACAATGAGTAGTCGATGCCCACGGCAAGACCCAGCATCACACCAAGCATCGGGGTGGTCGAGTTCATTTCAACCAAGGATGAAAGGGCAAGCGCACCGGTTGCCGAAACGGCAACACCGATTAGCGCGCCAAGCACAGGCAAGCCAGCGGCCACGAAGGTGCCAAGCATCACGAAGAGCACGACGGCTGCCGATAGCAGACCGATGATTTCTGCTGGCCCACCGATTGAAGGAAGAGTCTTGGTAAGTGACTGGCTTAGCTCAACCTGGACGTTGGCGATCTTTGCTTGCTCGAAGATATCTGCGACCGCTGCGATTGATTCGCTGCTTAGGTCACCGGCCGACTTGTTGAACTGAACCGAAACCGTAGCGGTCTTGCCATCGGTTGAAACGGTGTGGAAGTTTTTCATCGCCGCAAGGAGCTTTTCGGCGGAGGCTAGTTTCGGAGCATTTGCAGCAAGGTCGGCTCGACCCTGGTCAATCTTCTTTTGACCATCGACTAGAGCGACTTTGCCGGCATCGATTTTCTTTTGACCAGCGACTAAGGCAAGCTTTTGCTTGGCGATCTCTGCCTGACCGGCGAGAATCTGAGCCTGGTTACCCAGCAGCGCATCGATCTGGGCCTGCGGTGCTCCGCCAGCCTTCATCTGGGCGATCGCCCCATTGACCTGAACCAACTTGGCAGCCAAGTCTTTGTCGGCAGCAGCCAACTTTGCCTTGCCGGCGTCGAGTTTCTTCTGCGCATCGGCCAGCTCTAGTTTGCCCGAATCAACCTTTGCCTGCGCCGCCTTTAGGTCGGCCGGAGCGGTCTTGAGTTTGTTTTGGCCGTCGGTTAGGTCAGCACGACTCTTTTCGAGCTTCGCTTCCGTTACGAATGGGTCGAGGGCATCGCTAATGCTTGGCTGGGCCTTTACCTTGGTTAGCAGATCGGTGACCTGCTGCTTCTCGGCAGCAGTGAATGCCACGCCATCGGTCTTGTGAAATACGACCTCACCAGAGGCGTTGGTGGCCAATGGAAAAGACTTCTTAAGGTCATCGATGACCAACTGGGATGGGGTTCCAGGCAGCGACATGGTGGTCGACAGCTTGCCAGCGAAGCTCGCCATCAAACCGACGGTCGAACCAAGGATGAGAATCCAAGCGACAATAACCAACCATGCGCGTCGAGCCGAAAGCTGGCCGAGTTTATAGAGCAAATTTGCCATCAGAGACCTTTGAGAATGACTGCCCAAACACCTTTGGTGAGCAATGCTGCGAATGTGGGTTACCCCACTCACCTATGTTAACCGCCAGCCCGCTCATACATTCCTGAGAATCCACAACCTTAGACTGAAGACATGAAGTTCAACAGCGACGTTACGACTCTGATCGCGCTATTCGCGATCGTCAGCCCAATCACATCCTTGCCGGTGTTCTTGAACCTAACCAGCGAAATGACCAAGACTCAACGTCGCATCACGGCACTGAAAACCGCCGCCGTTGCCGGCCTGACCCTCATCATCGCCTACTTCCTCGGTGACATCATTTTGCGTTCGCTCAGCATCGACATGAACTCGTTCAGGATCGCCGGCGCTTTTGTGATTTGCGCCTACGGCTGGTCGATGGTGATGGGTAAGAAGCCTCGCGAGGTAAAGGCCGCGCCAGCCGGTGCCGCGGTAGTGCCACTCGCGATTCCGATGATGGCCGGCCCGGGCGCAATCGCAACCGTGATCGCCCTAGGCAACAGCGCCAATGGAATCGTACAGATTTCAAACCTGGTCATCATCCTGGCTCTTTCGGCACTGACCGGAATCTTGCTGCTCGCCGCTGAACCGGTTGAACATCTTCTTGGCGAAAACGGATTGATGGTCGTCACTCGCATCTTTGGTTTGCTGTTGCTTGCCATCGGCATCTCGACCGTGATCTCGGCAACCTCTGCGGCATTTCCGGGTCTAGCCTCCTAGACCAGAGGTAGACCAACCACTTTTTATGTCATTCACCGACACCGACCACCTGATTGCCGCCGAAACGGCGCTGGCCGAAGCCAAGGCCGTGCTGCCAATCTTTGAGCGCATTGAACCCGACGACCCAAGACCACGCCAGGCGCTCGAGGCCCTAACCGCATGGATGAAGGGCGAGCTCGGCGTAACCGAGGTTCGCCAGGCCGCTTTCGATGCGCACGAAGCAGCCCGAGATGTGACCGATGAAGCCGCTCGATTCGCGGCTCGAGCTTGCGGGCAGGCGGCATCCGTGGCCCACGTCATCACACACGCACCGCATGCCACCAGGTATGCCGAAAAAGCGAAATCTGCCTCAATAAGGTGACTCAAGCGGTTATGCCGCGCGGTGGCGGCGAAATTGCGATATTGTTTTAGATAAGTCCGCGCAATGACGAGCGAACAGAGCCAGCTATCTTTCATGGCCAACTCGTCAAAAACTCCCCACTTACCCACTTCATAAAGAGGTTTAGGAAAATCATGACCGCATCAGCAAATATCGGAGTCGTCGGACTCGCAGTAATGGGTTCAAACTTGGCTCGTAACCTAGCCAGCCGCGAGGGCAACACCGTTGCAATCTACAACCGCTCAGTTGAGCGCACCGACCTTCTTATGGCCGAGCACCCAGAGGCCGGCTTCATCGCCAGCGCAACCATCGACGAGTTCGTAGCCTCACTAGCCAAGCCACGCACCGCGATCATCATGGTTCAGGCCGGCAAGGGCACCGATGCTGTTATTTCACAGCTAGCCGAGCGCTTCGAGCCAGGCGACATCATTGTTGACGGTGGTAACGCACTATTCACCGACACCATTCGTCGTGAAAAGGAAGTTTCAGCCAAGGGAATCAACTTCGTTGGCGCCGGCATCTCGGGCGGCGAGGAAGGCGCTCTTAAGGGCCCTTCGATCATGCCTGGTGGTTCAGCAGAGGCCTACAAGACCCTCGGCCCAATCCTTGCTTCAATCGCAGCCATCGCCGAAGGCGAGCCTTGCGTAACCCACGTTGGCACCGACGGTGCTGGTCACTTCGTAAAGATGATTCACAACGGAATCGAGTACGCCGACATGCAGCTAATCGCTGAGGCATACGACATCCTTCGTCAGGCCGGCGCCTACAGCCCAGCCGAGATCGCCGACATCTTCAACGAGTGGAACAAGGGTGACCTTGAGTCATTCCTAATCGAGATCACCGCCGAGGTTCTAAAGCAGGTTGACGCCAAGACTGGCAAGCCACTAGTTGACGTCATCCTTGACCAGGCTGGCTCAAAGGGAACCGGTGTTTGGACCGTTCAGACCGCGCTGAACCTAGGCACCCCGGTTTCGGGAATCGCCGAGGCCGTGTTTGCACGTTCGCTCTCATCACAGGCAGCACAGCGTGCAGCAGTTGACGGCCTTCCAGCCGACGCAACCGCTTGGACCGTTGCCGACAAGGCAGCATTCGTCGAGGACGTTCGCCGCGCACTTTACGCTTCAAAGCTGGTTGCCTACGCACAGGGCTTCGACGCCATCCGTGCCGGCGCCAAGGAATACGGTTGGAACATCAACCTAGGTGCAGTTTCAAAGATCTGGCGCGGCGGTTGCATCATCCGTGCGCAGTTCCTAAACCGCATCGCTGACGCTTACGACAAGAACCCAGAGCTTCAGTCTCTGATCTTCGACCCATACTTCAAGCAGGCAGTTGCCAACTCGGTCACCTCATGGCGCCAGGTTGTCGCAAACGCTTCGCTTGCCGGTATTCCGGTTCCTGCGTTTGCATCTTCACTTTCTTACTACGACGGTCTGCGTTCACCACGCTTGTCAGCTGCCCTGGTTCAGGGTCAGCGCGACTTCTTCGGTGCACACACCTACAAGCGCGTAGACATGGATGGAACCTTCCACACCCTATGGTCAGGAGACCGTTCAGAAGTTGAACAGGCTCCGTCAACCCACTAATAGACTGTTGGGATGAACCCAACGAAGAGCTCCAAATGGATCTTGAACTACTTAGTTCTCGGCCTCATTTGGGGCTCTTCTTTTTTGTTCATCATGCTTGCTCTGCGCACCTTGCCTCCGATCGGAATCGCATTCTGGCGCACAGCAATTGGCGCACTGACCCTAGTCGTGATTCTGGCGCTGCAAAAGGTATCGATGCCAAAGTCACTAAAGCAGTGGGGGCTGCTCTGGGTTAGCGGTCTGCTGATGAGCGGTATTCCGGCGGTGCTCTTTGGCTTTGCCGAGCAGCACGTCTCGAGCGCCTTAGCCAGCATCATCAACGCCAGCACACCGGTTTTCACCGTGCTCGCGATTCTGATCGCCTTTCGCGCCGAAAAACCAAAACCCCAGGTGGTCGCCGGACTCGGCCTCGGTTTGGTCGGTGTTTTTGTAGTTCTCGGCATCTGGCAAGGCTTCGGCGATAACGACCCATTGGCGGTCGGCGCTTTGCTATTGGCCGTGACCTTCTATGGTTTCGGTAGCCCATTCGTGCGCAGGTTTGTTGAACCGCTAAAACTGGACCCGAAGACCGCGGTTTTCGGACAGGTCTCTACCTCGGCACTTACCTTGTTGCCTTTCTACCTGGTCGGGCCGCTCACTGTAGGCCCACCGACGCTTGAATCGATCGGCGGAATGTTGGCCCTCGGTGTTCTCGGAACCGGCCTTGCCTACATCCTTTATTACCGCCTGCTGGCAACGGTTGGCAGCCCAATCGCGAGCGCGGTCACCTATCTGACCCCGGTGGTTGGCGTCGCGATCGGTGTATTGCTATTGCACGAAACCATCACCTGGCACGAACCACTCGGGGCCGTGATCATCATCCTTGGTGCCGCGGTGGCACAGGGCAGATTCAACCGATTCTTGGTCAAGCAGTGAATCGCCTGGTCGCCTTCGCGCGCTCGGCACAGGTAGACATCCTCCTGATCGGCGCCGCATTCGTTTGGGGAGCGAGCTATCTAGCCGCCAAGCAACTGACCGAGGCGGGCAGCCTTTGGGGCATGATGGCGCTGAGATTTACCTCGGCAGCAATCATCCTTGG